>JBCBFX010000026.1:0-45332 GCA_038527345.1 Pseudomonadota bacterium | reverse complement strand
TCTACACGTCTGGGGCAGGTTGGCAAGGCCAAACGGGGGCATCGGGCGTGGCACGGCATTTCCTTGGCGGGGCCGCAGGGCCCTTTTGGATCGGTCTATGAAATGCGCCTTGATAGAAGTGGAGCACGATCCATGCCTCTTTACGAGCATGTGATGATTGCCCGTCAGGACCTGTCGAACACGCAGGCCGAAGGGCTCATCGAACATTTTTCCAGCGTTCTTGCCGACAATGGCGGCAAAGTGGTTGATCACGAATACTGGGGCGTCAAGACGATGGCCTACAAGATCAACAAGAACCGCAAGGGGCACTATGCCTTCATGCGCTCTGATGCACCCGCCGAGGCGATCGAGGAAATGCGCCGCCTGATGCGTCTGCACGACGACGTGATGCGTGAACAGACGATCCGCGTCGACGCCCATGACGAGGGCCCGTCGATCCAGATGCAGAAACGTGACGAACGCGACGGCCGTCGCGAGCGCCGCTAAGGATAGGGAGCTAAGTCATGGCTGCAAAACCGTTTTTCCGTCGCCGCAAGGTCTGTCCCTTCTCGGGCGAAAACGCGCCCAAGATCGACTACAAGGACACGCGCCTGCTGCAACGCTATATCAGCGAGCGGGGCAAGATCGTGCCCAGCCGCATCACCGCCGTCTCGGCCAAGAAGCAGCGTGAACTGGCCCGCGCCATCAAACGCGCCCGCTTCCTCGCCCTGCTGCCCTATGCCGTGAAGTAAGGAGATACTGACATGCAAGTGATCCTTCTCGAACGTGTGGCCAAGCTGGGCCAGATGGGCGACGTCGTCGACGTCAAACCCGGCTATGCGCGCAACTTCCTGCTGCCGCAGAAAAAGGCGCTGACCGCCTCGGCCAGCAACATCGCCGATTTCGAAACGCGCAAGGCGCAACTCGAGGCCCGCAACCTGGAAACCCGCAAGGAAGCCGAAGCGCTGGGTGACAAGCTGGACGGCCAGCAGTTCATCGTGATTCGCCAGGCATCGGACGGCGGCAACCTCTATGGCTCCGTCACCACCCGTGACGCCGCTGACGTGGCCACCGCCGATGGTTTCTCGATCGACCGCAAACAGGTCGTGATCCCCCGCCCGATCAAGGAACTGGGTCTGCACGACGTGCACGTGACCCTGCACCCCGAGGTCGACGTGGTGATCAAGCTGAACGTGGCGCGCTCCGAAGAAGAGGCCGAATTGCAGGCCTCAGGCAAATCGATCCAGGAACTGGCCGCCGAAGAGGAAGCTGCCGCGGAATTCGAGATCCAGGAACTCTTTGACGACATCGGTGCCGCAGCATCCGACGACGAAGAGCTGGCCGAAGCCGCAGGGATCGCCACCGAAGAGGGCGACGCCGAAGCGACCGAAACCACCGAGGACGACGACACCAGGTCGTAATCCCGATCCATCCGACCAGACTGACAAGGCCGCGTTCCCTGGAGCGCGGCCTTTTCCTTGCGCACCTGTCGCAGACCTGGCGCCCGATGCGTGCTATGATGCAGGCGCAGGGGGCAGGTAAACAGGACAAGGCCGCAACCGACGGAGGCCGTCCACATGATCATGCGCATCTTCCAAGTCACCACCAGACCGGGGAAAGAGGACGCATTTCACGCATTCTTTGACCACACCGCCATCCCGCTGATGCGGTCCACGGACGGCATTGTCGCGGTGCTGCCCGGCCACGCCCGCGCCGACAGCCCGCGCGAGTTCAGCTTTGTGATGGTGTGGCGCGATCTGGCGGCGCTCAAGGCCTTTGCCGGCGAAGACTACACCACACCCCATATCGACGCCGCCGAGGCCGAACTGGTAGAGGCACGCAGCATAAAGCACTATGATCTCGCTCGGGGCGGGTTAAAGGGGGTTTCCCATGTTTGACCTGGACAGGTTTGTCGCCGATTGCCGCGCTGCGGTGGATCAGGACCCGACCCACAAGACCGTCACCGAACACATGCGCCGCGCAATGTCCGCCCCTGACGCGGTGCGCGCCACGCTGGGCGCGCCAACAGAACCCGGCGTCTGGCCGATCTACCAGTCCAGCGACCTGACCATCCTCAACCTCGCCTGGAAGCCGTCGATGACCATCCCGCCCCACAATCACGAAATGTGGGCCGTGATCGGCATCTATGGCGGGCGCGAGGACAACATATTCTGGCGGCGGATCAAGGATCACCCCGACGGGCTGATCGAAGCGGCTGGCGCACAAGCCCTGTCCACGGGCGACGTGTGCCCGATGGGGCCGGACATCATCCATTCCGTGACCAACCCGATTCCGCGGCTGACGGGGGCCCTGCATGTCTATGGCGGCGATTTCTTCGAAGCCGAGCGCAGCGAATGGGAACCCGAGGCGCTGAAAGAGAACAGACTGGATATTGAAACCGTGCGGGCACGGTTCAGCGATTAGCCGCCGCGCCCCGCGCGGATGGCGCTGACATCACTGGACAGCGCGGGCTGCCCCTGTCTTTATCGCGGTCATGACCCGATTGATCCTTGTTGCCTGCCTGTTTCTGTCTGCCTGCGTGGTCGAAGATGTGGACAGCATCGTCATGGCCCCGCGTGCCACCCCCCAAAGCCCCGCTGAAATCGCGTTCATGTCGCGTATCTTCAACGACATACAGCCTGCCTCGATCGCCGAGGCGCGGGAATTTTGCGGGCTGATCGGGCTGGATGCCGATGGCACGCTGGTGGCATCGGAACCCCGCCGCGGGCGCGCGTCGTCCTGCCTGCCGCCCGCGCCGCAGAACGTGGATTTCACGGTGCTTGCCTCGTACCACACGCACGGCGCGTGGAACCCCGAATACCTGACCGAAATCCCGTCATTCGAGGATATGGCCACCGATATCGAAGACGGCACCGACGGCTATATCGCCACTCCGGGCGGGCGCATGTGGTACGTGGATGCGCGCAACCGCATCGCGCGGCAGGTCTGCGGGCTGGGTTGTCTGGTCCCGGACCGCGCCTATCAGCCCGACCCGGATTTTCCGGTGTCGACAACCTACACGCTGGACGATCTGCGCGCGTTCTGAACCGCCTTCGACGCGCTGCAATGAAAAAGGGCCGCTTCGAAAGCGGCCCCCTGCAATTCCGTGAGGCAGCGCGTGCGCCGCGGGATCAATCGTCTTCGAGAGCTTCCACCGCCTTTTGCAGGTCGTCCTTGCTGACCTCTTTTTCGGTCACGGTTGCGTTTTCCACGATGTGGTCGACCACCTTGTCCTCGAACAGGGGCGCGCGCAGTTGCTGCTGCATCTGCGGGTTCTGCTGCACGAACTCAAAGAACTGACGTTCCTGGCCCGGATACTGGCGGGCCTGCTGCATCACAGCCTGGCTCATTTCGGCATCGGTGATCTCGACCTCGGCCTTTTGACCCACATCGGCCAGCAGCAGCCCAAGACGCACGCGGCGCTCGGCCAGGGTCTTGTGCTCGTCCGTGGGCTCGATCTCGGGGTGGTCGTGGCCCTCGACGTCCGGGTTGTCCTCGTGCCACAGCTGGTGTGCGATCTGCTTGGCTTCGGCCTCGACCAGGCTGGGGGGCAGGTCGAACGACACGGCCTTGTCCAGTTCGTCCAGCAGGGCGCGTTTCATCACGGCGCGGGCAGCGCCCGAATACTCACCCTCGAGCTGTTCTGCGATGCGGGTTTTCAGACCGGCCAGGTCCTCGGCCCCGTATTTCTGCGCCAGATCGTCGTTGATCTCGGCGGCGACGGGTTCCTTGACCTCTTTGATGGTGCAGTCGAACACGGCCTCTTTACCGGCCAGGTTCTCGGCCTGATAATCCTCGGGGAAAGAAACGGTTACGGCCTTTTCTTCACCTGCTTTCGTGCCAACCAGCTGTTCCTCGAAACCGGGGATGAACGAGTTGGAGCCCAGCACCAGCGGATAGTCCTCTGCTGCACCACCGTCAAAAGGCACGTTGTCGACCTTGCCCAGGAAATCGATGACCACCTGGTCGCCGTCCTTGGCCTTGGACCCTTTCTTGCGGGCCTTGAAGTCCTGCGCGTTCTCGGCCAGCGAGCCCAGCGTTTCGTCCACCGCCGCGTCGTCGGCCTTGACCACCAGACGCTCCAGCTTGAGCTTGGCCATATCCACATCCGGGATCGCGGGCAGCGCTTCATAGGACATCTCGACCTCGATGTCGTCGCCCTCTTTCCAGTCCTCGTTGGTCACCTTGACCTCGGGCTGCATGGCAGGACGGTCGCCGGATTCCTCGAAGTGGTCGGCCATCGCACCGTCGATCGTTTCCTGCATCGCCTCGCCCAGCAGACGCTGGCCAAACTGCTTTTTCAGCAGCGCCATGGGCACCTTGCCCTTGCGAAAGCCCTTCATCTCGACCTCGGGCTGGGCTTCGGCCAGCTTTTCGTCGACTTTGGCTGTCAGCTCGTCCGCGGTCACGGTGATGTTGTAACCGCGTTTCAGACCGTCGTTCAGCGTCTCGGTGACCTGCATGTGTGCTCCCATAGCATATGGGCCCCCGGATCACGGGGGCTGATCGGAAATTCGCGCCCTTCTATGCAGCGTGCGTGCAAGGTGCAAGGCCCAAGGCGCCGGGTGGAACAATTCCCCTGCCTCGCGCAGGGCACCGGAATCGGCCAAGCGCGCAACCGACCCGCACGGCGCACGGCCTCCGCCCGGGGCGCGCAACAGACAAGCCATTGCAATCGCGCGATTTATCGCCGCTCCGCGCGGTGGGTTATTTCAGAATTCATTGCGCGGACCGTACCGTCGGTCCAGTTGTTCGGAGTTCGCGATGTCACTGGTACTGGTTCTACAGGATGACCCCGCACTGCGCTTTGCGCTGTCCCGCGCGCTTGAGGTGTGCGGATACGATGTGTTTGCCACCGACAGCGCGCAGACGGCGATTGCCTACATGCGCACGACCAAGCCTGTGTTGCTGGTTCTGGAACTTGTGGTGGACGGGTCGGTGACGACGAACGTGGCGGATTGCGCGGTCCTGTCCGCGCCCGGTGCGCAAGTGATCTTTGTCACCGGCAGCAGGCTGTTTCCGAGGGGAGAGTTGTTCGGGATGGCCGCCAACCTGCGCTGGGTGCTGCGCCGTCCCTTCGGACTACGGGAGTTGACGGACATGGTGCGGCATCTGCACCCCATGGACGCGGGTGCGCCGGTTCGAACACAGGGCGAACTCAGTCAACGAGACGCCCGCGGCATTTGACGTCAGAAAAATGGTGCGGGCGGGGAGACTCGAACTCCCACACCTTGCGGCGCCAGAACCTAAATCTGGTGCGTCTACCAATTCCGCCACGCCCGCAACGTCGTCCGAATAGCAAAGCGCGCCCCGGGTGGCGAGGGGGTATGCACCAGAAAATGCGCGACATTAACCGCATGTTGGGGTATTCTGGCATCAACCTAGAGGCAGGTTGCAAGAAAGAGACGCCATGAAACCGAAAACGGTCGGGCGTGTATCGGACGGGGAAACCCCGGCCACACGCACATCCATATCCCATGTCGGCCTTGTGGCCGGCGCCATCGTGCTGACCGCCGATGGCGAAATTCCGGTCGAATATCTGTCGCCCGGCGATCGCATCATCACCCGCAACGCAGGCATGGTAAAACTGACGTCGGTCGAAACCGTCCGCATGACAGCCGAGGCCGTGAAAATCGCCGCCGGTTCGCTGGGGCACACGCGGCCGCAGCACAACGTCATGATGCCCGCCAGCCAGATGGTGCTGGTGCGCGACTGGCGGGCCAAGGCCCTGCGCGGCGCGGCACAGGCGGTGATGCCTGCGGGCTGTCTGATCGACGACGAATACATCACGTCGCTGGGTCCACGGGAGATGACGCTGGTCAAGCTCGGGTTCGACGCACCATACGTCATCTACGCCGACGGCCTTGAACTGTCCGTGCCCGCCATGGCGGCCAAGGCGGTGCGGGCGGCCTAGCACACGCGCAACTTTGTCTGACCTTGGCCGATTGAAGCCAAGGACGCCGCTTCGCGCGTGAAAAACGCGTGTTCGGGATGGTGTCCTACGGGGCAGGTTGCCGCAGGTACAGGCAGTGCGGAAATTCGACGAGACATGAACCGGCCGCGTTGATACACCTCTGCGGAAACCACGCAACACACGCCGCGAAAGGACGTTTTCCGTGACCAGTTTCCTCCGGTATGCAATTGCACTTCTGTTTTTCACTGCCTCAGCTTCTGTCGTTCACGCCGACACGCAGCGGATCAAGGCGGAAACCAAGGTCATGCTGACGGAATGTCTGTCCTACATCGCGTCGCAGTCCTTTGATCCCACCCCTTTCGTCGCACGCGGGTACGAAATCAAAAGATCGGGCAGAGTGCGGCTGGAAGTCATTCCGTTTTCGATCCTGTCGAACGACCGTTTCAGTTTCGAAATGCATGTCTCGTCCCGGAGAGACATCGGGTGCGACGCATGGTTGTTCAGAGCGCCCATGTTGCGATCGCAAGCGCAGGCCCAGGAAGATGCAGTGCAGTCAACTGTGTTGGAAACCCTCGCGGCTCAAGGGTTCAAGAAGGTCCGGTATCTCGATCGACGCAAGAAACAGAGGATCGGCTGGCAACGTGGCGCACGCATTCTGGGTGTGTACGGCACAACCAGATATACCTACGAAACCGGGTATGGGACGGCGAGAACGTCTTTTGACGTCTGGATTGTCCAATAGGTCGGTGCCGAGGGCTCATCGCGTCGGGGTTGACCACGGGTGATGTGGGCGCATCGTCATTTGCCTTCCTTGTCTTTCCTACGCCCCGCCTGCGCGTCGGCAAGGCATATCTCAGAGACACCCAACCGGCTTTGACTGGCTTTTACCGTCTGGCAGTCCTGGCCCGCTGGAACGCATGGATATGGTCGCGTGCTCAGTCCAGCAGCATCCGCAGGACCTGCGGCAAAATCTCCGGCAGATCCTCGGCGATCAGGCCCGGTCCGAATTGCCGCGCGCATTCGACATGCAGCCAGGCGGCGGTTTCAGCGGCCTCCAACGGATCGGACCCGCGCGCCAGCAGCCCGGTGATGAACCCCGCCAGCACGTCCCCTGCCCCCGCCGTCGCCAGCCACGGGGCCTCGCGCCCGTAAGCCGCGGCATGGACAGAGCAGCGCCCATCTGGATGGGCAATCACCGTATCCGGCCCCTTGAACAACACCACAGCCCCGCAGCGTGCCGCCGCGTCGCGGGTCGCGTCGACCTTGCTGTAAGCCGGACCTCGGTCCGGCACCGCCGCAAGTTTCTCGGCGATATCGGGAAAAAGGCGCGCGAATTCGCCGCCGTGGGGCGTGAGCACGGCGTGTGCGTTCAACGCCGCCATCCGCGCAGGATCCCGTGCGATCAGGGTCAGGGCATCCGCGTCAAAGACCACATGGCGCGTAAGGCGCAGGTGTCCTGCGCCCAGCACCGTCTCCACCAGCGATGCGGCGTCATCATCCAGCCCCAACCCCGGCCCCAGGCACAGCGCGTTGATCCGGTCATCCTCCAGCACCGCGTTCAGCCCGTCGGCATTGGAAACCCGTTTCAGCATCAGGGCCGTGATATGGGATGCGGCCTCCATCTGCGCCGGGGGCGGCACGCCCAATGTCACCAGCCCCGCGCCGATCCGCAGCGCGCCGCGCGCGGCGAGACGCGCAGCCCCGGTGCGCCCGGGGCCACCTGACAGGATCAGCGCGTGGCCGTGGTCGAACTTTTGACCGACGGATTTGTCCAGATTGGGCAGCGTGGCGCGGGTTATGCGTGTTGCGAAAGAGATTTTATGCCTCCGGCGGGGATTTTTCTGGAACAGAGACGGGCAGGCCGATGTCCTTGATCACGACTTTGCCGCACGCATATGGCCCGTCGGCGAGGATGTGGCCAAGCTTCATACTGTGGAAGGTCACCGTCAATTGCCCGCAAAGGGAGGTTGGCCGCAACCACCGCGCGTCGTCCGTTTCACAAGCGGTTTCGATGATGCGCCCGCTGTCGCTGCACAAACCGGTTGGCAGGTCGATACAGGTCACCCGGCAATTGGGGAAGTTGTAACTGCGCGCGCGCAGGGCTTCCTCGTTGAGGTCAAGAAACAGGTCGGACAACCCTTCTACCGGGCGGGTCAGGCCGGTTCCGAACAGCGCATCGACAACAAGATCGGGCGCGCCCGAAGAAATCTCTTGGTCTGTCAGGGGTGTGACGATACCGCCGCATTCGCGCCATCGGTCATGGTTGGTCTTTGCATCCGGCGGCAGTTTTGTGGCATCGCCGTAAAGATACACCTCCACCTCCCACCCGCGCGCCATCAACAGTCGCGCCACCACAAACCCGTCGCCGCCATTGTTGCCCGGCCCGCACAGCACCACAGCGCGGTGCGCGCCCGTCGCCAATTCGGGCCATTCTTCCAGCACGGCCTCGACCACGCCCGCACCGGCACGCTCCATCAACTCCAGCCCCGTAACGGATCCCGACTCGATGGCCGCGGTCTCGATTGCGCGCATCTGGGCGGCTGTCAGCAACTCGGTCATGCCTAAAACCTCAGCGATTCAATTCTGCTTACTTTTTGTGCGTTGCGCACAATACTTCACCGCGATATCGCAAATGACAGCGCCGTGCCTGCAATCTCTACCGCATCCCATGGACGCCCCAAACCACAAATGATCCAGAGCAACAGCAAGACACGCCAAGGGAGGCCACCCCATGAAAAAGATCGAAGCCGTCATCAAGCCGTTCAAACTCGATGAGGTCAAGGAAGCGCTGCAGGATGTGGGTGTGCAGGGCCTGAGCGTGATCGAGGTCAAGGGCTTCGGCCGCCAGAAGGGCCACACGGAGCTTTATCGCGGTGCCGAATACGTGGTCGATTTCCTGCCCAAGGTCAAAGTCGAAGTGGTGCTGGACGACGATCAGGTCGACGCCGCCATCGCCGCCATCGTGGACGCGGCCAAGACCGAGAAAATCGGGGACGGCAAGATCTTTGTCTCCTCCATCGAACAAACCATCCGCATCCGTACCGGCGAAACCGGCTCGGACGCGCTCTAAACTCTACCCAAGTACAGGAAGGATTACCCGGACATGGCTAACCCCGTTCTCGACATGATCAAGGAAGAAGACGCGGAATACGTCGACATCCGTTTCACCGACCCGCGCGGCAAGTTGCAGCACGTGACCGTCATGGCCGACCAGGTCGACGAAGACTTTCTCGAGGAAGGCTTCATGTTCGACGGCTCGTCCATCGCGGGCTGGAAGTCGATCGAAGCGTCGGACATGAAGCTGATGCCCGACCAGGACAGCGCCTATGTCGATCCGTTCTATGCGGAAAAGACGATCTGCGTGCACTGCTCTATCGTGGAACCCGACACCGGTGAAGCCTATGACCGCGACCCGCGCGGCACCGCCGAAAAGGCCGAGGCCTATCTGAAATCGACCGGCATCGGCGATGTGGCCTATATGGGTCCCGAGGCTGAATTTTTCCTGTTCGATGATGTCCGTTTTTCGAACGCAATCAACAAGGTGTCCTACGAAGTTGATGCAACGGACGCGTCGTGGAACACCGACACCGAATACGAGATGGGCAACATGGGCCACCGTCCCGGCGTCAAGGGCGGTTACTTCCCCGTGAACCCCACGGACGAAAGCCAGGACCTGCGTTCGGAAATGCTGAGCACCATGAAACGTCTGGGCATGAAGGTCGACAAGCACCACCACGAGGTGGCCTCGTGCCAGCACGAACTGGGCCTGATCTTTGACAGCCTGACCAAGCAGGCCGACGAGTTGCAGAAATACAAGTACGTCATCCACAACGTCGCCGCTGCCTATGGCAAGTCGGCCACGTTCATGCCCAAGCCCATCGCGGGCGACAACGGCACCGGCATGCACGTCAACATGTCGATCTGGAAAGACGGCAAGCCCCTGTTCGCAGGCGACAAATACGCCGATCTGTCGAACGAGGCACTATGGTTCATCGGTGGCGTTCTGAAACACGCCAAGGCGCTGAACGCGTTCACCAACCCGTCGACCAACAGCTACAAGCGCCTGATCCCCGGTTTCGAGGCCCCTGTGCTGCGCGCCTATTCGGCCCGCAACCGGTCGGGCTGTGTGCGGATCCCGTGGACCGAGTCGCCCAAGGCCAAGCGGGTCGAGGCGCGTTTCCCCGACCCGTCCGCCAACCCCTACCTGTGCTTTGCCGCGCTGCTGATGGCCGGTCTGGACGGCATCAACAACAAGGTCGATCCGGGCGAAGCCATGGACAAGAACCTGTACGATCTGCCCGCCGAAGAGCTGGCCGGTATCCCGACCGTCTGTGGTTCCCTGCGCGAAGCGATGGAAGAGCTGGAGGCCGACATGGACTTTCTGCTGGCCGGTGACGTGTTCACCAAGGACCAGATCGAAGGCTATATCGAGCTCAAGATGGAAGAGATCGAAACCTACGAGCACACGCCGCATCCGGTCGAGTTCGGCATGTACTACAGCTGCTGAACCCTGCGGCCGCTGCTGGCATTTGGGCGTCCCTTTTCGGGGCGCCTTTTTGTTTGAACGACGCAGTTGCCGCAGACCCCTGAAAACGCGTGGCCGCATCCGCAGCGGCCCGCTGCGACGGGCGTGCAACCCGCTGAACATCCAACACGTTCGCCGTCCGGCACAGGCCGGAACGGTGCAATCGTGATATGCGCATGGCACACGGACACTCGGCGCCACCTGTGGCGTGTCGGTCTGCGCGCCCCCCTCGCGACAATCGACGTCAATCCGGGCAAAGCCGACCCGGCCGGTGTGGACGCCATCGCCTTCGTCTTCCGACCCTGCGCCTGCGCGGCATGACACCTGTTCGCCGCCGCGCGGGCGAAATCTGTTAAGATGGCCGCGGACTCGCCTCCCGTTTTGAACCCAAAAGGAGATTTGACATGGCCAGTTTCAATATTACCGGACCCATCACCGTCGGTCAGGCATTGATCAACTCAGAGACCGGCATCGTCGGCAGCAACGGCAGCATACAAGTCACGTCCGGCTCCGCTGTTACCTTGAGCGATAACTCGGGCGTTCTTGTGGCGGGCGATCTTCTGGCGTCCGCCGGTGCTGGCATCCGGGGCGTCAATCTCAACCGGACCAATATCGCGATCACCGAAGGCGCGAACATTGTCACCACCGGCAGCGGATCATCCGCCCATACTGCCCTGTATCTGCCCGTCGGCGATCTGTTGCGGTTGACCAGTGCCGGAAACATCCAGTCCGCCTTTCGCGGGATCGACGTGCTGACCTCGAACAACGATGCCCGGCTGGAACTCATCCTGTCCGGGCGCATTACAACCGCTGACGAAGCCGTCCAGGTTCTGGCGACCGGTGCGGGTTCGCAGATCGATGTGGTGCATTCCGGTGATATCCTGAGCAATTTCGATGCCGTCGAACTGCTCGGTGGCAGTGTTACCGACATTTTCCTTGGCAACAGCGGCCTGATCGAGGGCAAAACCGGCGGCGTGCGCGTATCGACGGCAAACGAGATCATAGTCAACAACAGCGGCACCATCACAGGGGACGGTTTTTCCCTGAACCTGACCGGCACCGTCGCCACCAGCATGGTCGACAACAGCGGCGACCTGATCGGGCTGGTGGACATGTCCGACGGTGCGGACGTGCTGCGCAATTCGGGCCTGATCGATGGCGACGTGCTGCTGGGTGCGGGTGACGATGTGTTCAACACCCGCTGGGGCACCACCACCGGCGACATCACGACGGGTGACGGCAACGACGTTGTGCGCGGGTCGCAAGGCAACGACGACATCGACGGGCAGAACGACGACGACGAGATCCACGGCTACGGCGGCGACGACATGCTGCTGGGCGGCGCAGGCTTTGACACGATCCGCGGGGGCAGCGGCGACGACGAAATTGACGGCGGCGGGCGCAGCGATCTGCTGATCGGTGGCAAGGGCGACGACACCATCACCGGTGCGGGCGGCGACGATACGTTCGTGATGCGGCGCGTCGGCAATGGCGATGACGAGGTGACGGATTTCCAGGACGGATCGGACGTGGTCGATCTGACCGGCCTGGGGCTGCAGAATTTCAACAAGTTCGATCAGACCGGTGCGATGTCCAACGATTTCGATGCCGTGGTGATCGATCTGGCGCTGGCCGGCGGATCGGGCAGCCTGCGGCTGGTTGGTGTGCAGGTGGCGGACATGGACGCGACCGACTTCCTGTTCTGACGGCGCGGTCGTTGTACCGGAACGGGTGCTGGCACAGGCAACGCCCCTGTGCCGCGCTTCGCCTTTTGCGCGAAAATTCCCGTTTCGTGCCGCATTTCGGTCTCAACCCTCTGCGACTTTGCCTGCAACGAACCGCAACAGGCTCAGGTATTCGGCAGATGGATCAGTCTCACCAAAGCTTTCAGGACCGTATCGCACGGCTGGAAAAGGCCCACGCCCACAAACGGGGGGCGCACGACGTGGCGCCGCCCGGTGAACCGCCCCGGCCCACCGCTGGTGGCAGTGGCGGCGGACGCCCCCCTCGCAAGGGCAGCGGTGTGAACCTGATTGCCGTCACCATCGCAGTTGTCTTTGCGCTGGTCCTGACGGCCGGCATGATCACGATGCTGATGGTCCCGCCCGACCGGCTTTATGTCGCCCTTGCCGAATGGAAGACCGAGCGAGAGCTGCAAACCCCGGGCGAGCCGGAATCCGGCAATGACCTGGCCTTTTTTCTTGCTCGGAAGATTGTTCAACGGCAGCTGCAGGACCAGGACGGGACCGATCCGGAAAAAGAGGCCAAGCTCGAGGCATTCCTGGACCGGACCGAAAACACTTCGATGGTCGATGTCATGCGCGACAATGTGCGGGGGGTAATCCTGTTCGAATCCAGCGCCGAAGGCTACCCCGCCATCGGCGAGACCGCAGCGGCCAAGCTGGACCGGTGCAAGTCCACCGATTGCGTGGCCCTGATCAGGGCCAAGTTCCAGGCCGAACTGAGACAGGCCAAGTCAGGGTCTTGAGATCAGGCGCCGCCCAAAGCGCCATCCCGTTTTCCCGACCCGTTTGCGAGTGACCCCATGACCGATTTCCTGATTTCCGCCGACACGGACGACCTGTTCACATTGCAGACCGGCGACACCTACAACCTGCTGGCCGGTGTGACGCACCGCAATGACGATGCCGATTGGCTGCTGGATGTGGTAGGAAGTGGTGCGGATTTGCACGTGTCCGGCGTGATGCTGAATTTCGGCATTCCAGATGGTGTCGGCGGCGGCGCGATCCGTGTCGGAGAAGACGCCCATGAGGTGACGCTGACGCTGACGGATCGAACCGCCTCGACCATCTTTTCGTCGGGCAGCGCGCCGGTGCTCGAGGTTCTGGGCGACCGGTTCACGCTGCACAATGACACGTTCCTGGACGGACCCGGGATCCATGTTTCGGGCGATCATGCGGTCATCAGCAATACACATTTCATCACCGGCGGCCTGGGCGGCACGGTCATCGCCCCTGCCCTCATTCTGGATGGCGCACAGGCCATGTTCCACAGCACAGGTGTTATTCTGGGCACGCTGGGCATACAGGCGCGCAGCGATGGGCATATCGTTTCCGGTGCCATTCAGGCCGACATGGCAATCGACATCGCGTGGGACACCGCGCCCGGTGGCAGGATCACCATTTCGGATGCCATCACCAGCGACACGGTCGCCATCCGCGGCTCCGCCTCATTCGGAGACCGCATCACCATCGACAGCGGAGCCTTTGTGGACGGACAAATCCAGACCCGCGGCGGCGACGATCTGATCATAAACAACGGACAGGTGTTCAATGTCATCGACACCGGCGCGGGCAATGACACGGTGTTCCACAAGGCCTTTGAAACCGAAGATGTGTATCTGGGCACAGGTGCCGACCGCTACGTGGCCAAGGGCGACGCGGTCAGCCTTGTCGGCGTGTTCGGCGAGGACGGCACCGACCGGCTGATCGGTGCCGGGGGCGACGATGCCCTGTTCGGCGGGGCAGATCACGACTTTCTCAAGGGCAAGGGCGGCGAGGATCTGCTGGAAGGTGGTGCCGGGAACGACACTCTCAAGGGCGGCGACTTCTCGGATTTTCTCGATGCGGGCACGGGCGACGACCTGCTCTTTGGCGGATCGCGCAACGACGTCCTGGACGGCGGCGCAGGCAACGACACGCTGGATGGCGGGCGTGACGACGACACGCTGACCGGCGGTGCGGATGCCGACGCCTTCGTGGTGGCCCTGCGCCGCAATGGCAGCGACACGATCACCGATTTCGGCGACGGCGCGGATGTGCTGGACATGACGGCCTTTGGCCTCCAGAACCTCAACCGCCTGAAACTCAGCGGCGCACTCAGCGACAACGCCGACGGGCTGGTGATCGACCTCGACGTGCTGCGCGGCGCGCGCGACGGCGAGATCACGCTGACCGGTGTGACCATCACAGATCTGGAAGCGGCGGATTTCCTGTTCTGAACCTCTGCCCCCTTGGGCCGCCGCCCAATTCACGCTAGGCTGACCAGACGTGACGTAAGGGGGGCAGTCGATGATCTGCAAACATGCGGGATGTGCCGCGGTTCTGGGCATGGTGGTGGCAACGGGTGCAGCGGCGCAATGCGGCAACACCGCGTCCGGGTTCGATGCGTGGAAGGCGGGCTTTGCCCAGACCGCGCGCAAGGCGGGCGTCAAGGGTCCGGGCCTTGATGCGCTGGCCCGTGCGCAATACGCGCAACGCACGATCAACGCGGACCGGAACCAGAAGTCGTTCCGCTATTCCCTTGCAAAGTTCATGCAGATCCGCGGGGCCGACACGATCGTGGCCCAGGGGCGCAAGCGCAAGGCGCGCAATCCGGACTTCTACGCCGCCCTCGAACGGCAATACGGTGTGCCGGCAGGTGTGCTGATCGCGATCCACGGGATGGAAACGGCGTTTGGCGGGTTCATGGGCGACAGCTCGGTCGTGTCGGCCATCGTGACGCTGACCTACGATTGCCGCCGTTCGGATTTTTTCGAACCACACGCCATCGGCGCGCTCAAGCTGGTGGATCAGGGCTCGATCACCGGCGCGACCAAGGGGGCGAAACATGGTGAACTGGGGCACACGCAATTCCTGCCCGGCAACGCGCTGACCTACGGCGTGGATGCCAATGGCGACGGGCGCGTGGATCTCTACAACCAGACCGACGCGCTGGCCTCGACCGCGAATTTCCTGCGGCAAAAGGGCTGGAAACCCGGGCGCGGCTATCAAGAGGGCCAGCCGAATTTCGCAGTGATCAAGCAATGGAACGCTGCCACGGTCTATCAACAGGCCATCGCCATCATGGGCGCGCGCATCGACGGCTAGGGCGGACGACACACCCGCCTTACTCCACTGGGCAGACCCGTGGATTCGCACGCCACGGTCCATCCGTCTCTGTCCCCAAGAAATCCTCCCCGAAGGGCCGGGTTGCAAATGGCGCGCCGAGGGCATAGGTGGAGCGCTCCGGGGATCAGGCCCCTGCCCTCCGCCACGTGGTGAAGTCCTGACACGCCGACCCTTCTTTCGGTCGCAGCTTTCGGCAATGCGGAGCCCCGAACGACGCAATCTCGCGACCGGTCAAAGGAGACGGATATGGATATCCCCCTGCCTTCGCGCCAGGCCCTCAAGGCGCAGGCCAAGCGGCTGCGTGCCGCACTCACCACCGCAGGCACGCCCTGCACACATGCCCAGGCGCTCGAAGCCGTGGCCCGGCAATGGGGCGCGCGCGACTGGAACACGCTCAGCGCACGGACCAAAGATGCGCCGATCCAGGGCTACGCGCCGGGTCAGCACATCACGGGCCGCTACCTCGGCCACCGCTTTGCCGCGCGGGTCAAGGCCGCGCGACAGAAGGCCAACGGACACCACGCGCTGACACTGCGCTTTGATGCTCCCATCGACGTGGTGGCCTCGCCCGCGTTCAGTTCGTTGCGGCGGCAGGTCGACTGCGTGGTGGACGCCACCGGGCGCACCCGGGCCAGGACGTCGGACGGTCAACCGCATGTGCAGATCGACGACGCCTGGGCCGGGGGCTGACGGGCGCGCGCGTAAGGCGGACGTGTCGTCCGTCCCGCCTCACGTCAACACAGGCACATCCGCCCGCGCCAGCACATAGGTGTGAATGACAAAGACCACCGCCCGGCTCTGCGGCAGGCGCAACAGCGTCTGCCGCTCCGTCCGGTAATACGGTCCGCCGTCCTGCCCGGCACCGACCCGGCGCGGCTCGGCTGCGGATCGGGGCTGGTACAGTTCCGGATCGTCGTACCAAAGCTGGTTGAACCGCCAAAGCGGTCGGCCGACCTGGATCCCGTCAAACAGGCGCTGTACCCGCAGTGCCACGCCGTCGGTGTAGTCCTGCACGGGAACGTGGATGTCCGTCAGCGGGCGCCCCGCCTTTTCCGCCAACCGCCACGAGGCCGGAAAGCACAGCACGGCGGCAGTCAGCACATGTTCGTTCCCGCGTTTCTCCATGATGACAAAATCGCTTTGAAGCGTGCGCCCCAACGTCTCAAGCGGGGCGGTGCAGGACACCTGCACCTTACGGCCGTCCGGACAGGTCACCATGTCCCCCGCAACCGCAAACCCAAAGGCGGGCAATTCAGCCACCACCGCCGCCAAAAGCTCTTGCGCCGCTGGCCGCGCAGCGGGATCAAGATACAGCACCTCCGGCCCGTGATCGCGCAGGATCTCCAGCCGCCGGGCCATCTGGTGGCCATAGGCTTCGTCCACCCGCAGCCACGGCCCCGTTTCCGGCCGGACCCCGGGCAAGGCGCGGGCCTGGGTCATGTCGTCGGGCAGATGGCGGTGCAGGATCGCGGTCATGGAGCATGCTTGCCACGCTGCACCGGGCCTGACCAGATCACACGGTGGCCATCAATATGGCATCCTCGATTCCGCCCGGCACGACACGGGGTTGCCCGACACCCACCATGTGCCGCGCGATCTCGTCCGGCGTCAGATCGTTGCCCTGCCCCGTTTCCCAATTGTGCCAGCCCGATGACCACCGCAGATGCGCGCCGCTGTCCGGCAGCGGGTCCGTGTCGCCTTCGGCCCAGAACCGCAACCCATCCCCCATCTCCTCGCCCACCAGCCGCGCGCCCAACCGGTGCACGAGCAGTGCGGCCAGCACGATGGCAGCGGAAAAGGTGAAGCGGTCCACCACCACCACGCACCGCGTGCCCCGCCATATGGCCTCCAACTGCGCGAGCATGGGCAAGGCGCGGGTGAAATCGCCCCCGGGGTTGCCGCGCAGATCAATCAGAAGGTTGGCGTCGGGCCGGGTGTCGATCAGTGCGGCCACCGTGGACAAATCCGGCATCCGATCCCCCAGATCAGCCACCCGCACCCGCCAAATCGGTGCGGCCCAGGTCACGACCGCACCATCCGGCAACGCATGGTCATCGTCGCCAATCATCCCGCGCTCGGATCGCGGATACAGCGTGTGGGCCGGCACCAGATCGTTGGACCCACAGGTCAGCGTGCCCGCCTCTGTCCCGTACACCGCGCGCGCTCCTACACAGGCAGGCCAGGCCAACAACATCGCCCCGATCACCGTCTGCCGGGCCGGTGTGCCCGCCAGCCACGGGCGCAGGGGTTCGAAAATGTCCGCGACTGCGGTGCCGTTCACAGTGTGCACGCGGTGCCATGCCCCGTCACCCGGCACCGCAAACCCCGGTGACCGCGCAACGATCCGCACCGGAAACACCGATATGCAAGCGTTCGGGATCACCCGGCTGTGGCCATTGCCCGCCCGCGCCATGATCCGCATGGCAGCCAGCAGAAAGGCATCGCGGGTCGCGGCCTGTTCCATGTCCGCAAGCGCACGGCTCAGGTCCAACCCCGCAAAGGCCGGATCACGCGCCACTGCCCCGCGCACGGCTGCCTTGTCCCTGTCAAATGCCATCCGCGCCCTTCAAAAACGACCTGTGCACATGTCGCAATCCGGCAACCCCACTGCGCCGAATGCCGACAGCCTAACAGGCAGGAGAGCGCATATGAACACGCATTACCGCGACACCCGCAAGATCGACCCCAACCGGGGCGCGGCCCTTGGCGATGGCACGCCCAACGATGCCGACCGGATCGAGATCGGGCCAACCAGACTTGCCTTTGCGGAATGGGAGGCGGCCGGGCTGCGCCTGCCGAACCTTGATGCGATGCGCACCTATCGCTGGCGGCGTCTGACGCAGCATATCGTGGACCGCGGCTATGCCGGGCTGCTCATGTTCGACCCGCTCAACATCCGTTACGCCACCGACAGCACCAACATGCAACTGTGGAATACCCACAACCCATTCCGGGCCGTGCTGGTCTGTGCCGATGGCTACATGGTGATCTGGGATTACAAGAACGCGCCGTTCCTGTCCTCGTTCAACCCGCTGGTACGCGAGGTGCGATCCGGTGCCTCGATGTTCTACTTTTCCAGCGGGGACAAGACGGACCAGACCGCCGGCACCTTTTCCAACGAGGTGCGGATCCTGCTTGAGGAACACGCGCCGGGCCTAAAGCATCTGGCCGTGGACAAGATCATGATGCACGGCGCGCACGCGTTGCAGGCGCAGGGTTTTGACATCAAGGACGGCGAGGAAGTCACTGAAAAGGCACGCAGTATCAAGGGACCGGACGAGATACTGGCGATGCGCTGCGCCGTGGATGCCTGCGAGAAATCCGTCAAGGCGATGGAGGATTTCGCCCGCGCAAACGTGGGCGACGGCGTCACCTGCGAGGATGACATCTGGGCCGTGATGCACGCCGAAAACATCCGTCGCGGTGGCGAATGGATCGAAACGCGGCTGCTGGCCTCTGGCCCGCGCACCAACCCGTGGTTCCAGGAATGCGGCCCCCGCGTGTGCCAACAGAACGAGATCATCAGCTTCGACACGGACCTGATCGGCAGCTACGGCATCTGCGTCGACATCTCGCGCAGCTGGTGGATCGGCGACCGAAAGCCGCGCGCCGACATGGTCTATGCCATGCAGCACGCCCACGAACACATCATGCAGAACATGCAGATGATCAAACCCGGCGTGATGATCCCCGACCTGACCGCAAACACCCATGTGCTGGACGACAAGTTTCAGGACCTGAAATACGGCTGCCTGATGCATGGCGTGGGCCTGTGTGACGAGTGGCCGCTTGTCGCCTATCCGGACAAGGCCGTGCCGGGGGCGTTTGACCACCCGCTCGAGCCGGGCATGGTGCTGTGTGTCGAGGCATCGGTGGGCGAGGTGGGCGGCGATTTCAGCATCAAGCTCGAGGATCAGGTGCTGGTGACCGAAGACGGGTTCGAGAACCTGATCAGCTATCCCTATGATCCCGCGCTGATGGGCGCATAGCAGCGGCTGCGCGCTCAGGCGGCTTGACGGTTCCTGTGGCCGTCGAACACCGCCACCATCGCGACCCGCAGCCGCGCGACGTCTTCATCCACCGACGCATCGGGATCACAGACAAACGGATCCAGCGCCTCGACCCGGATCGTGCCGGGTCTGGGCAGGAACCGTCCGCGCGGCAACAACAGGTCGGAATCGTGAATGATGATCGGGCGGATCGCCTTGCCGGTTTCGCGGGCCACCAGCACGGCCCCCGCCTTGAACGCGCCCAGACTGTCGCCCCCCGCCCGCGTGCCTTCGGCAAACAGCACCACGGACCGCCGCGCGGGCATGGCCCGCACCGCCTCCATCAGTGTCTCGACGGCCAGCTTGCCGTTCTTGCGGTCAATCTCGACCAGGCCCGCGCCGGTGAACCCGGTCCGCAAGAGCGGCGCGTCGCACAGTTCCTTCTTGGCGGCAAAGGTGAACCATTTGCGGTCCGGCACCACATGCATCAGGGCGAACCCGTCCAGATGGCTGCGGTGGTTGATCACGATGATGCTGTCGGTGTCGCCCTCCAGCGCCTGCTTGTCGGCGTCTGTCATTTCGGCGCGGATGCTGAGCAGCCACAAAAGCCGCGAACAGGCCCGTTTCACAAGCCGCCAGTACCAGCCGCGAAAACCCGCGCGGCGCACACACAACAGCGGCACGAATGCGATATAGATGAAATACGCAGGCCCCAGCAGCACCAGCCCTGCCCGCTTGATCAGCCGGACAACGGCCGGGTCATTTGCGGGGGACGCGGGCGCAGGTGAACGGTTTGTCATGGGATCCTGTCGCAGGTTGCGGCCCGGGTCGGGCCCTTGGGGCGTCGAACCCATTGCACGGTGCCACAGGCCCGCGCCATGGTGCATGGCGCTTCGCCTTGCGCGCTTAGACAAGTCGTGACCCAAAGTCACCCAATTTCCGCGTGATCCCTGCGCCATCCCCCGAAACGGTTGGTGCGGCACCCCAACACCTCTGCGTGAGGTCTGTGTCATCCCCCTTCTCTCGCTGCCGTCACCGCCCCATTCTGAAGGGCCAAGGAGAGACACGCCCATGCCCACCGAACGCATCACCTTTGCCGGCCATCAGGGCCAGCTTGACGCCCGGCTTGACCTGCCCGAGGGGCCGCATCTGGCCACGGCGGTCTTTGCCCACTGCTTCACCTGCGGCAAGGACATTCCCGCCGCCCGCCGGATCGCCGCACGCCTGACCACGATGGGCATCGCGGTGCTGCGATTCGACTTTACGGGCCTGGGGCATTCCGAAGGCGAGTTCGGCAACACGTCGTTCACGTCCAACGTGGATGATCTGGAACAGGCGGTGGCCTATCTGAATGACCGCGACATGCCCCCGTCGCTGCTGATCGGGCATTCGCTGGGCGGGGCTGCGGTCCTCAGGGCCACGGCGAACCTGCCGCAGATCAAGGCCGTGGCCACCATCGGCGCGCCCTTCGATCCCGAACATGTGACCCATAACTTCGCCGACGCCCTGCCCGAGATCATATCGAAAGGCGTGGCCGAGGTGTCGTTGGGTGGGCGTCCCTTTCGCATCGGCAAGCAGTTCATCGAGGATGTGGCCCGGGGCGCGCTGACACCCGCCATCGGCAAGCTGGGTGCCGCGCTGCTGATCCTGCACGCGCCCCGCGACAGCATCGTCAGCATCGACAACGCGAGCGAGATCTTTCTGGCCGCCAAGCATCCCAAAAGCTTTGTGACCCTGGACGATGCCGACCATCTGGTGACCAAGTCCGAACACGCCGAATACGCCGCCGACATCATCGCGACATGGGCGCGCAAGTACCTGTCGCTCAAGGCCCCGGCCCCGCCCATCGGTGCGCCCGAGGGGATCGTGCGCAGTTCCGAAGCCGATCCCGATGGCTTCCTGCAGGATATCACCCACGGCACCCGGCACCATATCCTGGCGGACGAGCCGCGCGCCTATGGCGGCACCAACAAGGGGCTGTCGCCCTATGGCCTGCTCAGTGCGGGTCTGGCGGCCTGCACGTCCATGACCATCCGCATGTATGCCCGGCGCAAGGAATGGCCCCTGGATCACGTGGCGGTGGATGTCAGCCACGACAAGGTCCACGCGCAGGATGCCGGCACCGGCGGCGGCGACAAGGTGGATGCCTGGAAACGGCGCATTACCCTGACGGGCGCGCTGGACGACGCACAGCGCGCCCGCCTGCTGGAAATCGCCGACAAATGTCCGGTGCACCGGACGCTGGAACGCAGTTCCGTGGTGGAAACGGAATTGGTGGCGGTCGGCGATATGGCGGTGGTCTGAGACGCCGCCGAACGGCGCAGGCGATACATGAATGCAAAACATGTCTGCGGTGCCCGGAGCGATGTCACTTCGCCCTAGTAATCCCGTTCAAAGAATATCCCGATGGAACTGTTGCCGTCGGCCTTTTGCGTGCCGCGCGCGGTCAGGTTGGGGGTCAGGTCCACGTTCAGGGACACGCCTGCGCTGTCGGTGTCGCCCACGGTGACGTCGGTATACACGTTTTCCGTCAGATACTTGCCCACCCTCAGGCCAGTGCGCCCCTCCTCATCCGTGGTGATGTCGAGGTCATCCAGATCGAAACTGCGGCGCAGGCGCGACACGATCCCCTCGCCGCCGCCGCCCGCCAGTTGCGCCACCGCGTTGGCCAGTTGCAAGGCCTGGAACGGCGACAGCGTGTCCACCGAACGGCCAAAGAAGATCTGGGCAAGCACCTCGTCCTGCGGCGCGTCCGGGGTTGCTTCGAAACGGACCTGTGGCGATGATGCGGACCCCTCGATGATGACCCGCGCGGTGCCGGTATCCGTTGTGGTGGCCGCCACGAACCGCAGGAACGGGTCAAGCTGCCCTTGCAGGCTGACGCTGCCCTCGTCCAGCACGAAGCGTTTGCCCAGCACGTCCAGCCGGCCCCGGATCAGGTTGAAGCGACCGGCAGAAATGACACGGCCTGTGGTGCCGCGCAGGCTCAATTGCCCGCCCAGTTCCGCATCCAGCCCGCGCCCGCGCACAAAGATGCGCGACGGGGCATTGATGGTCAGGTTCAGGCCATATCCCGGGCCCGCAGTCGTGGTGTCTTGTCCGGTCCGCTGGGTCAGCCCGGCCCGTGCCAGGGTCTGGCGAACAGCGGGCGGCGCCCCGACATGGGCAATCTGCGGAATGATCGAAAACCCGCCGCCGGTGGCGTTCGGCACCTGTATCTGCGTCTCGCCCACGTCGATCTGGCCGGCAATCGAGGCGCCCCCCCGCAAGGGACCGCGCAGGGTCAGCCTGCCATCCAGGCGCGTGTCATACAGGTTCGGATCACGCAGGCGGATGCCCGACAGTTGTGCGTCCAGATCGCTGCGCAAGGCCCCGGTCAGCGCCACCTGCCCCCGCACCGACACCTGCCCGCCGCTGGACACGGTTCCATCCGCCGCAATCCGCGCCTGCCCGCCGCCCAGCGTGATATCGGCGTCCAGATCACGCAACGCCACGGCGACCGTCGGGGCGGCAAGCCGCGCGCCGCGGGTGCTGATCTGACCGCTGAGATTGGCAAGCGATGCAGCACCGGAATGCGTCAGATCGAACCGGGCCAGCCCTTGCAGGCTGCGCGGGGCGATCAGCGGCGTGGCCAGCGCCAGCGGCGCGGTGCCCCGTGCGCTGAGGTTGACCGCATCTGCCCCGGATACGGTGCCTTCGATCACGGATGTGGACCCGCCCGGACCGACAAGGTCGGAACGGACGCGCCAGACCGATTGTACCATCTCGGCCCGGCCCGACAGGGCGACGGGGCCGCCAACCGGGCTGCCGAGTGCGGCGATATCGGGCAGGCGCAGATCGAATTGCAGGCGCGGCGCGGCCCCGGTCGCGCGCCCGTCAATGGCCCCCGACGCCCCCAGCGGTCCGCGAAACGTGGTGGCCACAGCCAGCCCATCCGCCTGCTGCTGCGCACGTCCGCTGATGGCCAGCGGACCGGACACGCCCGGCACCAGCGGGCCGATGTCCGGCATATCCAGATCAAAGCTCACATCCGGTGCCGCGTCCCCCGTCACCCGCCCCGTCAGGTTGGCCTGCGCCGCGTATGGTCCGGACGCGCTGGCGTCGATCTGCCAGCCCTTCGCCCCGGGCGCTGCCGTGCCCGTCATGCGCAGCGGCCCACGCACCTGCGGCACAAGCGGGGCCAGATCGGGCACCGAAAGGTCAAAGGCCAGCGACGCATCGGGGCCGGTCAATGGCCCGGTCAGCGTCGCGGTGCTGTCATAGGGGGCCGTTGCACGGGCCGTGATGTTCCAGACGTCGGACCGCCCGGTCGCGCGGCCATCCAGCGTCACGGCGCCCTTCAGCATCGGATCGATCCGCGTGGCGTCGGGAATGGCCATCCGGAATGCCACGTCCGACACGGCGCTTGTCAGGTCCGCGGACCCGTCAAAGGTCAGTTGATCATTGCGCAACGCCACCCGCGGCAAACGCGTGCCATCGCCATCGCGTTCGACCCGCATGTCCACGCGCGTGTCGCCGGACAGAAGCGGATCAAGCCGGTCGATCCCAAGCCCCAAGCCCTGCGCACGGCCCACTAGGTCCAGCGCCATCGCGCCGCCAAGGTCCAGTGTTCCAGTCAGGTTCAGGTCCGCCGCCCCGCGCAATTTCGCCCCCGTCAACCGGTCAAACCGGTCCAGTCGCTCTGCGCTGAGGCCCAGATCCAGATCGGTCGCGAAATTCGCATCCGTCCCAGCCACGCCGATATTCCCGGACAGGCGAAACCCGTCACCCGCCAGCGCGATGTCCGACAGCGTCACGGGCGCACCCGCCGCCACCCGCAGGTCAAATGCGCCGGACACGGCGTCGCCAACGGCGCGCTGCACCGCATCGGATGTGAAATCCAGGGCCCGGGCCGCCATCTCGATCCGGCCGTCTATGGTTGTGCGGTCCGCGATCTGCCCCGCGCCCTGCACGCCCAGACGGCCTGCGGACAGTGCGTCGGACTGGAAACCGGTCACGTCACCGGTCATCTGCCATGCTCCGTCCGTCGCCGCGTCATAGCTGACGGTCAGGTCCGCCCCCGCCACCCGCATCGCGTTGCCGGGAACGGGCAGCGTCACCGGCGCGCCGCTGTCATCACGCAAAACCACGTCGAGGCTGGCACGTTCCGGCCAGCCATCGGCCCCCAGACGCGCAGCACCCGAAAGATCCAGAGCACCTGTTCGCAGAGACAACGACCGCAGATCGAGCGCACCGTCACCGGTGCGGATGCCTCGGGCCACCAGCGCCGTGTTTTCCCCGAAGAACGGGCGGAATTCCGGCGCGACCAGCGGGGCCAGATCCCCGTTCAGATCAACATCGAACACACGGGGCGCCGTTGCCGCACCCGAAAGACGGACCGTGCCGTCGACCCGGTCCACGCCGCCGGTGTCGAGGTCAACATTCATCGCATAATCGCTCAACGGACCGGTGCCCGCGACGTCCAGTGCGACCGACGGCGTGCCGGGCAGGTTCAGCAATCGTGCGGCAAGCCCCCCCTCGGGTTCGGTCAGCGACAGTGCGAGCGCCAGACTGTCCGCGCCCTCCAGATAGCGGGCGTCGATGACAAAGCGCCCGTCCCGACCATCGATCCGATCGGCCGAGAATTGCAGGGTCAACTCATCGCTCTTGAGCAGACCGGAGGCCGCCAGCGACAGCACCGCAGCCTCGCCCAGCACGGGCGCACCCAGTGCGAACCGGTCGACCGCAAGAGATGCGATGTCAATCTCGACCGGCAGGTCAGGCAGCGCGAACCCGCGCGCCTCTGCGGCGGGCAAGCCGTCGTCCTGTGCCTCGGGCGGGCGTGCTAGGTCGATCCTGTCGGCGCGCAGGGCGGTGATCTCGATCCGTCCGCGCAGCAGGGCGCCGCGGTTCCACTCCATCGTCAGGCCCTGCATCGTCAGCCAGACGCCCCCGCGGTCGGCGATGGTGATCCGGTCGATCTGGGCTGTGCTGCTGAGCGCGCCGCGAAAGCCCGAGATGCGGACAATCCGCCCCTCGCCGCCAAGGCTTTGTTCCAGCAGACCCGTCAGAAACCCCTGATCGCTGCGGTCGGCCAGATCCCCGGACAGGGCCGGGCCGTCCTGTGCCTGCACAGCCGCGGCAACAATCAGCAGGACCGCCACAAGGCACATGCAGAGGATGCGCAAACCCCGCATCAATAGGCCTGCCCGATGCCGATATAGGCCTGAAAGCCCGACGTGTCGCCCGGGCCCGACACAGGTACGGCCAGATCGACACGGATCGGTCCCAGACCCGTGTCATAGCGGATGCCGGCACCGGCCCCGCTGTGCCAGCGCCCGGACGAGCCGTCGGGAAAGCTTTCGGGGCCGACATAACCTGCATCGACAAACCCCACGATGCTGAGCCGGTCACCGGTCCGCACGCGCAATTCGGTGGACAGGCCCAGAAACGACCGCCCGCCGCTTTGCAAGCCAGCGCCCTGCGGCACGCCAAGCGACTGGTAGTCATGCCCGCGCACGGTGCCGCCCCCACCGGAAAAGAACAGGAAATCGGCCGGCAACGATGGCAGGGACGATCCGGCCACCGATCCCAACTGGCCCCGCAGGGCCAGCGTGACGGTCTCGGCCGCACCAAAGCTGCGATAGACCCGCGCATCGACATAGCTGCGCAGCCCGTTGCCGGAGTCACCTAGCCCTGCAAACGGAGTCAGTTCGGCATTGATGAAATACCCCGATCGCGCATTCAGCGGATCATCCCGGTAGTCAAAGGTGGCACGTGCGGGCAAGGTCAGAAGGGTATAGCTGCGCGCGCCGAAAACATCGTCGGAATTGGCGCGTTCAAGCCCGATGCCAAGGCTGTATTCGCGTTCCGCCGTCGCATGGCGGACGATCCCCGTCTCAAGGATCAGCCGGTCAAAGGACAGGCTGGGTTCATTGCGGCTTTCGACGCTGCCGGACACATACAGGTCGGTGTCTTCGTTGAACGTGGCGGGGCGGTTGAAGGCAAAGCTCAGCTCGAAATCCTCGCCGCCCGTGTCGCCCTGGATGCCGCTGATTTCGCCGTCGACGCGCAGGCGTTCGGCCCCGCCCAGAAGATTGCGGTGCAGCCAGAAGGCCGACAGGGTCAACCCCTCTTCCGTAGACACCTCGGCGCCAAAGCCGAAGCGTCGGGGTTTGGCTTCGGTGATCTGCGCATCGATGTCGATGGTCCCGTTCGGCCCGATCCGGTCAGCCTCGGTCAGGGAGACCGTGTTGAACGCCCCGGTGCGGCGCAGCCGGGTCGCGGCGCGTTCCAGTTCCCCGGGGTCAAAGACGGTGCCCGACGGCAGGCCGGCAATGTCGCTGATACGGTCGGTGCGCACGGCGCGCGCGCCGGACACCCGCAACCGCCCGAACCGCAACCGCGGCCCGGGATCAAGCCGGATATCGGCGTCGATCCGGTTGGCGGGATGGCGCGCGGTGATGGATTGTTCGGCCAGACGCGCCTTTGCGTGACCCTGCGCGCGCCATGCCGCGACGCCGCTGTCGACCGCCCCGCGCATCGCCCCGGTGGTGGCGATCCGGCCCGCGGCAAAACCGTCAGGCGGTTGCGCCCCCGGCGGCAAGGGTGCCAGCCGGGCAACGCCAAAGCGAAACACCGGGCCGGGCCGCACCACCACATCGACGCGCTGCACCGATTGCGGCCCGGCAAGCACGGGAATGCCCGCCGCCTCGCGCCCGTCGATGCGGATCGACACGGCCGGACCGAAATACCCCAGATCATACAGCGCACCGACAAGGCGTCCATAATCGGCCCGCGCGGCGGCGACGATATCCTGTGCGGTGACGGTGTCGGGGGGCTGCGCCTTGAGCTGTACAACAAGCGAGGCCCGGCGCACGTCTTCGATGGCGTCCGGGGCAAGGTCCGGTGCCGCAAACCCGACATCAAACGCCCACGCCACGTTGCCCAGACACATCCCCAGCACCGATGCCGCCAGACACATGCAGCGGCGCACCCGCATGTTGGCCTGGCCTGTCGCCCTGGCGATTGCCGCGCGAGTTGCGGGTGGAATGGCGGTTTCTATGCGCACCGAATATCCCTCGCCGTGAGCGATTGAAACATACTTACCATCCCGCGTGTCATTCTGGTCCTTTCGCGCTCTTTGCTCAAGGGCAAGCTGAACCACGCCGTCCGATTGACGGACATCCGAGGACCGGACACGCAAAAGGCGCGGCACCTTGCGGGCACCGCGCCTGTGTCGATGCGCCGTCGACAGATCAGCCGCGGGCGCGGCCCACCAGCTTCCAGGCCAGCGGCAGGATCAGGGCAGCCAGCGCCAGCTTGATCGCATCGCCAGGCAGGAACGGCGTCAGGCCCCAAGCAAGGATCGGCTTGTCCCACCCGTAAAGCTGGCCCAGCCAGATCAGGCCCGGCACATAGATCAGCACGTTGCCCAGCACCATCGCCAAGGCCATCCAGCCCACCGACCGGTCCCATCCGCGTTGCGCCAGCGCGCCCAGCGCCACCGTGGCCAGCACATAGCCCAGCAGATAACCGCCCGTGCCGCCCATCATGTAGGTCAGGCCCGCAGTCTCGGCCGACGATCCGGCAAAGACGTCGAAACCAACGGCCCCCACGATCATGTAGGCCATGATCGTCGCCAGACCCAGCCGCGCGCCGTAAGCCGCGCCGATGGTCAGCACGGCAAAGGTGCCCATGGTGACCGGCACCGGCCACATCGGCACCTTTATCTTTGCCGCAACTGCGAGAAGCAGCACACCGACCACCAGCAGCACCGCCTGCTTGGTGCGCAGCGCGACGCCTTCGTTTGCACCAAGAACGTCGCTCAGCACCTTGTTATTCCACGTTGTTTGCATGATGTCCCCATCCAGCCGATCATTACAGTCGGCCCGAGTTGTGCCAAGCCCCACGAAATTCTGCAAGCGCAAAGCCAGCTTGATGCACATCAAGGCGACATCGCGCCACGGATGGCATGTCCGGCATACCGGCACAGGAGCCTGACCATGACCATCGCCTCGAAAATCGCGCCCAGCGCGGACCTGCTGACCGGCATGCTGGACCGTCTGGGCAGGACAGTCGTCGGACCGGATGAAACCGCGACGCTGGCCCACGGACGGGCCTTGCGAAACATGGTCTTTCTGTGCCTGGCCTGCCCCGACCAGCCGGGCTGTGGCGCGTTGCAGGCGCGCAACCGCCACCTCGACCGGCCCCCGTCCTATTGCCGGAACGCGCAGACGCTCAAGGCCCTGCCGAACGCGTGAAGCGGCTGACCATGCGATAGTCCTTGCGCGGGCCCCGCACGTCCCATGTCACGTCGAATGCGGGCCACGCGCTGAAATCGTAATTGACGATGTACCTGTCGGGATCGCACCAGTGTTCGGCCCGGCCACCGGTCGCAGGCACCGCGTGGAAGAAACGCCCGTCCTCGAACCACACCGCCAAATCCGGCCCCCAGCGATAGCGCCGTTCGGCCCGCATGGGGGTCGCGCCCGCCACCTGCAACAGCCCCGTTTCGGCATAGGTCGCACCGTCCCCGGCCGCCGTCCATGTCCCCTGCCCCGTGAACTGCGCGGGCGGGGCACCGTCGTGCGTGACGGTGCGCGCAATATCCCAGGTTCCCAGAAAATCCTCCAGCACGCGCTCAGTCGGCATAGCGCCCCTCGACCGCGTTGTTGTCGGAACCGACGAACAGCACACGGTCCTCCAGGGCAAACACGTCGTAGCAGTCCCACAGGTCCGCGGGCGGGCACTGGCTGCCATACCTGTCGCCCTCGATCCGCCAAGACCCCCAGCTGTCGCGGCCGCCAAAGGTATAAAGCGTGCGCCCCGACGCCCGGAATTCCTGCCGCGCGTTTTCGTACGCCACCACGCGGTCCGTCAGCGCGGCACGGATCTCGGGCCCGGGCAGGACCCGCATCGGCTCTTCCGCCATGGCGGGCGCGGCACAGACCCAAAGCAGCAGGGCAAAGCGTCTCATGTCGGGGCCTTCGTCTTGTTCATCGCCGGACCCCAGTCTAAGAGCGCAATCACCATTCCGACAGAGCAAAAGGTGCCGCCATGATCCCCCGCTATTCCCGCCCCGACATGGTTCAGATCTGGGAACCGGCCACCAAGTTCCGCATCTGGTACGAGATCGAGGCGCATGCCTGTGACGCGATGGCCGACCTGGGTGTGATCCCCCGCGAAAATGCCGACGCCGTGTGGAAGGCCAGGGATGTGGAATTCGACGTGGCCCGCATCGACGAAATCGAGGCCGTGACCAAGCACGACGTGATCGCCTTCCTGACCCACCTGGCCGAACATGTCGGGTCGGAAGAGGCGCGATTTGTGCATCAGGGCATGACGTCCTCGGACGTGCTGGACACCTGTTTCAACGTACAACTGACCCGCGCCGCCGACATCCTGATCGCGGATATCGAGGGGCTGCTGGCCGCCCTGAAGCGTCGCGCAGTCGAACACAAGGACACGGTGCGCATCGGACGCAGCCATGGCATCCACGCCGAACCCACCACGATGGGCCTGACCTTTGCCCGGTTCTACGCCGAGATGGACCGCAACCTGTCGCGCATGCGCGACGCGCGGGCCGAGATTGCGACAGGCGCCATTTCGGGGGCCGTCGGGACCTTTGCCAATATCGATCCGGGCGTCGAAGAACATGTCTGCGACAAGTTGGGCCTGGTCCCGGAACCGATCAGCACGCAGGTGATCCCGCGCGACCGTCACGCGGCCTTCTTTGCCACGCTGGGCGTGGTGGCAAGCAGCATCGAAAACATCGCCGTGGAAATCCGCCACATGCAGCGGACCGAGGTGCTGGAAGGGGCCGAGTTCTTTTCCATGGGGCAAAAGGGTTCAAGCGCGATGCCGCACAAGAAGAACCCGGTTCTGACCGAAAACCTGACCGGGCTGGCCCGCATGGTGCGCAGCGCGGTGATCCCGGCGATGGAGAACGTGGCGCTGTGGCACGAACGCGATATCTCGCACTCTTCGGTGGAACGGATGATCGGGCCCGATGCCACGATTACGCTGGACTTTGCGCTGGCGCGGTTGACTGGCGTGATCGACAAGATGCTGATCTTTCCCGACAACATGATGGAAAACATGAACAAGTTCCCCGGCCTGGTGATGAGCCAGCGGGTGCTGCTGGCCCTGACGCAGGCCGGTGTGAGCCGCGAGGACGCCTATACCTACGTGCAACGCAACGCGCTGAAGGTCTGGGAACATCGGACGGATTTCAAGGAAGAGCTGCTGGCGGATGCAGATGTGATGGCCGCCCTTGGCCGTGACGAGATCGAGGAGAAATTCGATCTGGGATATCACACCAAGCATGTCGACACGATCTTTGCCCGGGTGTTCGGCGACGATTGACACGCGGGGCGGACGACACGTCCGCCTTACGGACATCACCTGGCGGACCGGCCCGCTTCGTCTCTGTCCCCGAAAAATCCCGGGGGGCCGAAGGCGGGGGCAGCGCCCCCTCCGCACCATGACCACGCGGGCGGTAGGGTCGGCGCGGGCGTAAGGCGCACCTCGGTGCGCCCGGCGGTCGAGGGCGGAGGACACCTCCGCCTTACGGGTGTTTTTTCGGCAGTATGGTGCGACTGCCTGCGCGCCACGGTCTTTTTCTTTGGCGATGGACCGCATTCGTACTACCATTGATACATCCAAAAACAGGAGACGACCGATGAAGACCAAGACCGTTCTGGTGGCGCTGGCCCTCACTCTCGCCCCCGCCCTGGCCGTGGCCGAAGGGTGCAGCTTCGGCAAGCACCAGCAAGCCATGTCCTGTGCCGCAGGCACGAGCTATGATGCCGACACCAACAGCTGCGTGCCCACCACCAGCTGATCCTTCGGTGCAGCTCACGGTTTCGTGATCGCATAAAATCGGCGCGTTCGGGGTTGTCTACGTACATATCCCGAACGCACTTTAACCGGAGATTCCTCATGCTGCGTACCCTGACCCTGACTGCCGCCCTGATCCTGCCTGTTTCGGCCTTTGCCGCCGGCGGCAGCGACGACACGCCACCGAAGCAGACCGAGACCACCCAGAACTGCTTCAAGGCAGAACAATGGGACCCCGAGATCAAGAAATTCGTCCGCTTTTCCAAGCCCGTGAACGGGGTGTGGGACGCCAGCCTCAAGAAATGCGTGCGCCCCGACAAGACCTCGCACCTCGACAGCGACACGCTGTATGATGCGGTGCGCGAACTGGCCTATGCGGGTCGCTATGACGATGCGATCACCGTGCTGGACCAGATGCCCGATCAGGCCAGCGACCGCGTCATGACCTATCGCGGCTTCACCGCGCGCAAGCTGGGCAACCTGGAACTGGCCAACGTCTATTATCAACAGGCCATCGACACCAATCCCGACAACATCCTCGCCCGGTCCTACATGGGTCAGGGCAAGGTGGCCGAGGGCGACATGGTCGCCGCCACCCAGCAACTACGCGAGATCCAGAACCGCGGTGGCGCGGGCAGCTGGGCCGAGGCTTCGCTGCGCGCAGCCATCGAGACCGGGAGCACCTACAACTACTGATCCCGCGCCGGGGTTGAGGGATTCTCAACCTTTGCCTGCCAGAACCGGGGCAATCGGTTCGTGAGGCAGGACATGACAGACTTGGTACCCTTTTCCGCCGCCCCCGCACCTGTGTCCGTGGGCGGCGGTGCTTCTTTGAACTCCGCCACCCTCAGCCGCCGCGCCAAGGCGGCGATCATCGTGCGCCTTCTGCTGAACGAGGGGGCCGATATCCCGATCGAGGAGTTGCCGGAGGAGTTGCAGGCCCACCTGACCAAGGCGATGGGCCAGATCCGGCTGGTGGACCGCGACACCCTGCGCAGCGTGGTCGAAGAGTTCGCCAGCCAGATCGACAGCATCGGCCTGTCCCTGCCCGGCAGCATCGCGGGCGCACTGACCGCGCTTGATGGCAAGATCAGCCCCCAGACCGCCGCCCGCTTGCGGAAAGAGGCAGGGGTCCGCGAATCCGGTGACCCGTGGGAGCGTATCCGCCAGATCGGCCCGGAACCGCTGTTGCAGATCCTCGAAGAGGAAAGCATCGAGGTGGCCGCGGTCATGCTGTCCAAGCTCGACGTGCCCAAGGCCGCCGAGTTGCTGGGCAGGTTGCCGGGCCCCCGCGCCCGGCAGATCACCTATGCCGTGTCCCAAACCAGCGCCGTGACACCCGATGCGGTGGACCGGATCGGCCTGTCGCTGGCCAGCCAGCTCGATCAGCAGCCCGTGCTGGCCTTTGACGACGGGCCGGTCGAACGGGTCGGCGCGATCCTGAATTCCAGCACCTCGATCACCCGTGACGACGTGCTGGCGGGCCTTGACGAAACCGACGAAGGGTTCGCCAGCGCCGTGCGCAAGGCGATCTTTACCTTTGGCAACATCCCGGCCCGCATCGCACCGCGCGACGTGCCCCGCATCCTGCGCGACATCGACCAGGATCAGCTGATCGTGGCCATGGCCGGTGCCCCCGCGATGGGCATGGAAAAGACCGTGGAGTTCCTGCTGGAAAACATGTCGGGTCGCATGGCCGACCAACTGCGCGAGGAAATCGGCGAGGCCGGCGCGCCCAAGACCTCCGATGCGGACGCCGCAATGGCCAGCGTCGTCGCAACCATCCGCGAGATGGAAGCCGCAGGCGACCTGATGCTGGTCGCCGAAGCGGAGGACGATGGTTAACCGCCGGCACCATGGCGTTGCAACGGTACGTTCGGCCCGGACGGACCACCGCGCCGCGAACGGTCGGGCGACGGCAGGGTGATCGCAGCGACATGGCCCGTGTCGTGCCGCACAGGTCCCAGACGCGTGCCGACATGCCCGGATTGACCGTGCACGCAGACCGGGCCGGATCAAGGCGCGCGGACGATACCGGACCACAGCGCGCTGTTCCGGGCCATCGACACCGGCAGCCCTGTCACAGTTCGGCCACCCCCTGCGCCGCACCACCGACCCGCAGCGTGACGTGCCGCCACTCTTGTGAACGTCCCGCCGCGCATCTATGTCTGACGCCAATCCGAACGAACCGCCCAAAGGCGCGCCAGGCACCGATGTCAGACACCACAGCCAAACAGCCCTTTCTGCGTGAACTGGGACACCGCGTCACCGATCTGGTGGCGCGCGGCATCATCCGGTTGGCCATGGCCATGCCGCTGCACCGGCGCGTGCGGTTTTTCGGCTGGGTCATCGAAAACGTCATCGGCCCGCTTGCCGGATATCGCCGCCGGGCCGAGACGCACCTTGCCAAGGCCTTTCCCGACATGCCCGCCGCCGAACGCAGCCGCATCGCGCGGCAAAGCCTGAACAATGTCGGCCGGTCGCTGATCGAGAATTACTCGAAAGAGGATTTCCTGCCCTACATGGCCCGGTTCCAGCCCGAGGGCCCGGGATTTGCCGCGCTGAAAGAGGCGCACGCGGCCGGACGCCCGGTAATCCTGCAAAGCGGCCATTTCGGCAATTACGAGGCGGTGCGCGCCGCCCTGTTCGCCCATGGCATCGAACCCGGCGGCATCTATCGCGAAATGTCGAACCGCCATTTCCACGAACATTACGTGATGACGATGCTGGGCTGGGGCGGCCCGGGGTTTCCGCGCGGTCCCAAGGGGATGCGCGGCGTGATCAAGTTTCTCAAGGGCGGCGGACAGCTGATCATCCTGAACGACCAGCACGAATTCGGCGCGCCGGTGCTCGATTTCCTGGGTCATCCCGCACACACCACCCTGTCCCCGGCGGAACTGGCGCTGCGCTTTGATGCGGTCACGATCCCCTATTTCGGCATCCGCCAGCCCGACGGGCTCAGCTTTCGCTGCATTCTCGAAGAACCGATTGCACACAGTGATCCCCTGACCATGACCCAGGAAATGAACGACCGGCTGGGCAAACGGATCATGGATAATCCCGAACAGTGGTTCTGGGTTCCGCGCCGCTGGCGCGACACCGCCACCGAAATGGCCGGACAGAAAGACGATTAACGCAGGTGCGCGGCGGCCATGATCGGCCCGTGCAACCCCTGCTGCACCATCACGACAATCGGCAGATCGCCCTCGGCCACGGCTGCGATGTCCAACGGCGTCATTCCGTCCCATTCGAACAGGATTTTCCAATCCTGCGTCACATTGGCATAAGCCAGCGTGTGGCCCGCATTCTCGCCCCGGGTGATCCGCGCCGTGCGCTCGGGCTGGTAGCGCAGCATGTAAACGACAAAAGGTCCGCCCGTTCCGTTCGCCGGGGCCGTGATCTGAAGGTCGGACCCGTTGCGCGCCACTTCCAACGCCATGCGCGCCGGGCGCGCCGCATGATCGGCAATCGCCTTGGACAGCTTCATCGGCTTGGTGCCAACGATGTCCGTCTCGCCGTTGACGATCATCTGCGGGGTATAGATGGACCGCCGGTTGCCCGCCAGGGCATAGCCGCGCTGCCGCTTGGCGTGGGCCGGGTCCGCAAACTCGTCCTTCCAGCCGATGTAGTCCCAGTAGTCCACGTGCAAGGCCAGCGCGATGACGTCATCGCGGTCGGCAAGTTCGTGCAACAGCGCGTCTGCCGGCGGGCAGGACGAACAGCCCTGCGAGGTAAACAGTTCGACCACCACGGGCGAGTCGGCCGCGACCGGCGATGCCAGCGCCAGCACTGCTGCGAAAACCTTTGAAATCAGGTGATTTATGACCACGCGTCTGCCCTTCCGACGGTATGAGTGATTGGCTGTCCCCGGGATGTATGGAACCGTGTTCCGCTTGGCCAATCAATGTTTGTTGAGCGTTTGTGTCACGGTTTTCACGGAATTGCGTTGTGGGCATTGTATGCCAAGGTATACAAAAACGTCGCAGGACCCCCAATTACAGTTGCGCAACACCCCGTCATTGGGGCAAGACGCACCCAAACGCGCTGACCCATCCGTTTCAGGAAAGGAATATCCATGCCCATTACCGTTGGACACGACAGCTCCAAAACCCGCAAGACCCTGACCGCCGGCAACCAGCAGGTTGCCTATTACTCGATCCCCGCCGCGACCGAGGCTGGCCTGGGCGATTTTTCCAACCTGCCCGCCGCGTTGAAGGTGGTGCTGGAAAACATGTTGCGGTTCGAGGACGGCAAGACCGTCACCGTCGACGACATCAGGGCATTTGCCGAATGGGGCGCACAAGGCGGCAAGAACCCGCGCGAGATCGCCTATCGCCCCGCCCGCGTGCTGATGCAGGACTTTACCGGCGTGCCTGCGGTTGTGGACCTGGCCGCGATGCGCGACGGGCTTGTCGCCCTGGGGGGTGACCCCGAAAAGATCAACCCGCTGAACCCCGTGGACCTGGTAATTGACCACTCGGTCATGATCGACGAGTTCGGCAACCCCCGTGCCTTCCAGATGAACGTGGACCGCGAATACGAACGGAACATGGAACGGTATACCTTTCTGAAATGGGGTCAGAACGCATTCAACAACTTCCGCGTTGTCCCGCCCGGCACCGGCATCTGCCACCAGGTGAACCTGGAATACCTGGCGCAAACCGTCTGGACCGACGCGGACCAGAACGGTGAACAGGTGGCCTATCCCGATACGCTTGTGGGCACCGACAGCCACACCACCATGGTCAACGGCGCGGCCGTTCTGGGGTGGGGCGTCGGCGGGATCGAGGCCGAGGCCGCCATGCTGGGCCAGCCCATTTCCATGCTGATCCCCGAGGTGGTCGGGTTCGAACTGACCGGCTCGATGGTCGAAGGGACCACCGGCACCGACCTGGTGCTCAAGGTCGTGGAAATGCTGCGGGCCAAGGGTGTCGTGGGCAAATTCGTCGAATTCTACGGCGAAGGGCTGGACCGCCTGCCGCTGGCTGACCGCGCCACCATCGCAAACATGGCCCCCGAATACGGCGCCACCTGCGGCTTCTTCCCCATCGACGGTGAAACCCTGCGCTACCTGCGCAACACCGGCCGGGACGAGGACCGCATCGCGCTGGTCGAAGCCTATGCCAAGGAAAACGGTTTTTGGCGCGGCGCGGATTATTCCCCCATCTACACCGACACCCTGCATCTGGACATGGGCACCATCGTGCCGGCCATTTCCGGCCCGAAACGGCCGCAGGACTACGTGGCGCTCACCGATGCCAAGACGGCCTTTGCCCGCGAAATGGAAGAGACGTTCAAACGTCCCATGGGCAAGGAAGTGCCGGTCGAGGGCGAAGACTACACCATGGAATCGGGCAAGGTGGTGATCGCGTCGATCACGTCCTGCACCAACACCTCGAACCCCTACGTGATGATCGGTGCGGGCCTGGTGGCACGCAAGGCACGCGCGCTGGGTCTGAACCGCAAACCCTGGGTCAAGACATCGCTCGCCCCCGGGTCACAGGTCGTGAGCGCGTATCTCGAAGCCGCGGAACTGCAAGAGGACCTCGACGCCATCGGCTTCAACCTCGTGGGTTACGGTTGCACCACCTGCATCGGCAACTCCGGCCCGATCCAGCCGGAACTGTCCAAGGCCATCGCCGACGGTGATCTGGTCGCGACCTCGGTCCTGTCGGGCAACCGCAACTTTGAAGGGCGGATTTCACCCGACGTGCGCGCCAACTACCTCGCCTCCCCGCCCCTTGTGGTGGCCTATGCGCTGGCCGGCACGCTGGATATCGACCTGACATCCGAACCGCTTGGGCAGGACAAGGACGGCAACGACGTCTTCCTCAAGGATATCTGGCCCACCAGCCAGGAGGTCGCCGAACTGGTCGAGGCAACCGTGACCCGCGAAGCCTTCCAGGAAAAATACGCCGAGGTTTTCACCGGCGACGAGAAGTGGCAGAGCGTGGAAACGACGGACCAGAAAACCTATGACTGGCCGCCCGCCTCCACCTATGTCCAAAACCCGCCCTACTTCCAGGGCATGTCGCCCGAGCCGGGCGTGATCACCAACATCGAAGGGGCCAAGGTTCTGGCGCTCTTGGGTGACATGATCACGACCGACCACATCTCGCCCGCCGGTGCGTTCAAGGAAAGCACCCCCGCCGGCCGCTACCTGACAGAACGCCAGGTCGCCCCGCGCGAATTCAACTCGTACGGCAGCCGCCGCGGCAACCACGAGGTCATGATGCGCGGCACCTTCGCCAACATCCGCATCAAGAACGAGATGCTGGACGGGGTCGAGGGCGGCTATACCAGGGGGCCCGACGGCGAACAAATGTCGATCTTTGACGCGGCCATGGCGCACCAGGAAAACGGCACGCCGCTCGTGATCTTCGGCGGCGAACAATACGGCGCCGGATCATCGCGCGACTGGGCGGCCAAGGGCACGGCCCTGTTGGGCGTCAAGGCGGTCATCGCGGAAAGCTTCGAACGCATCCACCGCTCGAACCTCGTTGGCATGGGCGTGATCCCGTTCGAATTCACCGGGGGCGACACGCGCAAGACGCTGGGCCTGAAAGGCGATGAAACCGTCTCCATCTCCGGCCTCGACACGATCCAGCCGCTGCAAGAGGTGCCCTGCACGATCACCTATGCCGACGGTATGGCAAAAGTGATCACGCTGAAGTGCCGGATCGATACCGCGATCGAGATCGAATACATCGAACACGGCGGCGTATTGCACTACGTGCTGCGCAACCTGGCATCGGCAGCCTGAAGCAAACGGAGCCTGCGGTCATTGCGCTGCGGGCTCCCGGTCTCTGTCCCCGAAAAATCCTCGCCGAAGGCACAAAAGTCTCTGGATCGCCAAAAGAGACTGGTGCCTCCGGCGGTGGTACTTCCGGTCAGAAGAAACGGGGCGGATCAGGAATGGAACGCGCCGTCAGGCGCTCATTTTGACAGCGCTTTTTCCAGCTCCGGCAGGAACCGGTTTTCAAAGTCCGCGCCCACAAGCGGCCCGACAAAGCGGAACAGTACGGTGCCATCCCCGTCCAGGATAAAGGTCTCGGGCGGGGCCGTCACACCCCAGTCGATGGCCGACCGTCCGTCGGGATCAAAGGCCACCGCGACAAACGGGTTGCCATCGTCCTCCAGATAGCCCGCCGCTGGTCCGGCCTTGTCCCGGAAGTTCACGCCGATGATCGGCAGCCCATCTGCTGCCATCTCAAGCAGCTTTGGATGCTCGGCCCGACAGGGCGGACACCACGAGGCCCAGAAGTTGACCAGGGTGACCTGACTTCGCGCCAGGTCGCCCTCCTGCACGCCGGGGTAATCCGCCAGGGTTTCCGCGGTCAGCGCAGGCGCAGGCCCACCCACCCGGGTCGACGGCAACTCGTTCGGATTTTCGCGCCACATGCCGATGCCCGCCATCACCACAAAGGCGGCAAAGACGCCCACCGGCACCAGCATCAGCGGCTTAGCCATTGCTGTCGCGCCTTGCTTCGACCGCATCCATCTCGGCGCGCACGCGGGCTCCGCGCCACAGGCTCAGTGCCACGATGCCGACCAGCAACACAATGGACACGGCATAGGCCGACAATACCGCGTCGGCGTATTTTCCCAGATCAGGCAATCTTGCCCTCCCGCGCCATCAGCGCCCGTGTCCGCCGCACGCGGATCTCGGTCCCGGTCCGATACAGAACCAGCGCCAGAAACAGCAGAACGAAACCCGCGATGCAAACCAGCAGCGGAAAATAGAAAACGTCCGCCACGTTCTCCTCCTTGTCCAGTGACAGCGACGCGCCCTGGTGCAGCCCCTGGTTCCAGAAGTTCACCGCATAGCGGCTGAGCACGGCGAATACGGTGCCCACAAGGCACAGGATCGATGTCAGGTCTGCGGCGGTATCGGGATCCTCGATCGCCTCCCACAGGGCGACATAGCCCAGATAGAACAGAAACAGGATCAGGAACGAGGTCAGCCGCGGATCCCAGGCCCAATAGGTGCCCCACATCGGTTCACCCCAGATCGCCCCTGTCAACAGCGCAATCAGCGTCATCGTGATCCCCACGGGGGCCGCCGCACGTGCCGCCAGCGCCGACACGTGATGCCGCCGGATGATCCAGATCAGCGACGCCACAAGCATCATGAACCAGGCATTGATCGCCATCAGGGCCGAAGGCACATGCAGGTAGATGATCTTGACGGTAGAACCCTGCCGAAAGTCATCCGGCGTAAAGAAGAACCCCCAGACCAGCCCCACCACAAGCGACACGGCCGAAAGCCCCCACAGCCACGGCATCACCCGCTCGCTGAAGCGCAGAAACTTGACCGGATTGGCATATTCCCAAATCGACATGTGTTGTTGTCTAAGCCCTATCTCACGTGGCCTCAAGTTAAGTCGGCGTTACCGCAAATTCACGCGCAATACGGCGGCTGCGGCAAAAGGCATCGCCGCCAGCACCGCCAACGTGATCCCGGCCAGCAGCAGCAGGGGCGTTGCGGTCTCCAACCCCTCTGCCCCGCGCCGTGCGGCCTCGGCCCCGAAAATCAGCGTCGGCACATACAGCGGCAGCACCAGTAGCGAGAGCAGCAAGCCACCGCGCTTCAACCCCACGGTCAGCGCCGCACCGAACACCCCGATCATCGACAGGGCCGGGGTACCCAGGGCAAGGCTCAGCACCAGCACGCCGTAGCCTCCGGGCGTCAGGTTCAGCAGCACCCCCAGCACCGGGGCCGCCAGCACCAGCGGCAGGCCTGTGGTGATCCAGTGAGCCGCCGCCTTGACCGCCAACACACCCTCCAACGGCAAAGGGGCCGTCGCCAGCAGGTCCAGCGCACCGTCTTCCCAGTCCACGGCCAACAACCGGTCCAGCGACAACAGGCACGCCAGCAGCGCGCCCAGCCACAGCACCCCCGGTGCAATGCGGGTCAGCAACGCCGCCTGCGGCCCCACGGAAAACGGCACCATAACCACCACGATCAGGAAAAAGGCAAGGCCAAGGCCAAAGCCGCCCCCCGCGCGCAGGGCCAGCATCAGGTCGCGGCGCAACAGGGCCCTCATAAAAACGCCTCGTCCGCATGGTCCATGGCAGCAGCGGCTGCACGAAACTCCGACACATCCAGCACCGCGGCCTTGATCCCCAGATCAATGTGCGTGGCCATCAACGCAGCCCCACCCGCCGCCAGATGCGCCCGCACCGCATCCGCAAACCGCGCAACCGATGCCGCATCCAGCGACACGGTCGGCTCGTCCAGCACCCACACCGCGCGCCCCGTCACCATCAACCGGGCCAGGCCAAGCCGCCGCTTCTGCCCCGCCGACAACAGCCCGGCACGGCGGTCGGCCAGCGCCTCCAGATCAAAAGCCGCCAGCGCATCCCCCAGTCCCCGCTGCCCGAACACCTCGGCCCAGAAGGTCAGGTTCTCGCGTACGGTCAGGGCGGCCTTCAACCCGTCCGCATGGGCGGCATAGGCGATCCGCTCCTCGGCCCCCGCGACCACACCCGCCATCGCGGGCTGCAACCCGGCCACCGTGCGCAACAGCGTCGTCTTGCCCGACCCGTTCGGACCGCGCAGCACCAGCGCCTCGCCTGGCCCGAGGGTAAAGCACACGCCCGCCAGCAGCGGCACGCCGCCACGGCCCACGGCCAGATCGGTGACAGTCAATTCCATCCCACAGGCCTAACCCATTGCGCCTAGACCGAAAAGCCCGCGCAGATCGTCTCTGTCCCAAAAAATCCCGGGGGTGAGCGCGTCAGCGCGAGGGGGCTGGCCCCCTGCTGCCCTCTCAGACCGGCACCATGGCCAGGGCAATGCGGCGCCCCTCGCTCAAAAGCACGTTGTACGTACGCGCGGCCGAGGGCGAGGACATGACCTCGACCCCCACACCGGCCCCTTCGAGCGTCGCGCGCAGATCGCCCGGAATGGGCGCGATGTCCGCGCCTGTGCCTATGAACAACACGTCGATCCGGTCTGCCAGCGCCACCAGGGCCCCGGCATCGTCATATCCGCCCCATGGTCCCGTGCCGACAGGGCCCGTCAGCACCCCGCCCTCGATCACCTCGCCGCCGATGCGGAAAAAGCCGGGGCCATAGCCCTCGACCGGCTTGGCTTCGGTAAACGTGATCTCGTTCAGGCGCATGATCTTCCTCTACACACGATCTAATCCCACACGGGCAGGCCCAGGATAGCCGACGCCGCAATCACAACATAGGCCACCGCACGGAAAAGTCGCTCGGCCCCCGGATCGAACACCCAGGCCCCGACCACGTTGGCCACCATGTAAAGCGGCACCAAGGCCAGGCCCACCGTCAACGCCACCATGTCCAGCAATCCCGCGCCCAGCAGGACCGCGATCATCATCAGATCGATGCCCAGCAGGTACAGCAGGAAATTCGCCCGGATCGTGGCGATGGGCAGGGCGCTTGCCATGTACAGCATGATGACCGGTGGTCCCGGCACACCTGCCACGCCGCCCAGAAACCCGCCCACACTGCCCACGGCGGCCACGCCCGCGGGGCGCAGGGTGCCGTGATAGCGCCAGCCGGTCATGACCAGCGCCAAAAGCACCAGCACCACCAGCGACACGCCCCAGCCGAACACCTGCGGTGCCATGTAGGACAGGGCCCACAACCCCAGCGGCAATCCAACCGCCGCACCGATCAAAAGGCGCATCACCTCGCTGGCCTTGCCGACCCGCAGGGCGGCCGGCAGGTTGGGCAGCGGCCCCCAGAACTCCACCGTGGTCAGAAACACAAGCGCGGCAAAGGGATCAAGGACCGACGACGCCGCCGGCATGATGATCATGGCCGAGCCGAAACCGGTAAAGCCGCGCACCAGCCCAGCGGCAACGATTGCGCCTGCCAACCACCACAGCCCCGGCAATGCCAGGGCCGCAGGATAGGCGTCAAGCATCCACGTTGGCGAATTGATTGCCGGCGTTGGCGTCGGGCTTGGACCAGTCGCGCTTGACCCCCAGCCACAGCAGGATGGTCGACGCCACAAAGACGGAACTGTAGGTTCCCACGATCACGCCCCAGATCATCGCAAAGACAAAGCCGCGAATCACGTCGCCACCCAGGACGTACAGCGAAATCAGCGCCAGCAGCGTGGTGACAGACGTCATCACCGTCCGCGACAGCGTTTCGTTGATCGAGATGTTGAGCACCTCGTTCAGGGGCCGTTTCTTGTATTTCCGCAGGTTCTCGCGCACCCGGTCGAACACGACCACCGTGTCGTTCAGGCTGTAGCCCACGATGGTCAGCAGCGCCGCGATGATGGCAAGGTCAAACTTGATCTGCAGCTCGGAAAAGATGCCGATGGTCAGGATCACGTCATGGACCAGCGCCGCCACGGCCCCCAAGGCGAACTGCCATTCGAACCGCAGCCAGATGTAAATCAGCACCGCCCCGATGGCCAATACCACGGCGATGGCCGCCGTCTGGATCAACTCGCCAGACACTTTCGGGCCAACGGATTCCACCGATGGAAAGGTCATGTCCGGCACGGCCGCCGTCAACGCGCCCTGCACCTCGCGGATGGTTTCGGGCGTGACCGCCTCCTGGCCCTCTTGCGCCTGAATGCGGATCATGGCGACGTTCTGATCCTCGTCAAAGGTCGGATCGAACACCTCGGTGATCGAAATATCGCCCAGCCCCAGCGGCGTCAGCGCATCGCGGTATTGGCCAATGTCCACCGGCTGCGCGCTTTCGGTCCGCACCGTCGTGCCGCCGCGGAAATCGATGCCGAAATTCAGCCCTTGGATCAGAAAGCTGACAAAGCCGATCACGATCAGCAGGGCCGATATGCCCAGCCACATCTTCCACCGGCTGAAAAAGTCGAACGAGGTGCCTTGTTTGACGAGTTTCAATCGCATCTCAGACCTCAATCGTTTTTGGCCGCCGCCGTTCGAACCACATGACCACCAGCAGGCGCGTCACGAAAATCGCGGTAAAGACGGATGTCAGAATGCCCAGCCCCAGCGTGATGGCAAAGCCACGCACGGGGCCTGAGCCCATGGCAAACAGGATCACGGCAGTGATAAAGGTGGTGATGTTGGCATCCAGAATGGCCGACAGCGCCTTTTCATAGCCCAACTCGATCGCGCGGGCCGGACCACGGGCGCTTTTCAACTCCTCGCGGATCCGCTCGAAAATCAGCACGTTGGCATCCACCGCCATCCCCACCGTCAGCACGATGCCCGCGATCCCGGGCAAGGTCAGCGTCGCCCCGATCAGGGACAACAGGCCAAAGATCAGACCGATGTTCACGATCAGCGCCACATTGGCAAACAGACCGAACAGACCGTAACTCAGCCCCATGAACACCAGCACCGCGGCAAAGGCGACCATGGTGGCCACCTTGCCCGCGTCGATGCTGTCCTGCCCCAGTTCCGGGCCGATGGTCCGTTCTTCGAGGAATGTCAGTTCCGCAGGCAAGGCCCCTGCCCGCAACAGCACCGCCAGGTTGGTGGATTCCTCGACCGTGAAATTGCCGGTAATGATGCCCGAGCCGCCGGGAATATGGCTCTGGATCACTGGGGCACTGACCACCTCGTCATCCAGCACGATGGCAAAGGGCGACCCGATGTTTTCGGCCGTGTAGTCCCCGAACCGACGCGCGCCGGAGGTGTTGAACCGGAAGTTCACCGCAGGTGCGCCATTCTGATCAAAGGACGGCTGCGCATCTACCAGATCCTCGCCCGTGACCACCGGGGCCGATTCAATGATGTAAAACGCCCCCGGCTCGTCCAGCGACGGCACCAGCTTGTTGCCGATGCCCGGCGATGCATTTTCATCCGTGGTCCGGTTAACCACCGGGTTGAATGTCAGCTGCGCCGTGGTGCCGATGATCTCTTTCAGCTCGGCAGCCGATCCGATGCCCGGCACCTGGATCAGGATCCGGTCCGTGCCCTGCCGCTGAATGGTCGGCTCGCGGGTGCCGACCTCGTCGATCCGGCGGCGCACGATTTCCAATGACTGCTGCACGGTGCGCTGGTCCGAGGCCAGGCGCTCCTCCTCGCTCAGCGTCACGACCACCACGTCCGGCCCATCGGCAGACACCACGATATCGTTGGCACCCACGCCCGTCAGCGTCTGCACGGGCCGCGCCAGCGACCGCACGCGCTCAAGCGCGCGGGCCATGCCCGCAGGCTCGCCGATGCGAATGCGCAATTCATCCGGCTCCGATGGCTGCAAACGGATCGTGCCGATCACGCCGCGATCCTGCCGCAGCAGGTCCCGGATTTCGGGCCATTGCGCCTCCATCCGGCTGGCATAGACGTCCGATACCTGCACCTCGGCCAGCAGATGCGCACCGCCGCGCAGATCCAGCCCCAGGTTGACAAGGGACGACGGCATCCAGTCGGGCCACTGCCCGCGCAACGCCTGATTTTCAGCCGTATCCGCGCCCAGCTCGATCGCCTGCACGGCGTCGTTGTGCTGTTCGACGCGGGTATAGAACCCGTTCGGCGTGGCCAGAAGCAGCCCCACCAGCACAATGAGCCAGATCAGGACCCGTTTCCACCCGTCGATCTGAAGCATTTATTTCGCCGGCTCGGTTTTCGAAAGCACCTGCGCGATGGTCGACTTGACGACGCGGACCTTGACGCCTTCGGACAGTTCCACCTCGATCTCGTTGTCTTCCTTGACCTTGCTGACCTTTCCGATCAGCCCCCCCTGGGTCACCACCTGATCACCCCGGCGCAGCGCCTCGACCATGGCGGCATGTTCCTTGACCTTCTTTTGCTGCGGTCGGATCAGCAGGAAATACATGATCGCAAAGATCAGGATCAGCGGGATGAATTGGCCAAAGGCTTCCATGGCGGGGTCCTTGTTCTTGGGGGTCTCGGCCCCCTTGTCTCGAAGTTTGGCAGAACCTATGGGCGGCGACCGGGCGGCGCAAGGTGCAAAGGGCGGGATTTCAGCGCGATCCAAGGCGCTTTCGCCGGTTGCAGGTGCTGCTGCTGCGCGTCAGGGTGGTGTGGGAAAAGGAAACGGACATGCCCGCACTGTCAGAGGTCGCCACGACCACAGCCACATTCCTTGGTGTGATCGCCCTGCTGGCGGCGGTGGCGCTGCTGCTGTCGTCGGTGTTCGAGGTCGCGCGGACCAGGAAACTGCGCGACGCGCTCGGCGCATCCGGCGTCCCCCCGGCCCTCTTCGCGCTCGGCTTTCTGGTCTATGCCAGCATCGCGCTGCTGCTGGCGGCGGGCGTGCTGATTCTGATCGCCGGGGTCATCGGACTGCCCGTCGGCAAAGGGCAGTCCGAT
>JBCBFX010000025.1:0-45443 GCA_038527345.1 Pseudomonadota bacterium | reverse complement strand
CGAGGACAACGCCGAGGCGGACAAGGAACGCCGCGAACTGATCGAGTCGAAGAACCAGGCTGAAAGCCTGATCCACTCGACCGAAAAGTCGCTGGAAGAGCATTCCGACAAGGTCGACCCGACCACGGTCGAAGCCATCGAACTGGCCATTGCAGCGCTCAAGGACGAGCTGGAAACCGACAACGCCGACAAGATCAAGTCGGGCATCCAGAACGTGACCGAAGCAGCCATGAAACTGGGCGAAGCCATCTACAAGGCCGCGCAGGAAGATGGCGAAGAAGAGCCGGCAGGCGCGGATGAGCCGCGCTCGGACGAAGACGATATCGTCGACGCCGAGTTCGAAGATCTCGACGACGACAAACGCGCGTAATCGCGGTGTGTCACCGGAACCAATCGAGGCCGGCCCACCCGGGTCGGCCTCAGACGTTCCAGGAAGGGACCTGATACATGGCCAAACGTGACTATTACGAGGTTTTGGGCGTCGCCAAGGGCGCCTCGGCCGACGACATCAAGAAGGGCTTTCGCAAGAAGGCCAAGGAACTGCACCCCGACCGCAATGCCGACAACCCGGAAGCGGAATCGCAGTTCAAGGAAGTGAACGAAGCCTACGAGGTGCTCAAGGACGGTGAAAAGAAAGCCGCCTATGACCGCTTTGGCCACGCCGCATTCGAGGGCGGCATGGGTGGCGGCGGTCGTCCCGGCGGCGGCTTCGGCGGCGGCGGACAGGATTTCTCGTCCGCGTTCTCGGACGTATTCGACGACCTGTTCGGCGACTTCATGGGTGGGCAACGCGGTGGCGGTGGCCGTCGGGCCGCACGCGGCTCCGACCTGCGCTATAACCTGCGCGTCAGCCTCGAAGATGCGTATGCCGGGCTACAGAAAACCATCAACGTCCCCACATCCGTCGCCTGCGGATCCTGCAGCGGCACAGGGGCCGAGGGCGGCAGCGAACCCGCCACCTGCCCCACCTGTTCGGGCATGGGCAAGGTCCGCGCGCAGCAGGGATTCTTTACCGTTGAACGCACCTGTCCGACCTGTTCGGGCCTGGGCCAGATCATCAAGAATCCGTGCAAGACCTGTGGCGGCGCAGGCCGCACCGAAAAGGACCGCGCGCTGAGCGTGAATATCCCCGCCGGCGTCGAAACCGGCACCCGGATCCGCCTTGCCGGAGAGGGCGAGGCCGGGATGCGCGGCGGCCCGTCGGGCGATCTTTATATCTTTATCGAGGTGGCCGAGCACAAGCTGTTCGAACGTGACGGCACCAACCTGTTCTGCCGCGTGCCGGTCAGCATGGGCACCGCCGCCCTTGGCGGCAGCATCGAGGTGCCGACCATCGACGGTGGCCGCGGTCGCGTGCAGATTCCGGCGGGCAGCCAATCGGGCCGCCAAATGCGCCTGCGGGGCAAGGGTATGCCAGCCCTGCGCGGCGGTGCAGGCGGCGACATGTTCATCGAACTGGCCGTCGAGACGCCGGTGAACCTGACGGCGCGGCAAAAGGAGCTGCTCAAGGAGTTCGAGGAGCTGAGCACCGAGAACAATCCCGAAAGCTCCAGCTTCTTTTCCAGTGTCAAATCGTTCTGGGATGCGATGAAGGGCTAAGGCGGGGCGGACCACAGGTCCGCCTTACGCGCCCCACCCCGTAAGGCGGATTTCAATCCGCCCCCGTTCGGCCTAGTGTGCCGCCCATGCGCATCCATGACGGCATCACCACGCTGCGGCGTCTGCATCCTGACGATCAGCCCGTTTTTCTGGCCTACCGCAACGATCCCGACGTGGCCCGCTACCAATCGTGGCCCCAGATGACAGCGGCTGAAACCGCCGGTTTCCTGCACCACTGCGCGACGATCGACCCCCTGCTGCGGCCCGATCACTGGACCCAGATCGCCGTGGCCAACACGGCGACAGACGCACTGATCGGCGACATGGGCCTGCACCTGTCCGCCGATGGATCCGAGGCCGAGATCGGCGTCACCCTGCAAGCCGCATCGCAACGAATGGGTCACGCCACCCGTGCAATGCGCCTTGCCGTGGATCACCTGTTTCAGACCACCGACATCACCCGCATCATCGCCGGGGCCGATGCCCGCAACACACCGTCCCTTGCGCTGATCCGGCGACTTGGTTTCGTCCAGACCGGCGTAACGACCGTGGATGGCGTGACAGAGATCGATTTCGAAGTCGTCCGCTGACCACCGCACGCAACCGGTGCACATACGGTGCACACTTGGTGCACGCGCGGTGCATGTGCCGTGTCGCCCGCTTTCGACAGGAAATTAACCTGTCGCTAACCCTGCGTGCCGCACGGTCCATATATGTCAGAATTCGCCGAACAGCTCCTGCCCTTCGACCTTGATGAAGCCACGCCAGCGCCCCTGCCCGCTGGGCGCACGCCCAGCTACATGGCCGATCACCGCAAACGCCTGCGCACCCGATTCATGGACGGCGGTGCCGGGGCCATGCCCGATTACGAACTGTTGGAACTGGTCCTGTTCCGCGCCATACCCCGGCAAGACGTCAAGCCGTTGGCCCATGCACTGATGCAGGAATTCGGCGACTTCAACCGCGTCGTCACCGCCCCCGTCGAACGGCTGCGTGGGTTCAAGGGTGTGGGCGATGCGGTGATCTGCGAACTGAAGATAATCGAGGCTGCCGCCCACCGCATGGCCCGCGCCAAAGTACTGAACAAACAAGTCATTTCCAGTTGGGATGCCCTGCTGGACTACTGCCATACCACCATGGCGCACCGCGAAACCGAACAGTTCCGGGTGCTGTACCTGGACCGGAAGAATGTGCTGATCGCGGATGAGGAACAGGCCAAGGGGACCGTCGATCACGTTCCGGTTTATCCGCGCGAGGTGGCCAAACGCGCTTTGGAACTGAACGCGTCGGCAATGATCCTGGTCCACAACCACCCGTCCGGCGACCCGACTCCCAGCCAATCCGATATCGACATGACGCATCAGGTGGAAATGGCCTGCGGCGCGCTTGGCCTGACCCTGCACGATCACCTGATCGTCGGGAAATCCCGGGAACTCAGCTTTAAATCAGCGGGTTATTTATGACCTAACGCACCCAGACCTCGACCCGCCGGTTCGCCTGCCGTCCCCAGGCACTGTCGTCACAGGCCATGGGCAAGGCTTCACCAAAGGCATCCACCTCCAACTGGATCCGGTCAAAATTCGCCGTCTCGGCCGCCGCCACCAACGCCCGGCGCACCGCTTCGGCGCGGCGCAGGGCGATGTTGCGATTCGCCTCTGCCGGGCCGTCGCCGTCGCTGAAGCCCACCAGCAGCATCCGCCGCGCATCGTATTTGCCCTGCTCCAGCGCACGGGCCAGCTGTTCGACATTGGACCGTGACTGCGCGTCCAGCCGCACGGACCCCGCTTCGAACCGGAACGACGTGCTGAGCCGCGCCATGTCATAGAGTGTGCGCGTCATGCGCTGCAACTCTTCCAGCGGCACCTCTGGACCCGCCGATGTGACGGCGTTGGCAAAGCGGTATCCCTGCTCGTCGATCGACACTTCTTCGGGTGCCTGATCCACGAAACCGGCGCGTCGGATGACCACCTGTGCCGATATACTGCGGGTAAAGGCAAGGAATTCCCGCGCCACCTTGGGCAGGCGGCGGGCGGGCAGGTACAGGAACATGGGCGCAGTCAGCGGATAATCCTCGGTCTTGATCGTGCCGCGGTCAGCGGACAATGAAAAACCGCAGGGACCCGTCAGGCTGAGCGCTCGCGCCTGTCCCGCATCGGCAAAGCTGGCGATGCCCAGCGCGAACGGATCGCGCAGCACTGCCTCGACCAGCGTGTTGCCGCGGTCGTGGCGGGTAATGGTGTCGGCCAGTTGCAGGCCCACCGGACCCATCACATCATCCTCGACCGCCTGCCCAAGGCCGGTACGCACACCCGGCAAATGCAGGGCGATCGGCGCGTCGGCCCCCCCAAGGTCCTTCCAGTTGGTGACGCGTCCTGCGAATACATCCGCCAGCGCGGTCGGGTCGATGGTCGCCACCGGATTCGATGTGGCGACAATCGGCACCAGCGCATCCAGCGCCAGAACACGGCTGCGGTTGGCTTGCGTCAGATCACCCATCCCGGCCTCGCGCGCACGCTGTCGTTCGCCCGGGCGGATCTCGCGCAGGGCCATCACGATGTCGGCGTCATTGGCCAACAGATCCGCGAACCCTTCGTCGGTGGTCGAGACATGGAAGTAAAAGCGCGCCACCGGCTTCCCGCTGGTCTCGTCACTCAGGACGTAGGTAAAGCTGGTGCCTTCGATGGTTTCGCGCGATGCGGTGTAGTCACTGCGCAGCGCAAACCCTTCGAGCAGTGCGGGCATCAGCACAGCGCCCATCGTCGCAGAACCGGACACGCTGATCTCGGCCACGAAATCCTGCAGGTTAGGACAGGCGGGGCCATCGCAAGCCACACCCGAGCCATCCACCGTCAGTTCACCATAGATCGTCTGGACCCGGTAGAATTCACCGTCAAAGCCCAGAAGCGTGCCGCTGATTTCCACCTGCCCGTCGGGCGAGGTCAGCGTCACATCCTGCGCAGCCAGCGCGGATGCCCAAAAGAAAAGTGCGGCGCAGAACGCCGCACGAAACCAAGCCATGAAGATGCCCTATGGTTGCAACGGTCAGTTGCGGGCGACTTTCAGGTCTGTGACCAGATTGTTCAACACCAGAAAGCTGCCAACCGCGTCACAAGCCGGCACGGCCAGGGTCAGATCGCGGGTTTTGATTTGACCGCCCGCTTCGATTTCCAGCGATTGCGCCGCGATCTCAAGACCGCAATTGTCTTGTGTCACCTCGGCTTCGACGCTCAGGTCGATGGTGCCGGACTGGGCCGCCTTGGCGGATGCAAAGGTATAGACTTCGGCAACCAGCGGTTCGGCCAACCGTTCATCGCCAAGGCGCATGAGAAACCCGTTGTTGCCGGTCTGCAGGCCGGACACATTTTGTGTCGCGCCGAACCACACGTGCCCGTCGGCACCATAGTCCGCGCCAAACTCGCGTGCGTGCAACTGGAATCCCGACTTGCCGCGCCATTGCAGGGCAACCCGGTCATAACTGTACACGTCCTCGACCGTGGCTTGCGCAACCGCGCCGTCACCGTTTGCGAAGGCCAGGATAAACACCGCTTCCTGCGTCAATGCCGGTACGGTCACTGTCATCACGCCATCGGCGTCCGTGGCCTCGGCAAAGATCATGCCGCTGTGGTGTACGGTCAGCCGCTCATTCGGCATGCAGGGCGCGTCCAGTGCGACCTGCACCACTGCGCCCGGAAACGCCGTGGCGGTGGCCGAGATATCGCATCCTTCGACCATCGGGCCCACGTCATCCGGCACCGGCGGCGGCGTTGTGGGCGCGGGGATCGATACGCGCTGTACTGTGGCCTCGACTTCGGGCAAGGGGGCGGCGCTCACCTCGGTTGCCGACGTCAGTTCGATGTCCTGAACTTCAAGCAGCACATTCGTGCCCATCTGGCCCAGCGTGACCGGCGTGCTGTCTGCATCAACGGATGCGGGCAGCTCGGACGCGGGTCGCGCATCCTTGCCGTAGCGTTCTTGCGCCGCCTCGCTGCTTTGCATGACAAAGCCAATACCCACGGCAATGGCCAGCGTGCCCGCGGCGGTGATGATTTCTTTTCTGTGCGACATGGTCCCACGTTCCCTCAAGGATTCCCTCGATCAGGGAATCGCACGTCAAAGGGGCCGGGTTATGACCGGCGTGGGGACTCTTTGCGGCAGGATTGGGGCGTGGCCCTCAGCCCATGCGCCCGTGGCAGTGCTTGAACTTCTTGCCCGATCCGCAGGGGCATTGTTCGTTGCGGCCCGGATCTCCCCAGGTGCTGCGATCGTTTTCGTCAAAGCCGCTGGCCACGGCTTCGCCAGTCGGCGCGGGGGCGGCTTCGGGCGCGGGCTGGGGTTCTGCCGCCTGCTGCACAGCAGCTTGTTGCGCGGCCATCTGCGCCATCATCTGCTGGCGCTCTTCGTCGGTCAGCGGGCGGATGCGGCTCAGCTTGTTGGTCACTTCAAGGCGCAGGCTGTCCAGCATTCCCTCGAACAGCTGGAACGCCTCGTTCTTGTATTCGTTCAGCGGGTCACGTTGCGCATAGCCGCGGAAACCCACCACGGACCGCAGGTGTTCCAGCGTCAGCAAGTGTTCGCGCCACTTTTCATCGATGGCCTGCAACACCAGCTGCTTTTCGATGTTGCGCATGTTCTCTTCGCCAAACGCTTCGGTCTTTTCAGCCATCAGCTTGTCGCTGGCTTCGATCAGGCGCTCCCGGATCTGTTCCTCGTCAACGCCATCTTCTTCGCACCATTCGATGACCGGCTGATCAAGGCCCAGGTTTTCGATGGTCGCGGCATAAAGGCCGTGACTGTCCCACTGATCGGCGTAGGTGCCGGCGGGCATGTATTGATCGATCAGATCGTCCACCACCTGGTCCCGCATGTCCGATGTGATCTCGGACAGGTCCTCGGCTTCCATGATCTCGCGGCGCTGGGTGAACACGACCTTGCGCTGGTCGTTCATCACGTCGTCGAATTTCAGAAGCTGCTTGCGGATGTCGAAATTGCGGCCTTCGACCTTGGCTTGCGCCCGTTCAAGCGACTTGTTGACCCACGGGTGAACGATGGCTTCGCCTTCCTCAAGGCCCAGGGTCTTGAGCACCTTGTCCAGCCGGTCCGACCCAAAGATGCGCATCAGGTCGTCTTCGAGGCTGAGGTAAAACGACGTGCGGCCCGGATCACCCTGACGGCCCGAACGGCCGCGCAACTGGTTGTCGATGCGGCGGCTTTCGTGACGTTCGGATGCCAGAACAAACAATCCGCCAGCGGCCAGCACCTGCTTTTTCTCGTCCTCGTGCTCCGCTTCGATGCGGGCGCGCACCTCTTCGGGGTCGGCCTGCGGGTCAGCGGTGATGGCTTCCAGCACCTTCATCTCGACGTTGCCGCCCAGCTGAATGTCGGTGCCCCGGCCCGCCATGTTGGTGGCGATGGTCACTGCGCCCAGCTTGCCGGCTTCGGCGATGATCTGCGCCTCTTGTTCGTGCTGGCGGGCGTTCAGGACGTTATGCTTGATCCCCTCGGCCTCAAGCAGCTTGCTGAACATCTCGGATTTGTCGATGGACGTGGTGCCGACAAGGATCGGCTGCCCCTTTTCATGGGCCGCCTTGATCTCTTCGATCATGGCCTTGTATTTTTCGCCCCCCGTTCGGAACACCTGGTCGTCTTCGTCGACACGGGCGATTGGCATGTTGGTGGGAACCTCTACCACGCCAAGGCCATAGATCTGTGCGAATTCCTCGGCCTCGGTCGCCGCCGTGCCGGTCATGCCGGCCAGCTTGTCGTACAGACGGAAGTAGTTCTGGAAGGTCACAGACGCCAGCGTCTGGTTCTCGGGCTGGATTTGGACGCCTTCCTTGGCCTCGATCGCCTGGTGCAGCCCGTCGGACAGGCGGCGACCGGTCATCATGCGGCCGGTGAATTCGTCGATCAGGACCACTTCGCCGTCGCGGACGATATAATCCTTGTCCTTGGTAAACAGCTTGTGGGCGCGCAGGCCCTGGTTGACGTGGTGAACGATGGTGGTCGATTCCGGATCGTACAGCGACGCGCCCTCTTCGATCAGATCACGTACGCGCAACTGTTCCTCGAGAAACTCGTTGCCCTCTTCGGTAAAGGTCACGTTGCGCTGTTTTTCATCCAGCAGGTAGTGTTCGTCCTCGATCAGCGGGATCAGGCTGTCGATGGTCACATACATCTCGGACCGGTCCTGTAGCGGGCCGGAAATCACCAGCGGTGTGCGCGCCTCGTCGATCAGGATGCTGTCGACCTCGTCCACGATGGCAAAGTTGTGCCCGCGCTGCACCATCTGGTCGATGGACGGTTTCATGTTGTCGCGCAGGTAATCAAAGCCCAGTTCGTTGTTGGTTGCATAGGTGATGTCGCAGGCATAGGCCGCGCGTTTGTCTTCTTCGGGCATGTTGGAATAGGCGCAGCCCGTGGTCAGGCCAAGGGCGGCAAACACCTTGCCCATCCATTCCGCATCCCGCTGGGCCAGGTATTCGTTCACGGTGACCACATGCACACCCTTGCCCGTCAACGCGTTCAGGTAGGCGGCAAAGGTGGCGGTCAGGGTCTTGCCCTCACCCGTCTTTTGTTCTGCGATATTGCCCTGGTGCAAGAAGATCCCGCCCATCAACTGGGTGTCAAAGGCCCGCAGACCCAGCGCCCGTTTCGCGGCCTCCCGGCAGTTGGCAAAAGCCTCGGGCAGCAGCGCATCCAGGCTTTCGCCGCCCATCGCGCGCTTGGCCAATGCTTCGGTCTTGTCCTTCAGGCCATCGTCGCTCAGCGCCTCGAATTCAGACTCCAGCGCATTGATCTGATCGACCAGTGGTCGCACGCTCTTGATCTTGCGATCGTTGGGGGTGCCAAACACCTTTTTGGCGAGGGTTCCGAAACCGAGCATGCCTTCTCCAGCCGATCAAATCATGTTGTGCAGCAACTGCTTGCCGGGCGCGCGCCAAGCCCATAAGTAACAGGGGCATTCATCGGCCCGGGCCGCGTCCATAGGGCGATGTAAGGGTCACGCGAAACCGTGTCAATGCGCGCCCCCGGGGCACGCGGAACCCAAGGACTGATCCATGTTCAAACGCTACATTTCGCTGCCTGCCATCGGGTTTGCAGCCGCGCTGGCCCTGCCTGCCGCCGCGCAGGACGCCAATACTGTTGTCGCCACCGTCAACGACACCGAAATCACGCTGGGCCACATGATCGTGGCAATGAGCACGTTGCCCCAGCAATACCAGCAATTGCCCGACAGCGTGCTGTATGACGGCATCTTGAACCAGCTGGTGCAGCAATCCCTGCTGGCCCAATCGTTCGAGGGCGAATTGCCCACGCGCGCACAAGTTGCGCTTGAAAACGAAACACGCTCGGTCACGGCGGGTGAGGCGGTAGAGCTGCTGTTGGCCGATGCGCTGACCCCCGAAGCCCTGCAAGCAGCGTACGACGCACGTTTCGAGGGTGCGACACCCGGAACGGAATACAACGCTTCGCATATCCTCGTGGAAAACGAAGAGACCGCACTGGCGATCAAGGCCGAGATCGAGGCGGGTGCAGATTTCGCAGCCACCGCACAGGAAAAGTCGACCGGCCCGTCGGGTCCGAACGGCGGTGCGCTGGGGTGGTTCGGGTCCGGCGCCATGGTCCCCTCCTTCGAGGCGGCGGTCATCGCGCTTGAAGTCGGCGCCGTGTCCGACCCCGTCCAGACCCAATTCGGCTGGCACGTTATCAAGCTGAACGAAACGCGTACCGCAGAACAGCCGGCGCTTGACGAGATCCGCCCGGAACTCGAAGAGCAACTGCGCGCAGAGGCGCTTGCGGCGCGGATCGACGCGTTGACCGAAGCGGGTGAAGTTGTGGTTGATACCGAGAACCCCGTTGATCCCGCCCTGCTTCGGAACCTGTCCCTGCTGGACTGATCATGGCCGAAACGACCCAACGTTCCCCGCTTGCGCCTGCGTGCTTTCCTGACCTGCCCGTGATCGATGGCGTGCGCTTTGCCAGTGCCGCCACCGGGATCAAGTACAGGGACCGGGATGACGTGATGCTGGCGCAGTGTATTCCGGGCACGGCAATTGCGGGTGTGTTCACCCGCTCTGCCACCCGGTCGGCACCAGTGCTGGATTGTCAGGCCAAACTTGGCGGCGCACCGGATACCGGCGCGGCGATCCTTGTGAATGCAGGCAACGCGAATGCATTCACCGGTCGCAATGGGTTCGACGCCGTAGGCGCGGTCGTTGCAGCCGTTGCGCAGGCGACGGGCCTTCCGGAAGCCCGCGTGTTTACGGCATCCACCGGGGTCATCGGGGAACCGCTGCCCCATGAACGCATCACATCGCATTTGGCCACGTTGGCAGCGAACCTGTCGCCCGGTGGTATCGCGGACGCTGCGGGCGCCATTCTGACGACCGACACCTTTCCAAAGGGGGCGATGGCCAGCTGCGAAATTGACGGCAAGACAGTGCAGGTCGCAGGCATCGCCAAGGGCAGCGGCATGATCGCGCCGGATATGGCCACCATGCTGGTCTATATCTTCACCGATGCCGCCATCGGACAGGAACCATTGCAGGCGCTGGTTTCTGGTCTGAACGCCAAGACCTTTAACCGGATCACCGTCGACAGCGACACATCGACGTCGGATTCGCTGATTTGCGCGGCGACAGGCGCGTCCGGCGTGGATGTGACCGGCAATGTCCCCTTTGCCAGCGCGCTGCACGATGTGATGCTGGACCTCGCCCATCAGGTTGTGCGCGACGGTGAAGGGGCGACAAAATTCGTCGAGGTTCTGGTCACAGGCGCGGCATCGGATGTAGACGCAGAAACCCATGCCCGGTCCATCGCCAACTCGCCCTTGGTCAAGACCGCCATAGCAGGCGAAGATCCGAACTGGGGTCGCATCGTGATGGCCGTTGGCAAATCGGGTGCGGCAGCGGATCGTGATGCGTTGTCGATCTGGTTCGGGGACACTCTGGTCGCGGAAAACGGCTGGGTCAGCCCGAACTACCGCGAAAAGGACGGCGCAGCCCACATGGCCGGCGACCACATCCGCATTCGTGCCGATATCGGGCTGGGCGACGGACAGGCAACCGTATGGACCTGCGACCTGACCCACGGATACATCACCATCAATGCGGACTATCGCTCGTGAAGACGGTTCTGGTTTCTGCCGCCGCGCTGGTCGACGTGGACGGGCGCGTACTGTTGGCCCAGCGTCCCGAAGGGAAATCCATGGCTGGCCTTTGGGAATTTCCGGGCGGCAAGGTCGAACCCGGCGAAACGCCCGAAGGTGCCCTGATCCGTGAGTTGGAAGAAGAGCTTGGCATAAGCACATGGCAGTCCTGCCTTGCGCCGCTGACCTTTGCCAGCCACAGCTATGACAGTTTCCACCTGCTTATGCCCCTGTTTGCGTGCAGAAAATGGGAAGGTACGCCGCAATCGCGCGAGGGACAGGCCCTGAAATGGGTACGCGCGCGGGACCTGCGGGATTACCCCATGCCCGAGGCGGATATCCCGCTGATTTCCATTTTGCGCGATTGGCTGTGATGCCGTTTCTTTTCATTTCGGCGCAAATTCGCTCAAGACGTTAACAAAATTGATGACTTTTTAACCATCGCACGTACATCTTGGTCATGACTTTCTTTTGGGGAGGAAGGCGCATGTTGAGAACAATAGCCTTGGGCAGTTCTGTTTTGGTGCAGGGCGTGTTTGTCCGGACGCTGCCAGACGGTCGGATGACCGTCCGCGTTGACGGCACGCATTACTCGGGTTTTCCAGTCAGGCAGGTCGCCTGACGCCACACTCACTGACACGAAAAGGGACGGCTTTTGCCGTCCCTTTTTTGTTCGATCGCACCTCTGCGTCTAGTCCAGCGTCCGGGTGATCTCTTCCCGCTCGAAAATCTCGATCACATCCTGCGGACGGATATCATCGTAATTCTCGAACGCCATCCCGCATTCCTGGCCTGACTGCACCTCGGCCACTTCATCCTTGAACCGCTTGAGAGTTTTCAGCGTGCCTTCGTGGATGACCACGTTGTCGCGCAGCAGACGAACGCCGGCCGACCGGCGGGCAACACCCTCGGTCACCAGGCAGCCGGCAACCTTGCCGACGCCGGACACCTTGAACACTTCCTTGATCTCGGCATAGCCGATGAAGTTTTCGCGGATCTCGGCACTGAGCAGACCAGAGGCAGCGGCTTTCACGTCATCCACCAGGTCATAAATGACCGAGTAATAGCGGATTTCGACACCCTTCTGGTTCGCGGTGTTCCGGGCTGACGTATTGGCGCGGACATTGAAACCCATGATCGGGGCACCGGACGCTTCGGCAAGACCCACGTCGGTTTCGGTGATCGCGCCCACGCCCGAGTGCAATACGCGTACACGCACCTCGTCGTTGCCGATTTTCTCCATCGCCTGAACGATGGCTTCGGCTGACCCCTGCACGTCCGCCTTGACCAGGATGGGCAATTCGCTGACGTTTTCGTCTGCCTTTGCGTTCGCCATCAGCTGTTCCAGCGTGGTGGCGGCACCGGCAGCGGCGCGCTTGTCCTTGGCCGCCTTTTCGCGGTATTCGGCAATCTCTCGCGCCTGGGCTTCGGTTTCGGTCACGTTCAGCACGTCACCGGCTTCGGGCGTGCCGTTCAGGCCCAGCACCTCGACAGGCACGGACGGCCCGGCCTCTTTCACGCGGTCGCCCTTGTCGTTGATCAGCGCACGGACCTTGCCGTACTGCTCGCCCACGACAAAGATGTCGCCTTGGCGCAAGGTGCCGTTCTGCACCAGAACGGTGGCAACAGGTCCGCGGCCCACATCCAGCTGCGCCTCGATCACGGCACCTTGGGCGGCGCGGTCGGGGTTGGCTTTCAGTTCAAGGATTTCCGCCTGAAGCGCAATGGCTTCCAGCAACTCGTCCAGACCCTGACCCGTGATGGCAGACACTTCGACGTCCTGCACCTCACCAGACATTTTTTCGACGATGACCTCGTGTTGCAGCAAGTCGGTGCGCACCTTGTCGGGCTGCGCATCGGGTTTGTCGCACTTGTTGATGGCGACGATCATCGGCACTTCGGCAGCCTTGGCGTGGTTGATCGCCTCGATGGTCTGCGGCATCACGGCGTCATCCGCTGCCACCACCAGCACCACGATATCCGTCACCTGTGCACCGCGCGACCGCATCGACGTGAACGCGGCGTGGCCGGGCGTGTCAAGAAAGGACAGGACAGCGCCGCCATCGGTTTTCACCTGATAAGCACCGATGTGCTGGGTGATGCCACCAGCCTCGCCCGCGACAACCTTGGCATCGCGGATGGCGTCCAGCAGCGATGTCTTGCCGTGGTCGACGTGGCCCATGATCGTGATGACCGGGGGGCGCGGCTTGAGGTCGTCGTCTGAGTCTTCGACTTCCTTGATCACATCCTCGACGTCCGCATCGGACACGCGGGTCACCTTGTGGCCGAATTCCTCGATGATCAGTTCAGCGGTGTCGGCGTCGATGGTCTGGTTCTGCGTGACCATCATGCCGTTGTTCATCAGCGCCTTCACGACGTCGCCTACGCGTTCCGCCATCCGGTTGGCCAATTCCGAAACCACAATGGCTTCGGGCAAATTGACGGTCCGCATGACCTTTTCACGTTCAACCGAACCACCCATGGCTTTCTGCCGGGCGCGTTCCTGTTTCCGCTTCATTGCGGCCATGGACCGCTGGCGGCCACCTTCGCCGCCACGCAGCGCCTGGTTCAGCGTCAGCTTGCCCGAACGGCGTCCATCGTCGCCCTTGCCACGGGTGTTGCGTTGTTCACGCTCGCGGTCGTTCTTGCGCGGGGTCGCGGCAGGTTGTTGTGCCTGACGCGGGGCAGCCTTGGCGGGCGCTTCGGCAGGGGCCGCAGCAGCCGCTTGTGCCGCAGCCGCCGCTTCGGCAGCTTTGCGCGCATCTTCTTCGGCTTTCGCCTTGAGGCTTTCCTCGCGCTCTTTCTCTTCGCGCTCCTTGGCCTCGATCTCGGCGCGGCGGCGTTCGCGTTCTTCTTCGCGCGCCTTCTCGTCAGCCGCACGCTGTGCCGCTTCTTCGACCTCGCGGGCCTTTGCGGCCTGCACCGCCTTCAGGCGGCGGTCCATTTCCGCGTCGGAAATACCGGCGGGTCGCTTGCTGGGATCACCAGCAGCGGAGCCAGGCGCGCCCGTAGGCTTGGCGGCACCTGGCTTGGGCACCACCACGCGCTTGCGTTTCGTTTCGACGACGACATTCTTGGTCCGTCCATGGCTGAAACTCTGTTTCACATTGCCCGGACGTGCGCCGCTGCGCAGACCCAATGTCTTTTTTCCGTCAGTATCGCTCAAAGCTTCTCTATCCTTCCCGGCGACCGTTGCCGCCGTCATTTTCGCGCACACCGCGCAAACGGTTGGCTTCCTCTACAACACGTTGCGTGAGTCCACCAGAGGCGAGCGCCCCATGTATCACAGTTTGGCGACCAAAGGCCAAACCCAACTCATCAGCCGTCAACCAGCCGATATACTTCCCAAAATGCGGTGTACTGAGCTTGGACTTGCCACGTCCGGACCCATCCACCGCCTGGATCAAGACTTGCGCTTCTTCCATCGCAAGCATGTTCTTGACCTTTTCGTACCCGGCCACGGCGCGACCGGACTTGCGGGACAACGCAATCAGGTCAATCACGCGCCGTGTCAGTTGCCGTTCCACCTGGTCCACCAGGCCGTCGGGCACCTGCACCTGTTTCTTGGCACCGCGCGAAAACAGTTTCTTCGAAACCGCTTTTTCCAGCGCCGCCCGATCCGCCGCCACATAGATGCCGCGCCCGGGCAACTTGCCCGCAATATCCGGCACGATCTGGTCGTCAGGCCCCACCACAAAGCGGATCAGCCCGTATTTCGGCTGCACTTCGCCCGTGGCAATGCACTTGCGTTCAGGCCCGTCCGACCGATCCTTCGAGGCGCCACCGCGACTCATGAGATTGCCCCGAGGCCTGAGATCAGGCCTCGGCCTCCTCGGTCGTCAGTTCACCCTCTTCGCCTTCGGCTTCTGCGTCAGCCTCAAGATCGGCGGGATCAACCCACCCCAGCAACACGCGGGCCGTCATGATCAGGTGCTGGGCCTCTTCCAGCGACACGTCGAATGGTTCCAGCGTGCCGTCGTCCTTGTGGCGTTCGCCGTCGACCGTGGTCCAACCGCCAGCCAGTTCCCAGTCCGCGCAGGTGGCAAAGTCTTCCAACGTTTTCACGTCATCCTTGGCCAGTGCTTCAACCATCTGGGGTGTCAGGCCCTCAAATTCAATAAGGCTGTCTTCGGCACCCATGCTGCGGGCGTTGTCCAGCGCGGCCTTGGCCTGGGCTTCCAGCACGTCGCGGGCACGCGCCTGCAATTCCTGCGCTGTGCCTTCGTCGACACCGTCGATGACCAGCAACTCGTCCAGCTCGACATAGGCAACCTCTTCGAGGTTGGTGAACCCTTCGGAAACCAGAAGCTGGGCAAAGAATTCGTCCAGGTCCAGCGTGTCCATGAACAGCTTGGTGCGTTCTTCGAATTCGGCCTGACGGCGGGCGGATTCTTCGGCCTCGGTCATGATGTCGATATCAAGGCCGGTCAGTTGCGACGCCAGTCGCACGTTTTGGCCGCGGCGGCCGATGGCCAGCGACAGTTGCTCCTCTGGCACGACGACTTCGATCTTGCCAGCCTCTTCGTCCAGAACCACCTTGCTGACCTCGGCAGGCTGCAACGCGTTCACGAGGAACGTCGGCTGATCCTCGTTCCACGGGATGATGTCGATCTTTTCGCCCTGCAATTCGTTCACGACGGCCTGCACACGGCTGCCGCGCATACCGACGCAGGCACCGACCGGGTCGATGGAGTTGTCGTAGGAAATCACGGCAATCTTGGCGCGCGAACCGGGGTCACGGGCAACTGCCTTGATCTCGATGATGCCGTCGTAGATCTCGGGCACTTCCATCTTGAACAACTCGGCCATGAATTCGGGCGCGGTGCGCGACAGGAAAATCTGCGGCCCGCGCTGTTCGCGGCGCACATCCTTGATGTAGCAGCGGATGCGGTCATTGGGGCGATACGATTCGCGGCCGATCTTTTCGTTGCGGCGCAGGATCGCTTCGCCAGCACCCACATCCACGATGACGTTGCCGTATTCCTCGCGTTTGACCAGCGCGTTGATGATGGTTCCGGCGCGGTCCTTGAATTCCTCGTACTGGCGATCGCGTTCGGCTTCGCGAACCTTTTGCAGAATCACCTGCTTGGCGGACTGGGCGGCGATGCGGCCCATTTCGACGGGCGGGACCTCTTCGATCAGCTGCTGGCCGACCTCGGGGTTTTCCATGTACTGCTTGGCCTGCTCGACCGTGAACTCGGCCTGGTAGTTTTCAAGCTCTTCATCCTCGACCACGGTGCGCACCCGGGTAAAGGTGGCGCGACCGGTCTTGCGGTCGATGCTGACGCGAATGTCCATTTCGGCCCCGTAGCGGGACTTGGCCGCCCGGGCGAGCGATTCCTCCATCGCTTCGATAACCAGCGCGGGGTCGATCATCTTTTCGCGCGCGACGGCTTCTGCCGTTTGCAGCAACTCAAGCTGGTTTGCGGATGTAATGGCCATCAGCTGTCCTCCTCTGACCCTTCGGTCACGACTTCATCGAATTCAGTTTCATTGATCACACCGGCGGCCTTGCGCTGGCGCAGCATTTCCTTGATCAGCTCGTCCGTCAGGACCAGCTTTGCGTCACTCAGCCACTCGAACTTGAGGCCGATCGTGATCTCTTCGCCCTCTTGACCACCGGCGGGCACGTTGATCAGCACTTCGCCATCCTCGACACCCGCCAGCACACCCTTGAAGCGGCGGCGTCCATCGATCAGCTCGTCGGTTTCCAACTTGGCGTCGTAGCCTTCGAACATGTCGAAATCCTTGAGCCGGGTCAGCGGACGGTCGATGCCGGGGCTGGACACTTCGAGCGTATAGGCATCGAGGATCGGATCCTCGACATCCAGGGTCGCGCTGACGGCTGTGGAAATCGCACCGCAATCGTCCACCTCGATCCCGCCCTCGGGCTTGTCCGCCATGATCTGAAGCGTGGTTTCCTTGCCGCTCATCAGCCGCACGCGCACCAGTTCATAGCCCAGGTCCTCGATCACCGGGGTGATGATCTCGGCCAGGCGGCGGTCGATGGCGGCTTTGGCGATCAGGTCGTTCGACATGTATCCTGCATTTATCTGGGCACAAAAAAACGGGCGCGCGGCCCGTTGGTGTTTCCCGGTGGAGCATTGGGTTTGGACCCCAGCGCGCCGCTGATACCCGGCATATACGCACGACAGGCTGAGTCTGCAAGGCCTGTCTCAGGCCATCCACCACCGTTCCGCCATGCGCAGGTTATCCAGCGGCCATGCCTTGCCCACAGTCAGCGGTACAGCGACCGCGCGACTGGCAATTTGCAGGGGCACATGACCAGTGGGAAGGGGCTGAAAATCACGGGTGTTGGCCTGTGGCCCAAGGTCGGCGACATCCGCCACATCCACATATCCGTCGCGCAACGCCTCGGCCCGGACATTCGGATCACTGAACTGCACATACTCCACGGAATCGAACCAGCCCGCGTCGGTGCGCCAGTGGTCCTTGACCCGGGTGCCGATGAAATGCCGGCCCTCATCCAGCTTTTGCGCGGCGTACAGTCCTGCCAGCGCGACAGAGTATTCGGGAGACGCCAGCCGGAACGGCAGGCTGGCATCGGGCGCTCGCAGGTGAACGGCCACACGATTCGGTCCTGTCACCTCGATTTCGAACGGGAGGTCCAGCGCGGATGCCCCAAACGTCGTACCGTCGTGCAGGATCACGCCCTCGCGCAGCGTCAGGTCCCAGCAGCGTGCGGAGTCGTCTGCGGTCCAGTCCGTAGCCAAGGCAGCGCGCAAGGTGCCGTCCGCCGCAATTTCCGTCAGGGTGTCATGCACCGTCGCGCGCACTGCCATGTCGAACAGTTCGGGCGACAGCGCTGCGCGCAAACGCCCTCCACGCTGCGGCGCAGCCGACACACCCGTGGCCGCCAGCAAGGCGGCGGCAGCACCAGATGCAAACAGGGCACGGCGGTCGATCCGGGTCATTTTCCTGCGATCCTGTCCATGGTGCGGACCAGTTCAGCCGAAATGCCAGGCTCTGACAAGGCATGGCCCGCATTGCGCACCATTTTCAACTGTCCCGCCGGCCATGCCTGTGACAGGGCATAGGCGCTGTCGGGCGGGCAGATCATGTCGTACCTGCCCTGCACGATGGTGCCGGGAATGTGCTTGATCCGGCCTGCATGGGCGAGGATCTGACCGTCGAAATCCAGGAAACCGGCATTGGTGAAATAGTGATTCTCGAGCCGCGCAAAGGCGCGGGCGTAATCCCCGGGGGCCTCGCCCCCTGCGCCGGACGAATGGATCGACGCCAACGCGTTTTCCCAGGCTGACCACGCACGGGCAAAGCGGGTTTCCATCGCGATGTCCCCGGAAAACAGGCGGCGATTGTACGCCGCGATCAAGTCGCCCCGCTCATCCTCGGGCACCAGCCCTTCAAACCGGGCCCAGACCTCGGGCCAGAATTTGCCAGCGCCGCCACCGTAGAACCAGTCCAGTTCCGACTGCGTCATCAGGAATACGCCACGCAGCACCAGATGGCGCACATGGGCCGGATGTTCCTGGGCATAGATCAGCGCCAGCGTGGCACCCCAACTGCCGCCAAACACGATCCACGCGTCGATATCCAGGGTCTTGCGGATGAATTCGATGTCATCGACCAGGTGCCACGTGGTGTTGTTCATCACCGACGCATGGGGCCGCGACCGGCCGCAGCCACGCTGATCGAACAGAATCACGCGGTAGCGTTCGGGATCGAAATAGCGCCGCATCGCCGGGCTGCATCCGCCCCCCGGACCGCCATGCAGGATAACCACCGGCATACCATCAGGGCTGCCGCATTGCTCGACATAGACCTTGTGGCCCTGTCCGACATCCAGCATCCGCTGATCGTAGGGGTCCGTCGGCGGGTACAGATATTGCACCGCGCGCTTTTGATCACTGTGTTTGTCCATTACTGACCTACATAGGGCGCAAGACGCACATGAGCATAGAGAGACGAAAATGCAAACGCATCAAACCACCGTTGACCCCTCAGAAATCGCGAAATTCGAGGCGATGGCGGCGGAATGGTGGGATCCGAACGGGAAATTCAAGCCACTGCACATGCTCAATCCGTGTCGGTTGGACTACATCACCAGCCAGATCGCGTCAGAGTTCGACCGTGATCTGACACAGTCAGAACCATTTGCGGGGCTGCGCATCCTTGATATCGGGTGCGGCGGTGGGTTGCTGTCCGAACCCATGGCGCGGTTGGGCGCCGACGTCGTCGGTGCAGACGCGGCCGAACGCAACATTCCGGTGGCGCAGGTCCATGCCGAACACTCCGGCCTGACCATCGACTATCGCCACACCACAGCCGAGAATATGGCCGCCGCGGGCGAACAGTTCGACGTGGTCCTGAATATGGAGGTGGTGGAGCATGTGGCCGACCCGCTTTCCTATCTGACGGCGTGCCGCAGTTTACTGAAATCCGGCGGGCTGCATATCTGTTCGACGATCAACCGCAATCCAAAATCCTTTGTGATGGCGATTGTGGGGGCGGAACACGTGATGCGCTGGCTGCCCAAAGGCACGCACGAATGGTCGAAGTTCATCACACCAGACGAACTGTTTGACCTGATGCGGCAGGCGGGTCTTGATCCGGTGGATCGCAAGGGGTTCGTGTTCAACCCGATCACATGGTCCTGGAAGCTCTCGGACCGGGACCTGAGTGTGAACTACGTAACCGCCAGCCTTAATCCGGCTTGATCTTGGGGGTCATTTCGACCCGCAACTGGCGCAGGATCGGGATGGCGGACCGAACGGTATCCACGCCCATCCGGTCGATCACATCGGTGATCATGGGGGCAATCGCGCTGAGCGCCTGATCGCGGGCGCGCATGCCCGAAGGACTGATTGCCACCATCTTGCGCCGCGCGTCGTCCCAATCGGGGCGGATATGCACGTACCCCGCCCATTCCAGCCGGGACAGCGTGTTTGTCATGGCTCCGCGCGTGACGTTGAAGGTTTCGGCCAATTGCGCCGGGCTTCGCTCACCCTCGTGCCAGGCGAGATGATTGAGAACCGAGAAATGGGACAATTCCATACCCTTGGGCAACACACGGCTCAGCCGGTTGCGGACCATCTGATCCGCCGCCAGCATCTCGCTGAACAGCGAAATCGCGAGGTCGTATTTGTCTTGGCTCATGCACCTTCAGGGGCCGTCGAAAGAGCGCGCATTGTCCCGCGATGGGATGCGACGCCGGGCGTCAGCCACCAATTCCAAATCCAGATCAAAGACATAAACGCCGGGGGCCGTCCCTGCGTCAAGTACGACCTGCCCCCAGGGATCAATGGCCACGCTGTGCCCATAAGTCTGTCGCGGGCTGCCCGTTTGGCTGTCATGCGTGCCGGTTTGTGCGGGGGCCAGGACCCAAGCCCCGGCTTCGATTGCGCGGGCGCGCAAAAGACTGTGCCAATGGGCCGCACCCGTCACAGGCGAAAACGCCGCCGGAAAGGTCAGGATCCGGGCACCCGCGGTCACCAACGCATCCGCCAGCCGCGGGAACCGCATGTCGTAACAGACGCCCATGCCGACAGGCGCAAAGGGCGTCTGTGCCACCACGGCGCGCGCGCCGGGACGAAACCCGGCGGATTCGCGGAACGTCTCGGCATTCGTGATTTCCACGTCGAACATGTGGATCTTGTCGTAACGGGCAATCACGCCACCATCCGGGCCGACCAAAAAGGACCGGTTGGCAAACCGTCCGTCCGGATCGTCGGTTTTCAACGCAAGCGACCCGACAAGAAGGTAAATGCCATGGTCGCGCGCCAGATCACGCAACACCGCCAGCGACGGGTCGTCCGCTTCGTGGTGCAGGACGGTCCGCTGATGATCACGGTCCAGGCTGACGCAATTGGTCACTTCAGGCGTCAGCACAAACGCCGCGCCCATGTCGACGGCCTGCCGCACCATGTCCACGGTGACGGCCAGATTCGCCACCGGATCATCGGATGCGTTCAGTTGCAGAAGCGCCGTGCGCATCATGCGGCCAGCAGCGGGTCCAGCTTGCCTGAACGCTCCAACGCATACAGGTCATCGCAGCCGCCCACATGCATGTCACCGACAAAGATTTGCGGCACCGTTCGCCCACCATTGGCGCGCTGCACCATTTCGGCCTTGCGCTCGGGCTGTTGCAGCACGTCCACCTCGGTGAAATCGACGCCTTTTTCATTCAGCAGGCGCTTGGCGGCGTGACAGAAGCCGCACAGCGGCGAGGTATAGATTTCTACGGCTTTCATTTCGTGTACCCTTTTGCCGGTCATAGCGTTGGACAGGACTTAGGCATCTTTGCCGACACGTGCCAGTACCGCAATGCACAGCCGCCCCGCGCCTGCTGCACGGCAGGCTTCTGCACAAACAGTCAGCGTGGCCCCGCTGGTCAGCACATCATCCACGATCAGCACGGGCCGCCCGACAATACGGTGGCGACGCCGCGGGTTGAGGGTGATGGCCCCATGCAGCGTAGCCGCCCGTTCTACCCGGTTCTTGCCGTCCAGGCTGGGCGTGCGTTTGGGGCGCAGCAACAGATCGGGACACCAGTCATTGCCGGAAACGTGCGCCAGCGCCCGCGCCAGCAGGGCCGACTGGTTGTAGCGCCGTTTCGCCAGCCGGGTCCAATGCAGTGGCACGGGTGCAATCAACGTCTCGGGGGTCAGGATATCCTTGCACACCCGATGCATCCATCGCGCCGCGGGCGCTGCAATTTCCTGTCGGTCGGCGTGTTTGAGTTGCAGGACCAGCTTGCGCCCGACCCCCTCGTAAATCAGTGCGGCACGCCCATGGTCCCATGGTTTCGGCGCAGCGATACAGCCATCACAGGTCAGCGCGGTGCCATCCGGCACGCCCGGCAGCGGTGTCCCGCAGGTATCGCAAGCCGTGCGCCCGACAAAGGTGGTATCGGTCCAGCAAGCGGCACACAGGCCAAAGTCCTGCTCGACCATGCCGCCGCACCCAAGGCACCGTGGCGGATAAATCGCCGCAAGAGCGGTTTGAAATAGCTGCATCCGAACCCTATCCTTGCGTCATGTCCCAACCCCAAGCCCTGACAGATCCCGCGGCACTGGCCCGCAACCGCGCCCGCGCCGACACCAGCGCCCTGTTCCTGCAGGAAACCGCCCGGGACGAGGTGCAGGATCGGCTGACGATGGTTAACAAATCATTTCAGGCTGCGGCGGTTGTCACACCATTCCCCGAGTTGTGGGACATCGGCACCACTGTGGCCGAGGCGGACGTGTTGCCGCTGAAAATCGCAAGCCATGATCTGGTGGTGCACAGTCTTGGGCTGCACTGGTCCAATGACCCTGTGGGCCAGTTGATCCAATGCCGACGTGCGCTGCGCCCGGACGGGTTGCTGCTGGCCACAGCATTGGGCGGTCAGACACTGCACGAATTGCGCACCGTCCTGGCCGAAGCCGAAATTGCCGAAAACGGCGGCCTGTCACCGCGCGTGGCCCCGATGGCCGAAGTCCGTGATCTGGGTGCGTTGCTGCAACGCGCGGGCCTTGCGCTGCCAGTGGCGGATACCGTGCCGCTGCGGGTGCGGTATCAATCCATATGGCACCTGATGCGCGATCTGCGGCGCATGGGCGAAAGCAACGCGATGACGGCACGGCTGCGCAGCGGAACGCGGCGGGCGGTTCTGAACCGTGCCGCCGACCTGTATGCCCAGCACTTCGGAACCGGTGAAGGCGGTATCATCGCCACCTTCGAACTGATCGTGTTGACCGGGTGGGCCCCCGATCCGACGCAACAGCAACCCCTGCGCCCGGGATCTGCGCAGATGCGGCTGGCCGAGGCCCTGCAAACGGACGAAACGTCGCTGCCTGATTGACCTGATGACAAATCCGTTTATCTGAGGCCTATTGCGACAGATGGAACGGCCAAACATGCTTGATGCCAGCAAAACGGCAACGTGCCCCGTGCACGCGGACGCCGACCACCCGGCAATCCCACCCGCCCGGGTCGGGATCCTGCTTGCCAACCTCGGCACGCCTGACAACTATGACTACTGGTCGATGCGCCGGTATCTGAACGAATTCCTGTCGGACCGCCGGGTGATCGACTACAGCCCGTGGATCTGGCAGCCGCTGTTGCAATTGATCATCCTGACAAAGCGGCCGTTTTCATCCGGTGCCGCCTACAAGTCGATCTGGAACCACGAGGCGGGCGAAAGCCCCCTGATGACAATCACCAAGGATCAGACCGCCAAGATCAAGAAGGCCATGGAAGACCGCTATGGCGATCAGGTGATGGTGGATTTCTGTATGCGCTACGGCAACCCGTCGACCCGATCCAAGGTCCGTGCGATGGCAGAAGCCGGGTGCCAGAAGATCCTGTTTTTTCCGCTGTACCCGCATTACGCCGGAGCCACATCCGCCACTGCGAACGACCAGTTCTTTCGCGCGCTGATGGAAGAGAAGTGGCAACCGACGACCCGCACGGTCGAACCCTACTATTCCCACCCGAAGTATATCGAGGCGCTGGCCCAATCCATCGAACGTGCCTATGGCGAGATGGACACCAAGCCCGACATCCTGGTGTGCAGTTACCATGGCGTGCCGCGGCGGTACCTGATGGAAGGTGATCCGTACCACTGCCAGTGTCAGAAAACGACCCGCCTGCTCAAGGAGCGGTTAGGCTGGGACGACACGCAGATCACCACGACCTTTCAATCGAAATTCGGCCCCGAAGAATGGCTGAAGCCCTACACCGTAGAAGAGGTGGCGCGGCTGGCCGAGGAAGAGGGCAAGAAGAACATTGCCGTCTGTGCGCCGGCATTCAGTGCCGACTGCATCGAAACGCTGGAAGAGATCAACGAAGAGATCAAGGAAAGCTTTGAAGAGGCGGGTGGTGAGCACTTCACCTATATCCCCTGCCTCAACGATGACGATGCGCACATCGATGCGCTTGGCACCGTGATCGAGGAAAACCTGAAAGGTTGGTTGGACTGATCCAGCAATGGATCAGCGCCGGAAATAGAAAAAGGCGGCGCATTACTGCGCCGCCTTTTAGACTTAACATCCGTAAAGCTTAGTCAGCAACCAGCGCGGCCACTGCGATCAGGATCAGCAGGGGCAGGATGACGCCGCCCGACGAGCTTTGCGTGTCTTGCACGATCACGGGTGCTTCAACGATCGGCTCGGCAGGTGCGCCGGCAAATGCGGTCGATGCAGCAGCAGTGAATGCGGCAGCGAGAACGAGTTTTTTCATGTTAACCTCCAGTTTTGCGCGCAGACATATGGCGTCGGCACGCACCCAAGACTTACCTCGTGATTTCCTGTAAACAGCAATCCCGCTTGATTGCAAACCATGTTTCAGGGACTTAGCGGCGGATCGGGGCCAATGTCGTCAAATTAGCAACACTTGTGTGCCAACCTTGGCCATCGCGTACAGCTCTTCGATATGCTCGTTGTACAGGCCGATGCAGCCATTGGACGATTTGCGGCCAATCTTGCGCGTGTCATGGGTGCCGTGGATACGGTAGTACGTCCAACTCAGATGCAGCGCGCGGGTGCCCAGCGGGTTTTGCGGGCCCGGACCGATATAGTCGGGCCACTCCGGGTTCCGTTTCTTCATCGATGGTGTCGGGCGCCAGTCGGGTTTGGGATCCTTGAGGATCACGCGCGTCCGTCCACGTCGGGTCAATTCGTCGGTCAGCGGCACACTGGACGGGTACAGCTTGTAGACCGCTTGATCCTGGCTCCAGTAATGAACGGCCCGGCTGTCGATATCCACGAGGATCGCGCCACCGCGCAGGTTCTCAAAATAAGGGCGCCAATCCAGCGTGCGGAAGCTGGAGATATTGCGCCGCACCGCTTGCGTCGGATCACGCGACGCCTGTCCGGCCGGAATATTTTCCTGTGCGATGGCGGGCGCGCCGATCAATGCGGCGGACCCGGCCAGAAACGCACGACGGCTGGGGGTATCAAACGGGTTATTGGACATTTCATGTCTCTCCAAAACGGAATTCCTGCCAGTGGCCGGAAAATATGGCGCGAAAGCCGCAGTCGCAAATCAAACACTTGTCATCGCGCAACATCACGCTGATGTGCGTTTGAATTGCAACGAAGAGCCGGGTATCGACGTCCCCAAACAACCTGAGTGGTCCGTTACCATGATGCGACGCGTCTCTTTCCTGATGATATTTGGCCTGATCCTGTCGGCCTGTACGCCCGAACCAACCAGCACGACAGTCGGTGCGGATGGTCGGCCCTTGCCCAAACTCTACCGTATCCGTGGCAACGACACGGCCAAATTGCAGTTCCGCATGCTTGATTCGGTGAATGCGTTGCGCGCGTCACAGGGTGTAGGCCCGGTGGAATTGAACCCGCAATTGAACGCTGCCGCAGCAACGCACTCGCGCGACATGTCGCTGCAAAACCGCCCCTGGCACTTTGGGTCCGACGGCTCATCGCCCATCGATCGTCTGGCGCGCGTTGGTTATACGGGCAGCCTGGTCGGTGAAAACATCTCTGAAACCTACGAAACGGAACTGGAAACGCTGGCCGCTTGGATGGAACAACCCGATACGCGCCGCACCATCCTGGCGCGCGAAGCGGCCGAGATGGGGTTTGCCTGGTTTCAGGAAGACAACGGCAAGATCTGGTGGACCATGGTGATGGGAAATCCGAACAACGCGCCCCTGATCCCGGCGGCCAACCCTTCCGCAACGCGGCTGGTACCCGACGCCCAGGCCGAGGAAGAAAGCGCAGTCGACACCGAGGAAGAGACCGTTGTGGTGACGGACACTCCGGTCAGCTGACCGGTTTACGCGTTTATCTGGATCGGGGTTCCGTTGCGCACCATCGCATAGACGTCTTCCATCTCGTCATTGGTGACGGCGATGCAGCCCCATGTCCAATCGCTGCGCTTGCGGCGAAACGGGCTTGATTCTCCGTGAATGAAAATGTCGCCGCCCGGCGGCTTGCCCAGCAGCGCCGCTTGGGCCCGGTCCCGCGCATTGGGATAGGAAATGCCCAGCGACAGGTGGAACTTGCTGTCGGGATTGCGGCGGTCGATGAAATAGTTGCCTTCGGGCGTGCGCCCGTCCCCTTCAAAGAACTTGTCGCCAATCGGTTCGAACCCCAGGTCGATCACGTATTGGCGCAGCACCTTTTGATTGTGAAACAGATACATTTTGCGCGCACCCTTGTTCACCACCACATAGGTCACATCGGGGCCGCTATAGGTTTTGAATTTGCTCTGCGTTGAACATGCGCTCAGCCCTACGGCCGCGGCTCCACCCAACACCAATTGCCTGCGTTTCATCGACGTACTGTCCCAAACTGATCTTTTCTTGTTTGTTCAGCGGAATACCACGTTTTCCACAGCTTGGCCTAGCGGGATTTCAGCGACGCACTTCACCAGAGCGTGATCGTGTGGCGGTTGCATCATGCGCGGGCAGCCGCGCCTCGATCGCGTCGAGCCGGCGCAGCACCTCGTCCCGGTAGCTGTCGGTGGCGGCGTTCGATTCTTCGGCATGGGCATCCTGCATGGAATTCACGATCAGACCGACCAACAGGTTCACCACCGCAAAGGTCGTCACCATGATGAACGGCACAAAGAACAGCCATGCGAGGGGAAAGACCTCCATCACCGGGCGCACGATGCCCATGGACCAGCTTTCCAGCGTCATGATCTGGAAAAGGGAATAGGCCGACAGCCCCAGATTGCCGAACCAGTCGGGAAAGGCGTCACCAAACAGCTTTGTCGCCATCACGGCCCCGATGTAGAAAATCAGCGCCATCAGCAGGAACACGCTGCCCATGCCGGGCAGGGCGGTCACGAACCCCTCGACCACCCGGCGCAGACGCGGGGCAACGGATATCACGCGCAGCACCCGCAGGATGCGCAGCGCCCGCAATACGGACAGGCCCGCGCTGCCCGGCACCAGGGCAACGCCCACAATGACAAAATCGAACAGGTTCCATCCGTTCAGGAAAAACCGTCCGCGATAGGCCACGAGCTTGGCCAATATTTCGATCACAAAGATGGCCAGGCACGCCCGGTCGATCGTCAGGATCACCGGTCCAGCCAGGGCCATCGCCGCATCGGACGTTTCCAACCCGAGCGAGATCGCGTTCACGATGATCACGGCAATGATGAAATTGGTCACGCGCGGGCTTTCCAGCCACGCGATCAACTGGTCACGTGTGGGCATGAATGTCTCCTTCAGCCCGGCATATGGGCAAGGCGGAAGGCCCCGACAAGTTCCACATGGGCCGACCAGCGGAATTGATCGACAGGCTGCACCCAGTCGAGCAGATAACCGGCGTTGCACAAGGTTTCAGCATCCCGCGCAAAGGTTTGCGGGTTGCAGGACACATGCGCGATGATCGGGAGCTGCGCCTTGGCCAGTTCGGCGATTTGGGCGGCAGCACCCGCACGTGGTGGGTCGATCACGGCGGCATCGAATGTCGTCAGTTCATCCGTCAGCAGTGGGCGACGAAACAGGTCGCGCACTTCTGGCGTTACGCGTTTCAGCCCCTGCGCGGAGCGCCACCCATGATCCAGCGCTGCAAGCATGTCGGCATCCCCTTCGACCGCATGCACCTCTGCCCCCGACGCAAGGCGCAGCGCAAAGGTCCCGCAACCGGCAAACATATCAACGATCCGGGTTGCGTCGCCCACGATGTCGGCCACCAGATCGCACAGCGTATCCTGCCCATGCGCCGTGGCTTGCAAAAACGCACCGGGCGGCGGCGCGACCATTGCGGCACCCATCGCCTGCAAGGGCGGGTGGCGCATCGCCACGACCTCGTCCCCCCAGCCCAGACGGGCCACGCGATGCGCGTCGGCCAGCGCGGCCAAGGACTGTCGCAACGGTCCATCCAGCGGTTTGCCGTTCCGCACCGACACATCCAGCCCCTCACGGCTGCGCGTGACAGTGACGGCCAGCGCCGTCTTGCGGCTGGCCCCGGCCATGGTCAGCCCCTCGATCAGCGGAAAGGCGGCCACCAGATCGGGATGGACCAGCACACAGTGTGGCACCTGTACGATCGCGTCGGACTTGCGCCCGTGAAAGCCGACCATCGCCCCCTTTTTCGTGCGCCGTGCGGCAAAGGTGGCGCGCTGCCGCGACCGGCCGGGCGAGGTGAGGGTTTCGCGCACGTGCGGCTCAAGTCCATGCTGCGCAAGTGCTGACCGCACCACCGACCACTTCCACTGTGCAACAAAATCATCACTGGCATGCTGCAACTGGCACCCGCCGCAACTGCGGAAATGAGGGCAAAGCGGGGAAACGCGATGATCGGACGGGGTGTCGATCTTGATGTCCGTGAGCATGTCATCCTGCACGGTGCCGCGCACCACCTCGCCGGGCAGGGTCATTGGCGCAAATAACGGACCACGGGCGATGCCGTCGCCCTGTTGGCCCAACCGTTCGATCGTGTAGGTGGTCATGGACCCGTCTATTCCGCTGCACGCGTGCTGATGAACCCGCCGGACTGGCGCTGCCAATAACGGGCATACAACCCGCCCTTGGCAAGCAGCGCGTCGTGCGGGCCTTCTTCGACGATGCGGCCAGCGTCCATAACGACGATGCGATCCATCTCGGTCAGGGTGGACAGGCGGTGGGCGATGGCCAATACGGTCTTGCCCTCCATCACGCGGTGCAGCGCGGCCTGGATAGACGCCTCGACCTCGGAATCCAGCGCGCTGGTGGCTTCGTCCAGCACAAGGATCGGCGCATCCTTGAGGATGGCGCGGGCCAGGGCGATCCGCTGCCGCTGCCCGCCGGACAGCTTCACGCCACGTTCGCCCAGATGCGCATCGTATCCCTGCCTGCCCTTGTGATCCTGCAAGCCAAGGATGAACTCGTGCGCTTCGGCCTTTTGGGCGGCGGCAATCATGTCATCCTCGGTCGCATCCGGGCGGCCATACAGAATATTCTCACGCGCCGAACGGTTGAACATGGCTGTTTCCTGCGTGACCATCCCAATGGCATGGCGCAGGCTGTCCTGTGTGACGTGGTTGGTATCTTGCCCATCGATTAGGATGCGGCCACCTTCCGCTTCATAGAGCCGCAAAAGCAGGGACACGAGCGTTGATTTGCCCGCGCCGGATGCGCCGACGATGCCAACCTTTTCACCGGGATTGATGGTCAGCGCGATATCGTCGATTCCACCGGTTTCGCGGCCATAGCGAAAACGCAGGTGATCGAACACAATCTCGCCTCTGGGGACCTGCAAGGCCTTGCTGTCCGCGCCATCCTCGACCCGTATGCGGGGCGTCAGGGTTCGAATGCCATCCTCGACCTCGCCGATGTTGGAATAGATCGCCATCAGCGTGAAGCTGACCCAGCCGGTCATTTGCGCGATACGGATCGCGATGGCACCGGACGCCACGATGTCGCCGGGCGTGGCCATCCCCCGTTGCCACAACAGGATCGTACCGCCCAACAGCACGACGGGCAAAAGCCCCGCCAGGCTCATCAATGCAAAGCGAAATGCAGCCGCGAGATAGCCGAAATTCACTGCCATATTGCGGAAATGCTCCATCGCGCCCAGCGCCGCGCGATCCTCGTGATCGTCATGGGCGAACAGCTTGACCGTCTTGATGTTGGTGATCGTGTCCACGACCTGACCCGACACCATGGCACGCGCCCCTGCGCGGGCGGCAGACCGCTTGCGGATGCGCGGCAGATACCAACGAATGAGCGAGAAGTAGAGGATCAACCACAGGCCGAACCCGATGGCCACGCGCCAGTCGATGGCCAGCAATAGCAGGATCGACCCGACAAGCGACGCCAGCGCAAAGGCGACCACGTTGATGAATTCCGACACCACATCCGTGACAGCCCGCGCCGCCTGCATCTGTTTTTGCGCGATGCGGCCCGCGAAATCGTCATCAAAGAAGCCCACCGACTGACCCAGCGTCCAACGGTTCAGGCGCGACAGCACCAGCGGGTTCACATTCGGCTGCACGATGATCGAATTGGTGGCAGAACTGAGGCCGAAAAGTACCGGGCGGGCAATCAGGAAAAACGCCAACGCCCCGACGATCAGCCCCACGTTCGTGACGGAAAAGAACCCATCAGGCCCCAGCGCCACGGTCGCATCGATCACCCGGCCAAGGATCAGCGCGGTCCCTGCCTCAAGCGCGCCAGCCACGGCAGAACAGATCGCCGCCAGCCACAGCGCAGGCCATGCGCCCGACAGGCACCAGCGCAGGAACGGCCACAGGGTTTGCGGCGGCGGACCTTCGGCCCTGCGGAAGGCATTGATCCAGTTGGAAATGTTCACTCGGCAGCCTCGGTTGCGATGAACCCGCCGGATTGCCGGGCCCAGAATTGCGAATATAGGCCGCCTTGCGCCAAAAGCGCGTCATGGGATCCGTCCTCGACGATTTTCCCGTCATCGAGCACCAGAATTCGGTCCAGCTGGGCGATGGTGGACAAGCGGTGGGCGATGGCAATCACCGTCTTGCCTTCCATCATCCGGTACAGCGTGTCCTGGATCGCAGCCTCGACCTCGCTGTCCAGGGCGCTTGTCGCCTCGTCCAGCACAAGGATCGGGGCATTCTTGAGGATCACACGGGCCAGTGTCACCCGTTGCCGCTGCCCGCCAGACAGCTTTACACCGCGTTCGCCCACCTGCGCATCGTAGCCCGTGCGCCCCTGCGGATCGACCAGATCAAGAATGAAGTCATGGGCCTGCGCCTGTTTGGCGGCGGCGATCATCTGATCCTCGGTCGCATCGGGACGCCCATACAGGATGTTGTCGCGCACCGACCGGTGCAGCAGCGAACTGTCCTGCTGCACCATACCGATATTCAGGCGCAGACTGTCCTGAGTGACGCGGGTGATGTCCTGGCCATCAATCTCGATCCGCCCGGCTTCGGCGTCGTAAAAGCGCAGCAGCAGTTTCACGAGGGTGGATTTGCCGGCACCGGACCGACCCACCAGACCGACCTTTTCGCCCGGCTTGATGGTGGCCGTGATCGCGTCAAGCCCGCCTGACCCCCGACCATAGTGGTGGGACAGTTCGTGCAATGTGATGGTCCCGTCCGTCAGTGTCAGCGGCTTTGCGTCCGACGCATCGACCAGCGTGATAGGCTGGGCAATCGTCTCCATCCCTTCGGCCACGACGCCCAACTGGCGGAAAAACGTGGTCAGCGCCCACATGATCCAGCCGGTCATCGCATTCAGACGCAGGGTCAGCGCGGTGGCGGCAGCAACCACACCAACGGATGCCGCACCCTGCGTCCACAGCAGGATGGCCCAGCCGACAACGCTTACGATCAGGAACCCGTTCAGGATCACCAGCGCCACATCCATGATAGTGTACAGCCGCATCTCGACCATGAAGGTGTCGCGCGTCTTGTCGATGGCCTCCTTGGCATAGTCCATTTCCAGGTCATGATGCGCGAACATCTTGACCGAGTGGATGTTGGTATAGGCATCCACCACCCGTCCCGTCACCGTCGACCGGGCATCGGACGCGGCCTGCGAAGCCGGGCCAACGCGTTTGACCGTCCAGCGGATCAACACGCAATAAAGCACAAACCAGATCGTCAGGGGCAACAGCAGACGCGGATCCGCAAAGGTCAGCAACACAGCGGCCCCGATCAGGTAGGCAAGCGCAAAGCTGATGGCGTCAAATACCTGAAAGATCACCTCGCCCGCCGCCGGCGGCGTCTGCATGATCCGGTTGGCGATGCGCCCGGCAAAGTCATTCTCGAACCAACCTACCGACTGCCGCAAAACGTGCTTGTGAGCGCGCCAACGGATCAGCGTGCCGAAGTTGGGCATGATCGCGTTGTTCATGATCATCACGTCCAGCGCCTGCAGGATGGGACGCAGCAGCAGGATGAACAGGGCGGCCACGATCGCCTCGGTCCCGTAGTTGTCCCAGAACGCGGCAGGGCCAGCACCCAACAGATCAACGATGCGGCCCATATACCAGATCAGACCAACTTCGACCGCCGCGACGACAATCGACATGATGGCACAGATCACAAAGATCTTTTTGAACGGCTGAGAGTAGTCCCACAGGAACGGCCACAGCTTGGTGGGTGGCGCGTCCTTTTCGGGATACGCGGCATAGGGATCGATCAGAGACTCGAAAAGCTTGAACATGGAGGACCTTTAGGGATCGTGTACGACATGGGTGTGATTTTGGCCAAAGGCCAGTGCATCACTGCGGTGCGTGTGCGGCGAGTTCAGGCGCCGTGCCGGTTTCCGCGAACCATGATCGTTCCTCCGTTACCGCGGTTCGTATAGCGTGCATTGCGCCAAAAGTCACGCCGCCAAAAGCGCGGCCCTGTCCAGGGTCAGTTCAGACGTGAGCCATGCGTGCCGAAGCGCCTTGAGCCGTTTGCCCAGTGCCGGGCCGGACAGTTCCGGCAGATCGGCGGCGGTGACCGGAAATTCAGCGTCGGTACCGGATTGTACCTGTGCCAATATGCCCGGCTCCAGCGGCTGGATTGCCATGGCGGCACGCAGCAAAACAGCGCTTGATCCCGCCTCTGCCCCACCAAGGTGGCCGATGGCCCTTGGACCCCAGACAGTGGTGGACAGGCTTTGAACCGTTTCAAGATGCCTTTGATCCTTGCGCGACAACCGCAGGCGGGTTGCGATGTCTTCACCACCCAGAGCAGCCAGGCGTGACACCGGGTTGATCGCGGCACCATGCAACTGCTCCAGCTGTACAAAAGGCCCCAGAAACACCGGATCGGCCCCAGGCAGCACATGGGCCAGGACGCCAGCCTGCGTCATCACCGACACGGCAGGCACGGGATCAGCCGCAGAGAGCAGTTTCAGCATTTCTGCCCCGACACGCTCTGCCGAAAGCTGATCCAACCCGTCCAGATTGGCGGCAATGGCAGCCAGCGCTTCGGCATCCCAATCGGTGTCATCGGGTGCGTAATGCGCGTTGAACCGGAAAAAGCGGAGGATGCGCAGGTAATCCTCTTTGATCCGGCGGTCGGCATCCTCGATGAACCGCACGCGGCGGGCCAGCGTATCAGGCAGTCCGCCCAACGGGTCATGCACGAAACCCGCCGCATCTGCATAAAGCGCGTTCATGGTGAAATCGCGGCGGCGCGCGTCATCGGCAATGTCGGTGGAAAAGCGCACGACAGCGCGGCGGCCGTCTGTTTCCACATCACGTCGAAAGGTGGTGATTTCGAACGGCTGACCATCGACGACTGCGGTCACGGTACCGTGGTCGATGCCCGTGGGGATCACACGCATTTTCGCGGCAGTCAGAACCTCGATCACCCGTGCGGGCACGGCATCGGTCGACATGTCGATATCTGATGCCGCTTCTCCCAACACCGCGTTTCGCACGCAGCCGCCGACGAAATACAGGGCGTGCCCGGCATTCCCGATCACTGCGCAAAGACGCTGCGCGGACGGATCCGTCAGAAACGGCGTTTCGGGGTCTAGTCGGTGGGCAGCAAGTCGGTCCATGCGCGCAATATACGCGCGGTCGCGCCCCAGATGTAATAGGGGCCGTAGGGCACCGCATAGTAGGACCGGCGCTGCCCGCGCCAGATGCGCGACTCCACGACATAGCTGACCGGATTCAGCACGTGGGACAGCGGCACGCGAAAGACGGTATCGACCTCGCCTGCTTCGGGGATCACGTCGAATTCCTGCGTGACCAACGCCACCACCGGTGTCACGGAAAAGCCGGTCACGGTTTCATGCGGGGCAAACTGGCCCAGGATGTCCACATGCCGTTCGGGCAAACCAATCTCTTCGCGCGCTTCGCGCAGGGCGGCGGCGTTGGCATCGGCATCTGCCGGGTCCTGCTTGCCACCGGGAAACGCAATTTGCCCCGGGTGATGCTTCAACGCAGAGGAACGTTTCGTCAGGATCAGGTCATAGCCGCGATCACCCTTGATGACAGGTGCCAGCACTGCGGCCGGGCGCAGACGCCGGTTGGGCGGCAGTTCGACATTCGCGTTCAGGTCAAAGTCAGACGACGGCCGCGCTGGCAGGGACAGCGCGGCACGTGTCTGGTCCAGCAAGTCAGTCACCGGCGGTCTGTTCCGCCTCGAACCCGACGGTCTTGGGATCAAGGTCGTAATGCGCCCCGCAGAACTGGCAATCCGCGGTCACCCGACCTTTGTCCGTTGTCATCTTTTCGATGTCGCGGGCGGAATAGATCGACAGGCTTTGGCGAACCCGGTCTTCGGAACAGGTGCAGCCAAAGCGGACCGGCTGCGTGTCAAAGACGCGCGGCGTTTCTTCGTGGAACAAGCGCAATAGCAGCGCGTCGGGCGACAGGGTCGGGCCGATCAGCTCCAGCTCTTCGACGGTGTCCAGCAGGATGTTGACGCGGTTCCAATTCTCGGACTCGTCGCCGTCCAGCAGATCATCCGCCACCATCACGTCACCCGTCCCTTCGCCCTGGGCGACAAAAGGGGACGCCTTTGGCATGTGCTGCAACATGATGCCGCCCGCGCGCCAGTGCTCGGCTGCACCCTGTTCCGTCGACTTGCCAAAACTCAGCTGGAATCGGGTCGGCAACTGTTCGGACTGGGCAAAATACGCCTCGGCACAGGCCGACAGCGATCCACCGGCCAGTGGCGTGATGCCTTGATATGGCGTCATGCCGGTGCCCTGATCGATCATGATGGCAAAGTACCCCTCGCCCAGCTGGTCAAACGCGTCATCGTCCGTCAGGCGGCTTTCGTCATAGCTGGCATAGGCACGGATCCGGGCGATATCGCCTTCTTTCTCGGGTCCGTAATAATCGGTGGCAATCATGCGGACGGGCCCCTTGGACTGGACCTGCAACGACAGCTTCCAACGCAGCTTGATCGTCTGGCCGATCAACGCGGTCAGCAGGGCCATCTCAGCCACCAGCGCCTCGACCCGGGGCGGGTAATCGTGCTGATTCAGGATACCCGCCAGCACACCGTCCAGCCGCGCGACGCGGCCGCGGATGTCAGAGGCATCAAGTTGAAAGGGCAGGACCGTGTCGTCCCACGCGATTTGCGAACCAGTGGTCATCGGGGTTTCCTTGCACGCCTGTGATTGGCATATCGCGTCTATATAAGGGAGCAGCGCGAAACTGAAAGGCCCGATAACATGATCCCACGGATTGGCCCGGTGCCAAAGGCCGACCGCCACTATACCCTGCGGCCCGGTGCATACGCGATCTTGCCGCAGCATGATGGGGTGTTGCTGACGTTTCAGGATGGGCCGGATGCCGAGTTCCAGTTGCCGGGCGGCGGTATCGACGCTGGGGAATCCCCGGTGGGTGCGCTGCATCGCGAGGTGTACGAGGAAACGGGATGGCGCATCGCGCGGCCACGACGGTTGGGGGCATTCCGGCGCTTTGTCTTCATGCCGGAATATGACCTGTGGGCGGAAAAGCTGTGCCATGTCTATGTGGCGCACCCGGTGCGGCGGCTGTCCGATCCGACCGAGGTGGATCATGTTGCCGTCTGGATGCATCGGGACGTCGCGGTGCGCGCCGTGGGTAACGCGGGTGACCAGATGTTCCTGGCCCGCTATTTGCGCTGATCCGGCCCGCGATATTCGAACAATATGCCCGACACGTCATCGGGAAACGCCTTGCCCCCCGCATGATCCGCCAGCCGCCACAGCAGTGATTCAAAGAAAGCGGGGCCATGGGTGCCGCGCAGATCGTGCAGCATCGTGGCAAGGCCGGCTTCCTGCAGCATTTCACCTTCTTTGCCGGGGCATTCCGTGACCCCATCCGACAGCAGCAGCAGGCGGTCGCCCGGATACAATTGCGTTTGGAATTGCGTGAACCCGACGCCATCGATCAAACCAACCGGAAATCCGCCCGGTCCGTCCTGTTCGACGGACCCGTCGACGCGCTGCACGGCGGGATGCGGATGCCCGGCTTGCGCCATCTTGACCGCACCGGTGGCCAAATCGACATCGGCCAGAAGGAGGGTAAAGTAATGCTCGGTCTCCATCTCGTCGAGGATGAGCCGGTTCAGGGTTTCGATCACCTGTTCGGGGGGCAGGCACACGTATTGCCCATTTGCCCGACGTTCCAATGCCACGTTCTGATCAGGTGCCGAGGCTGATAGGTACCCCGCCAACCGCGCAGTCATGAGCGCCGAACTGATTCCATGGCCGGACACATCAATCGAATACAGACCCAGGTGCCCGTCATCCGCCGGAAAGAACCCGACCAGATCGCCACCCACATGACCGCTGGACCGCAGCATCAGCGACACATCCCCGGTTTCGAATGACCTGTGCCGTTCGCGCACCAGTGATTGTTGCAGTTTCTTCGCCTCGATCAGGTCGTTGTCGAGCGAATCGTACACCCGCTGAAGCTCATCCAGTGTTTCGGTGATCAGCCGGTTCTTTTGCGTCAGTTCGCGCTGCATCTTCAGGATGCGTTCGCCTGCCGTGATCCGGGCGCGCAATTCATTGGGATCGACCGGTTTGGTGAGGAAGTCGTCGGCCCCGGCCTCAAGCCCGACGGCAATGTCGTTCTTTTCGCTCTTGGATGTCAGAAGGATGAAATACCCGTAATGATCCCCCGACATCTGGCGAAACCTGTCGCAGAATTCGAGGCCGTTCATACCGGGCATCATCCAGTCGCTCAGCACGAGGTCGGGCTGAATTTCGTGGCAAATTTCAATTGCCTCCTCGCCAGAGGCAGCTTCGTGCACTTCGAAGCCCCAGCGTTTTACGGAACTGGTCAGGATCCGTCGTTGCAACTTGCTGTCGTCGACAATCAGCACCCGGCGCGGCTGGTCTGTTTCGTCCGCGGGCGGACGTGCCACCGTGGACACAGCGGTATCAGGGGATGGGGTGCAACCATACGTCAATGCGCCTCAACTTCGCACGTGGGTCGTATCGAAGCCGACTTAACGGTCCATGAAATGCACAGTTCGTTTGTTTCGATTTTTATCGGTTACGCGGCTTTAACCTCCGTCTGTCTATACAACGCCATGTCGGAGGTAAGCCATGATTGACTGGCAACGGGTGCAGACGCTGCGCGATGAAATCGGTGCGGAGGATTTCGAAGAAGTGGTTCCGCTCTTCATCGACGAAGTGTCGACCGTGACGGAAAAGCTGCGCACGAACCCGGATACGGCAAACCTGGCCGGGGACCTGCATTTTCTGAAGGGCAGTGCGCTGAACCTGGGGTTTGCGGCATTTTCAACGCTGTGTCACGCGGGCGAGGTCAGGGCGACAGCCGGGGATGCGGAATCTGTCGACATCGGGGAAATCCTTGACTGCTTCGATCAGTCGAAATTGGCATTCGACGCGGGCCTGGATCACGGTATCTGCCCTTAGATCACGAATTGTGCCAGCGTCTCGTTGTTGGTGATGTCGGTGTAGGTAAAACCGTTGGCATCCAGTTCCGCGAACAACCGGTCAAAATTCTCGGGGCGGGTCGTTTCGATCCCGATCAGAACCGACCCGAAATTGCGTGCCGATTTCTTCAGATACTCGAACCGGGCGATATCGTCGTCGGGCCCCAGAATGCCCAGAAAATCCTTGAGCGCGCCTGGGCGCTGCGGCATGCGCAGTATAAAGTACTTTTTTATACCCGAATATCGCTGCGCCCGTTCCTTGACCTCGGGCAGACGTTCAAAATCGAAATTGCCGCCCGTGGTGACGCAGACAACGCGCTTGCCGCGAATGGCCTCGGCCATCTCGGGCAGAACAGTCAGCGACAGCGCGCCCGCCGGTTCCAGAACGACCCCTTCGACGTTCAGCATCTCGATGATCGTGGTACAGATCCGGTCCTCGTCCACGGTCAGCAGGCTGGCGGGATCGACTTCGCGCAACCGGGCAAAGGGGCGCTGACCGATGGTGGCCACCGCAGCGCCATCCACGAAGGTATCGATGGGCGACACGTCCACCGGCGCACCGGCCTGCAAGGCTCGCAGCAGCGAGGGCGCGCCTGTCGGTTCGACATAGGTGAACCCGACGCGATCGCCGAAATAGCTGCGCATCCCCGCCGACAGACCACCGCCGCCCACCGGCACGATCACGTGATCGGGCAGCCCGCCCGCTTGGGTTTCGATCTCAACAGCTACCGATGCCTGCCCCTCGATCACGTCCTCATCATCGAAGGGGGACAGGAAATGCGCACCGGCCTCGGCACAAAACGCCTGTGCGGCAGCCAGCGTGTCGTCGAAATAGTCACCGGTCAGGCGGATCTCGACCTGTTCGCCACCGAACATCCGGGTCTTCATGATCTTTTGCTGTGGGGTCGTGACCGGCATGTAGATCACGCCATGTACACCGAAATGCCTGCACATATAGGCCACGCCCTGCGCGTGATTGCCCGCACTCGCACAAACAAATGCCGCGCCGTCGTCCATCACCTTGCGCATCGCGTTGAATGCGCCACGCAGCTTGTAGGACCGGACAGGACTCAGGTCTTCGCGCTTGAGCCAGATGTCGGCATCATAGCGTTCGGACAGCACCGCGCTGTGCAGCAACGGCGTGGGCGAAAAAACGTCGCGCATGGCCTGCGTCGCGGCACGCGCGCCTGTCGCAAAAGTCATCCTGTTCTCCCGTCCCGCAATCCGGTGACAGGTAGCGGTGCTGCCTGCCCCGGTCAATCTTGCCCCTGCTGCGGCGTTACGGTATCGGCACACAACCCTTGCAAGGAAAAACGTAATGGACGCGCCCAAGAAAGTTGTGCTGGCCTATTCCGGTGGCCTCGATACCTCGATCATTCTGAAATGGCTGCAAACGGAATATGGCTGCGAGGTGGTCACCTTTACTGCCGATCTGGGCCAGGGCGAGGAGTTGGAACCGGCCCGGTCCAAGGCCGAGATGATGGGCGCATCCGCCATCTACATCGAAGACCTGCGCGAGGAATTCGTGCGCGACTTCGTGTTCCCGATGTTCCGCGCCAATGCGGTCTATGAGGGGCTGTACCTGCTGGGCACATCCATCGCGCGGCCCCTGATCTCAAAACGGCTGGTCGAGATAGCCGAGGCAGAGGGCGCGGATGCCGTGGCCCATGGCGCCACCGGAAAGGGCAACGATCAGGTGCGGTTCGAACTGGCGGCCTATGCGTTGAACCCGGATATCAAGGTCATTGCGCCGTGGCGCGAATGGGACCTGTCCAGCCGCACCAAGCTGATCGACTTTGCCGAAAAGAACCAGATCCCCATCGCCAAGGACAAGCGGGGCGAGGCACCGTTTTCCGTCGATGCCAACCTGTTGCACACCTCGTCCGAGGGCAAAGTGCTTGAAGATCCGGCCGAGGACGCGCCTGACTACGTGTATCAGCGCACCGTCGCGCCAGAAGATGCGCCCGACACACCGGAATATATCGAGGTCGGGTTTGAAAAGGGCGATGCAGTCTCTATCAACGGGGAAATGATGTCTCCGGCCACCGTGCTGACCAAACTGAACGAGCTGGGCGGCAAGCATGGCATTGGTCGTCTCGACCTGGTCGAGGGGCGCTTTGTCGGCATGAAATCCCGTGGCATCTACGAAACCCCGGGTGGCACCATCCTGCTGGAAGCACATCGCGGGATCGAGCAGATCACGCTGGATCGGGGTGCCGCACACCTCAAGGATGAACTGATGCCGCGCTATGCCGAGCTGATCTACAACGGTTTCTGGTTTTCGCCCGAACGCGAGATGCTGCAGGCCCTGATCGACCGCAGCCAGGAACACGTGACCGGCACCGTCCGGCTGAAGCTGTACAAGGGCCTTGCCCGGACCGTGGGCCGCCGGTCGGATCACAGCCTGTATTCCGAAGCCCACGTGACGTTCGAGGATGACGCAGGCGCATATGATCAGAAGGACGCCGCTGGCTTCATCCAGTTGAACGCCCTGCGGCTCAAGTTGCTGGCGGCACGGGATCGTCGGCTGAAGTGATCTTGTGAGCGGCGAGCCGGTCGTAGATCGGCAACGCCGCCTGTGCCAACCTTGCGTGATTTGCGGTCAGGTCGGGCAACGGGCCCTCTGCTCTGTCAAAGCCGGTACTGCGATGCACCGCGCCATACCAATGCGCGGCCCATACCCCGTCCGCCGGATGGCCGCCGCTGGGCCAACGCAGCATACGATCTGTCCACGGGATGCACAGCCGCGCGCACAGGGCCTGTAACATTCCAGGCGGATCAGCCCGGATATCTGTCGCATCAATCACGATGGGATCGGTGGCGCGATCGAACAGCCGCGCCTGTTGTTCAAAACCCAGATCATCCATCACCGGCGCTTCACGTTTGCGGGCATAACTGGCGACAACCCGTGCGGGGTGACGAATGAGAAAGACGTTTTCAACCTGCCGCATCCACCGCTCGTCCCAGTTGCACAGAATGTGGTGCGTCATGTGTTTCTGGTAAAAAATCGGCTCTGATACAGGGGAAATCAGCGATCTTGCAACACTGTCCGGATAACACGTCATGCTGCGCATCACATCATCCCGCATCGGGTGATCAATCCCGGTCGCCGCCAGGTACGCGCCGTAAAACGGCTCGTCCACGACGCGGGCGTCCCCGCGGGCGGCAAAGCTGTACATCATGGCCGTCGACAGGTTGCGCGGGCCGGACCACATGGCAATACGTTTTGTCATCCGGGCCACGCTATCGACCGTATTGCGGGAAAGGAACGGAAAATCACGGATGCGCGACCTCGCCGCCTCGTGAGTTGAGCGGGTGCAAGCAGCCCGCCACACTGTTGATCAGAGGAGGCAGAACCATGACCCAGACCCGCACATTCAAAACCGTCCTTCTTGGCCTGGCCATCGGGATTGGCCTTGTTGCACAGTCCAAATCCGCCCACGCCGACGCCACCGAAACACTTACCGTCGCGGGGGGCTGTTTCTGGTGTGTCGAAGCGGATTTCGAACAGGTCGACGGCGTGAAGGAGGTGGTTTCCGGATTTACCGGCGGCACAGTCGAAAGCCCGACCTACAAGCAGGTGGTGCGCGGCGGTACAGGGCATGTCGAGGCGGTCCAGATCACCTTTGTTCCAGCGATCGTATCGGCGGAAACACTATTGTCCATGTTCTTTCGGTCCATCGACCCCACAGACGCAGGCGGGCAATTCTGTGACAGGGGCCCGGCCTACACAACAGCGGTTTTCGCAGGACCGGGTCAGAATGCGGCCGCCGAAATGGCCAAGGCCGACGCACAAGCCGAGCTGGGGCAGACCATCGTGACCCCGATCCTGCCTGCGGGCGCGTTTTATCCTGCCGACAGCTACCATCAGGATTACTACAAGCAGACCAAGGTGATCCTGACCCGCTTTGGCCCCAAGACCAAAGCCAAGGCATATAAAGCCTATCGCGATGCATGCGGGCGGGATGCGCGGGTGCGGGCCTTGTGGGGTGACGCAGCACCTTTTGCGGGCAGTTAGCCCAGGCGTGCGTCCTGAATTTCCTTTAGATCAGGGATAACGTCCGCCGTGCCCAAACGCGTCACCATCAGCGCGGCAGCCTGTGTCGCCAGGGACAATGCCTGTTCCATTGGCAGACCGCGATCCAAGCCAGCCACAAGGTAACCGGTGAATGTGTCCCCGGCCCCGGTCGTATCAACGGGCGTCACCCTGATCGCCGGAACATGCTGTTCGGTCCCGGCTCCGACATCCAGCCACCGCGCGCCGTCCCCACCCAGTGTCACGACCACATGCGCAATGCCCAGCTCTGTCAGTTTCTTGCCCAGCGCGGCCGACAACTGTTCGGCTTCGACAGCGTTCAGGACAAGCAAATCGACAAATTCAGACATGTCAGAGACGCTTCTGGCCTCGAATGGTGCCGCGGCATAGACCACCTTTAGCCCCAGATCGCGCGCCATCCGGCCCGCCTGCACCTGACCGTTGGTTTCGTTCTGCGTGACCAGCGTGTCGCCAGGCGATGCCTGCGACACCGCCGCGCCAATCATCTTATCTGTGATCTGCCGGTTGGCACCGGGATGGATGACGATCTGGTTTTCACCATCCTCGGCCACACAGATGTTCGCATGCCCGGTCGCCGCGTTCGGCAGCGTCGCGATGTGCCGGGTATCGACCCCGTATTCCATCAACCGCTCGACACACCACGCACCATCCGGACCAACCGCCCCGATATGCGCTGTCCGCGCGGCAGCCCGGGCCATGGCGACGGACATGTTGGCCCCCTTGCCGCCCAATCCCTGACTGAAGTCTGTCGCGCTCAGCGTTTCGCCCGGGCCGGGCAGATGGGGCACGCGATAGACGTTGTCGACATTGATCGACCCGAGGTTCCAGACCGCCATCAGCCTACCTTGCACGCGGCAAGAACCGCCATGTTCAAAATGTCATTGGCGGTCGAGACGGTGGAACAGATCTGGATCGAGCCGTCGACTCCGGTCAGGATCGGCCCGATGACGGTCGCGCCGCCCATTTCCTGCATCAGCTTGACCGAAATGCTGGCCGAATGGCGGGCGGGTACCACCAGGATATTGGCCGGTCCCGTCAGGCGCGAAAACGGATAGGCCTGTTGCGCTTGGGCGTTCAGCGCCACGTCCACCGTCATTTCGCCTTCGTATTCGAAATCGACACCGCGTCGGTCCAGCACCCGGGGGGCGGCGTGCATTTTCTCGGCCCGTTCCGACACTGGATAGCCAAAGGTGGAAAAGCTGACAAAGGCCACGCGCGGCTCAAGGCCCATGTTCCGCGCCACGCCCGCGGCTTGTTCTGCAATGTCGGCAAGGTCCTCTTCGTTGGGCCATTCATGCACAAGGGTGTCGGCGATAAACACGATGCGACCCTTGTGCAGCAGTGCGGTCACGCCGACGGCCTTGCTGTTTTCGTGGGCGTCGTAGACGTGGTTGATGCGCTCCAACACATGCGCCGACTTGCGCGTGGCACCAGTGACCAGCCCATCCCCATGACCGTGGGCAAGCATCAAGGCCGAAAATACGTGCCGGTCCCGTGCCGCAAGGCGATGAATATCCTGACGGTCATGCCCTTCACGCTGCAAGCGCTGGTACAGATGGTTCTTGTATGTTTCCAAGTGGGTGGTGTTGGCCGCGTTCACGATCTCCAACTCGCGGACCGCATCGGCCAAGCCCGCCTCTTCCAGCTTTTGCTTCACATCGTCCGGACGCCCCACAACCAGCGCTTTGCCAAAACCGGAGCGTTGATACATCACCGCAGCGCGCAACACACGCGGGTCGTCCCCTTCGGCAAAGATCATGCGGGCTTGCGCAGCGCGGGCGCGCGCATTGATCCCGGTCAGAATGCTGGCCGTCGGATCCATCCGCGTCTTGAGGGACAGCTCATACGCTTCCATGTCGATGATGGGACGACGGGCGGCACCGGTGTCCATGCCCGCCTTAGCAACGGCAGGCGGAATCCGGTGGATCAGGCGGGGATCAAACGGCGTGGGGATAATGTAATCACGCCCGAAACTCAGCGTCTTGCCGTAGGCCATGCCAACCTCGTCCGGCACATCCTCGCGCGCCAGCGCGGCCAATGCCTCGGCGCAGGCGATCTTCATCTCGTCATTGATGGCGCGGGCGTTGATGTCCAGCGCGCCCCGGAAGAGATACGGGAAACCCAGCACGTTGTTGACCTGGTTGGGATAATCGCTGCGCCCGGTGGCGACGATGGCATCCATCCGAACCTCGTGTGCCTCTTCGGGCGTAATCTCGGGGTCCGGATTCGCCATGGCAAAGATCACCGGGTTGTCGGCCATGCTTTCGACCATCGCCGGGGTCACAGCCCCTTTGACGCTGACGCCCAGGAACACATCCGCGCCCTTCATCGCCTCCTCAAGCGACCGCAGGTCCGTAATGACCGCGTGGGCCGATTTCCACTGGTTCATCCCTTCGGTCCGACCCTGGTAGATGACCCCCTTGGTGTCGCAGACAATGCAGTTGTCGTGCTTTGCACCCATGGATTTCAGCAATTCGATACATGCGATGCCAGCGGCCCCTGCCCCGTTCAGGACAATCTTCACATCCTCGATCTTCTTGCCCGAAATATGCAGCGCGTTGATCAGCCCGGCGGCACAGATCACGGCGGTGCCGTGCTGGTCATCGTGAAAGACGGGGATGTCCATCTCTTCCTTCAGGCGCTGTTCGATGATGAAGCATTCGGGCGCCTTGATATCCTCGAGGTTGATGCCGCCAAATGTCGGACCCATCAGCTTGACCGCGTCGCAGAACGCATCCGGGTCCTCGGTGTCCAATTCGATATCGATGCTGTTCACGTCGGCAAAGCGTTTGAACAGCACCGCCTTGCCCTCCATCACGGGTTTGGATCCCAACGCCCCCAGGTTGCCCAGGCCCAGAACCGCCGTCCCGTTGGATATGACCGCCACAAGGTTGCCCTTGTTGGTGTAATCATAGGCGGTCTCGGGGTTTTCCGCGATAGCTTCGCACGGGACAGCAACGCCGGGGGAATAGGCCAGGCTCAGATCGCGCTGGGTGGTCATGGGCACGGTGGCCTGCACCTCGAACTTGCCGGGCGTGGGTTCCATGTGGAACGCCAGCGCGTCCTCCGGCGTCACCTTGGTCTTGCTCATCTGTCGCTGTCCTCCCGTCGCGTCTGACGTTGTTATCCCAGCGGGCGCGGCCTCTCAATCGACTTTGGCTTTTCCTCGGGTCAGCCCCTTTGTATGGTCGCGCGAAACGCTGGGGGGCGAGCATGTCAACGACGCCGATGATGGCGCAATATCTCGAGATCAAGGCGGCGCATCCTGATGCGCTCCTGTTCTACCGGATGGGCGATTTCTACGAGATGTTCTTTGACGATGCAGCCGCGGCGGCAGCGGCGCTGGACATAGCGCTGACCAAGCGGGGCAAGCATGACGGGGCCGACATTCCGATGTGCGGCGTGCCGGTGCATTCCGCCGAAGGGTATCTGCTGACCCTGATCCGCAAGGGGTTCCGCGTCGCCGTCTGCGAACAGATGGAAAGCCCGGCCGCGGCGAAAAAGCGCGGGTCCAAGTCTGTGGTCAAACGCGATGTGGTCCGGCTGGTGACGCCCGGCACCCTGACCGAAGAATCTCTGCTTGAGGCACGCAAACACAATTTCCTGGCCTCTTTCGCCGATGTTCGGGGGGACTCCGCATTGGCGTGGGTCGATATATCCACCGGGGCGTTTCATGTCATGGCGGTGCGTTTGGCTCAATTAGGGCCTGAATTGGCACGTCTCGCCCCGTCGGAACTGATCGTCGCTGATGGCAAGGAGGAAGGCCTGCGCCCATTGGCAGAGGACTTCGGCATACCTGTCACGACACTGGGAAAGGCCGTTTTCGACAGCACGGCCGGGGCAGATCGCGTGTGTGGCGTGTTCAACGTGGCGACGCTGGATGCGTTCGGTACCTTCACCCGCGCCGAGGTTGGGGCCATGAGCGGGCTGATTGAATACCTTGATATCACACAGAAAGGTCAGCTGCCGCTGCTGCAACCGCCGCAACAGGAAGTCGCGGCCAAGACGGTGCAGATCGACGCGGCCACGCGCCGGAACCTGGAACTGACCGCTGCGCTTGGCGGGGGGCGTGCGGGGTCCTTGCTGGATGTCGTGGATGAAACCGTCACCGCGGCCGGCGCGCGGTTGTTGGAACGGCGAATTTCGTCGCCTTCGCGTGTGTTAGAGACAGTTTTGGCGCGGCTGGAGGCCGTCAGCCACTGTGTCGCGAACGCAGATCAACGCGACGCTTTCCGTTCCGCGCTGCGCCGCGTGCCGGACATGGATCGCGCCCTGTCCCGCCTGTCGCTGGACCGGGGTGGACCGCGGGATCTGGCCGCTTTGCGCAACGGTTTGGCCTGTGCACAGACCGTACACCGAATGTGCACCGACCGTATGCCGGAT
>JBCBFX010000024.1:0-46988 GCA_038527345.1 Pseudomonadota bacterium | reverse complement strand
TGTCTGCCCAACATGTTCAAGGCGGTCGAGATTGATGGCGTGCCCTATTGGGATGGCGGATTCATGGGCAATCCGGTGCTCTTTCCCTTTATCGACCATTCGCCCAGCAGCGACATCGTGATTGTCCAGATCAATCCGCTGAACCGTCCCGGCACACCCCGCCGCGCCCGCGATATTCAGGACCGGACGAATGAGATCACGTTCAACGCGTCCCTGCTGCGCGACCTGCGCACCATTGACCTGATTCACCGTCTGATCGAGGATGGCGCGCTGTCTGACACCGACTACCGGGTGATGAACATGCACATGATCGACGGCTGCGAAGACATGCTGGCGCTGGATGCATCGTCCAAGCTGAATTCGGAATGGGCGTTTCTGATCCACCTGCGCGACCTTGGCAGGGACTATGCGGATCGCTGGCTGACGGCCAATTTCGACAGGATTGAACGGGAAAGCACGCTGGATTTGCGGGCGATGTTCGGTGACTTCGGCGCACCGCATACCTGCGACACCGACCTGCTGCGCGCCCGCAAGGCCTGATGCCTAGTCTTTGCGCGTCGGGATCAGTCGTGCCATAACCGGCGCGCCCAGGATCACCACAAAGATCCGCAACACGTGGTGCGCAATGACAAAGGCCACGTCCGCCCCCACGATCAGCGCCAGAACCGTCAGTTCCGCCTGTCCGCCGGGGGCAAAGGCCAACAACGCCTCCATCCCCGGGGCCAGGCCCAGACCGTACACGAACTCCACAAAGATCACCGTCAGGATGATCAGGATCGCGCACAGGCCCAGCCCCGCGACCAGATCGCGCCGCACCTCGGCCATGGTGATCCCGCTGTATTTCGCGCCCACTGTCATGCCGATAAAGAACTGCGCGGCCCAGATCGCCTCGGCCGGGGGGCGGTGCTGCAAAAGACCAGCCAGCGTGCAGGCTGCCGTGACGATCAGCGGCCCCAGGATCGAGGCCCCGAACATGCCCACAGCCCTGGCCGCGCGCCAGCCAAGCATGGCACAGCCCACCATCAGCAGCATTTGCAACAGCGGCAGATCGGTGGCGGGCGCGCCCGGCGGGTTCGACAGGTCCGCCCCCCAGACCCCTTGCAGGACAAAGGGCAGGGCCACCACGATCACCATCACCCGCGTCGCATGGATCAGCGACAGGCTGCGGGGATTGCCGCCCGCCTCCTCGCCGAACACCAGCATGTCCTGCAACCCGCCCGGCATGGCTGCGTAGTAGGCCGTAGGAAAGTCATAGCCCCAGACGCGCTGAAAATAGGGCACCGCTGTCAGTCCGATGGCCAGCACCATCAGCGGCACCAGCAGCAAGGTGGGCCACATGCCCGCCATCGTCATCAGGATCGCAGGCGTGAACGTTGCGCCAACCGCCACGCCCAGGATCGTGCGCATCCCGTCGTTCAACTGCTTGATGCCCTGCAAGCGGATGCCCGCGAGGGCGGCGAACAGGCAGGCAAAGATCGGACCCAGCAGCCAGGGCAGGGGCAGGTCGATCAGGTGAAAGACCCAGACACCCAGCCCCGCCAGCGCAAAGGTCAGGGGCACCCGCATCAGTCGCGCAACACCTTGAGCCGGTGGCGGAGCGAGGTTTGCAGATGCAGGGCGGCCGCGTTGCCTGCACGCGCTGCATCGCCCGCTGCTATTGCATCAAGGATATCCTGATGCCGGTCCGTCACCACCCTGATCCGCTGCGCATCGGCCGGCGCCGCGACCTTGGCCGGGGCGGCGTGTTTGGCGGCCATTTCGGCGGCTGTGCGTTCCCGCACCGTGCGCATCCCGTGTAATTCGACCAGCCGGTTGTGGCTGAGTTGCCGGATGACAGCACCCAGACGGGGGTGGCGTTCGACGATCCCGTCCGCTTCAAGCCGGCGCAGCGCCTCGCGCACAGATGTGCGGGACAGGGCCAGCCGGTCCGCAACTTCAACCTCGCGCGGACAGTCGCAGGGGTGGTACGTGCCTGCACGGATCGCCGCCATCAACTGGTCATACGCGGCCTCGCCTTGTGATGTGTGACGGTCGGATATGGCCGGCGTCCATCTTGTATATGATTGGATACAAAAGCCTACGGCGTCGGCACCGCACTGTCAAAAGCGTCTAGGTGTTCACGTAGCCCGCCACCACCTGCAACAGGCGGAAGGCAGTCGCTGCGTCGTTTTCGACGACGGCCATGAATTCCTCTTCGCCGATGCGCAGGCAGTTGAGTTGGGTCTTGGCCCGCATGTCCAGCGCGCGTGGTTCGCGCCGGATCAGGCCCAGTTCACCCACCAGTGCGCCGGGGCCCACGGTGGCAATCAGGGTCTCGTCGCCATTCTCGCCCGGCAGGATAAGGTCGGCCTCGCCGTCGATCACCATATAGGCACCGTCGGTCGGGTCGTCGTTCTTGTGAAAGACGTATTCGCCCGGGGCCGCCGCATACCAGCGCGCGCCAAAGGCCAGCAGGCGCAGCTGTTTGCGCTTGAGGCCTGCGAACATCGGCGTGCGCGACAGGGCGTCGAGCTTGCGGGCCAGATCGGCCCCCACCTCGCTGTCGGCCTCGGCCCGGACCCCTTCGGCCCCGACCAGACGGCCCTGTTCCACCTCGAAATGCAGGTCAAAGATGCTGTCGTCGTCGAACGCATCGTACAGGTAGATCAGCGTCGTGTCGGGCAGCAGCTTGCGCAGGTTGGCAAACAGCGCCTCGCGGGCGGTGGCGTCGAAACTGTCCATCACCTGTTCCAGGATCAGGATGTCGGGCCGCTTGATCGTGGCGCGGCTGACGGATAACGGTTCGGCAAACAGCGACGGCAGATTGGCACCGCCCAGCGTGATGGGAATGTCAAAGATCAGTTCCAGCACCAGCGGGGTGATCCCCTCGGCCATCAGCACATCGGCCACGATATGGCGCAGGTCCTCGGCCTTGTTGCCGGCGTTGTCCGAAACTTTGCCATAGAGCACGTTTTCAAGAACGCTCAGGCCCGCAAGATGGCCATCGGGCGTGATGGGCGCGTACAGGTCGGCCATCTGCGCGCGCAGCGTTTCGCCGTGGTCGCGCCGCATCGCCAGGATCTGGCCCGCCACGCCCACGGGGAAGGACGGGCCGACCTGTTCGGCGGTGATCTTGGCCGGGATGGTGAACAGCAGGGCCAGTTCCTCGTCCGTCATGTCCGACCGCTTTTGCTTGCGGGTCACCAGATCAAGCGCCGCCTCGTAGACCGCCGCATCCAGACCCACACGTCGGAACAGCGGGTGATCGGTGCCGGTGGCACCAAAGATCTGGCGCAACATCTCGATCATTTCGCGGGTCAGACGTTCCAGATCGTTGCCCAGCCCCATATCCTGCAACGCGCGCAGAAAGCCGACCTTGTCGGTCAGCACCTCGGGCGTGATCTGGACCATCGGCGTGGCGAACAGCAGGTTGTCCGTCGCGGGCAGCGCCGGATTGTACTTTTCGAAATCGAAACGGTGCACGTGCCGGTCCAGCCCGGCCCTGGCCAGTGCATCGGCCACCTTTGGGCGCAGGGCGATCAGGGCCGCGCCCAGTTGCGGGTGGTCCGCGGCGTCAAAGGACTGGTCCATGGCGCGCCGGATCAGGGCGTCGCGGCTGCCGATCCCTTCGATCAGGTCGGCCCACCACGCGCGCAGATCATCGGCGCTGGTCAGTCCGGCGATGGACGGGTCCAGCCAGTCGGCGGCCAGCGCATCCATGCTGTTTCCGGTGCGCGCCGCTTCGCGCATGTCTTCGGCTGTCTCGGCCTTGGACCGGGGGGCAAAACGCACAGGCATCAGGACATTGTCGCCGAAACTGCCCTGAAACATGATCGGGCGGGATGTGGCATGGCCCACGCGCTTGGCGATCACGGCCTGATGCAGGTCGCGGATGTCGTGGCCCGCCAGTGTGACCGTGCCGCTGGTGGGCAGCGTTTCGCGTGTCAGGACCTCGGCCAGCGCGCGCCGGTCTTCGTCGTTGGTGGCGGTGATGCCGACGATGGCCCCCTGGGGCAAGGTGACGGATATGTCTTCGAGCACGGGGTTGCCGTCGCCATCTCGCACCGTGACCTGATCCAGCACGACATCGCCGCGCAAATGCGGCACGTCTGCGGGCTGGCCATAGATCTTGTCGTCGTCGATCATGCCGCCGGGCGCGAATTTTTCGATGATGATTTCCCAGCGCACGGACATGTCGGCGCTTTGGTTGTAATAGGCCAGCAGCTCTTTCCACGGGCTGGACAGATCCTTGTACGCCGCCAAAGCCGCCACCAGGGCCCCCAGCGTGACGTCGCCCCGGATCACCAGATAGCCGCCGATCGAAAAGAAGAAAAACGGGGTCAGCTGCGTGATGAAGTTGTTGAGAAACTTCATGAAGAATTTTTTCTGGTAGATTTCGAACCGGATCGCATAGAGCCGCCCCAGCCGGTCGCCCACCATCGCCATGCGGTAGCGCCAGCCGCCATGCTTGCGCAGGGTGCCTGCCCCGGCGGCGGCCTCTCCGATCTCGGCCGCCAGCGCGCGGACCTGGATCACGCGTTTCTTGTTCAGCAGGTTGATCTGGCGTTGCAGCTTGGGGATCAGCCACGCCTGCAAAGGGATCAGGGCACAGGCCGCAAAGCCGAAAGCAACGGATTGAAAGAACAGAAAGCCCAGGATCGTCAGCATCTGGCCCGCCTGCAGCACCGGTTGGGCCAGCGCGTCGCCCATCAGCCCGCCCATGGGTTCGCTTTCGGCGGTCACCATGCTGACCAGTTCGCCCTGGCTGGTGCGTTCGAAATAGGGCTGGGGAAAGCGCAGAATGCGCGCAATCAGCGTATAGCGCAGGCGGCGCAGCAGCCGTTCGGCCAGCACCCCCTTCATGGTGTTGATGCGCATTTTCAGCAGACCGTGGCACAGCACCGCCACAAGGAACGCGCCGCACAACAGGCCCAGATAGCCGATCTGGGTGAACTCGTAACCATAGACATCGATCGTCGGTGAGCCGGCACCGATGGCTTCGTTGATGATGCGCTTGGGCAGTTCGAGGGTCAGGTACAACAGCGGAAACAGCGCCAGCGTCACCACCAAAAGCACCAATTGGTCCCGTTTCGAATAACTCCAGATAAAGGCGAAAAGCGAACGTTCTATAGGTCTGGTTCCGCGCTAGAATGGTTGGGGCGGTCATGCTCGTTGGAAACTGTAGACACGGGGCGAAGCATGAATCAATGCTTTGGCCGTCCGACAGACCCATTGCGCGCATACATTGCAGCCAAACCTCACAGGCCCTAGGATACGCGAAACGGAAGGTAAGGACCCGCCCTTGGCAGACCCGGTGACGTTTGCATTAGTGCTGCTGTTTTTGCTGCAGGTGAAACACCTGTTTGCGGATTTCTTCTTTCAGACACCGCGCATGTTGCGGGACCGGTCGCGATACGTGCACGTGGGCCGCGCCCAGCACGCGGGACTGCACGCGCTGGGTTCGGTGCTGGCCATGATGCTGGTTGGGGTGTCGCTGGCCCCGCTGGTCTTGATCGCGGCGCTTGAATGGGTGGCACATTACCACATCGACTGGGGCAAGGGGCGGTGGTCCGACCATATCGGCCACGGGCCGGACGATGCGGGATACTGGCGCGCCTTCGGCTTTGATCAGGCCTTGCACCAGTGGACCTATCTCGTGATGGTCTGGGCCGCATTGCCCTGAGCGTCGCCATCGTTCGCCATTTTGATTGACAGTCCCCCGTCCGCGCGGGCTTGATGCGCCAAAGGACAAACGGGAGGACAGATCCATGATGAAAACACGTGCCGCGGTGGCCCTTGAGGCCGGCAAACCCCTTGAAATCATGGAGGTGAACCTTGAGGGCCCGAAAAAGGGCGAGGTGCTGGTCGAGATCAAGGCGACAGGTCTGTGCCATACGGACGAGTTCACCCGTTCGGGCGATGACCCCGAGGGGATCTTTCCCGCCATCCTGGGCCACGAGGGCGCAGGCGTTGTGATCGAAGTGGGCGAAGGCGTCACCACGGTCGAACCGGGTGACCATGTCATCCCGCTTTACACCCCCGAATGCCGCGAATGCGAATACTGCCTGTCGGGCAAGACCAACCTGTGCCAGGCGATCCGCGCCACCCAGGGCCAGGGCCTGCTGCCCGATGGCACCACGCGGTTTTCGATGGCGGATGGGACGCCGATCTACCACTACATGGGCTGTTCGACCTTTGCCAATCACACGGTGATCCCAGAAATCGCATTGGCCAAGGTTCGCAATGACGCACCCTTTGACAAGATCTGCTATATCGGCTGCGGCGTGACCACGGGCATCGGTGCGGTCATCAACACGGCCAAGGTCGAAATCGGTGCGCGCTGCGTGGTCTTTGGATTGGGCGGCATCGGTCTGAACGTCATTCAGGGGCTGCGTCTGGCCGGCTGCGACCAGATCGTGGGCGTCGACCTGAACGACGACAAGGCCGAGATGGGCAGGCATTTCGGCATGACCGATTTCGTGAACCCCAAGAAAGTCGATGGCGATCTGGTCGCCCACCTGGTCGAACTGACCGGGGGCGGCGCGGATTATTCCTTTGACGCCACGGGCAACACCAAGGTGATGCGTGACGCGCTGGAATGCGCGCACAAGGGCTGGGGCGAGTCGATCATCATCGGCGTGGCACCGGCGGGGGCCGAGATTTCGACACGTCCGTTCCAGCTTGTCACAGGCCGCGTCTGGCGCGGCACCGCGTTCGGCGGTGCCAAGGGGCGCACCGACGTGCCCAAGATCGTGGACTGGTACATGAACGGCAAGATCGAGATCGATCCGATGATCACCCACAAGCTGACACTGGACGAGATCAACCACGGGTTCGACCTGATGCACGAGGGCAAGTCGATCCGCGCAGTCGTGGAATTCTGAGGCGGGCGGCGCACCACAGGTGCGCCTTACCCGAACATGCCGCCCGACCCCGTAAGGCGCACCTGTGGTGCGCCACGCCCGGCATGCATTTTCGTCATTTTGGCGCGATTTGCGGGTACACACGCCATGTTGCGTGCCTATCTTTCACACCAACAGCACACGCCAAGCTCAGGAGCACGCCATGAAGCTGACGGTCAATGGCACCGAACACGAGGTGGATGTCGAGGATGACATGCCCCTACTGTGGGTCCTGCGGGACGAATTGAAGATCAAAGGCGTCAAATATGGCTGCGGCGTCGCGCAATGCGGGGCCTGCACGGTGCATATCGACGGCGTTGCGGTCCGGTCCTGCCAGACGGCTGCGGCCGATGTCTGGGGGCACGTCACAACGATCGAAGGGCTTGGCACCCCCGAGGCCCTGCACGCCGTCCAGGCTGCATGGATCCAGCATCAGGTCGCGCAATGCGGCTACTGCCAGTCGGGCCAGATCATGCAGGCCGCAGCGCTACTGTCGGACATGCCCAACCCCTCCGACGCCGATATCGACGAGGCGATGAGCGGCAATCTGTGCCGCTGCGGCACCTATCCTCGCATACGCGCGGCCGTCAAAACCGCCGCATCCAAACTGCAGGAGGCGTGATCCATGAGCCGCATCGGAAAAATCGCCCGCCGGACCTTTCTTGTTACCTCTGCCGCCATCGTCGGTGGCGTTGCCTTTGGCTATTACGCCTACACACGCCCCGTCGGGAATCCGCTGCTGGACGATCTGGCCGAGGGCGAGGCTGCACTGACCCCATACGTCAAGATCGACGCCAGCGGCATCACCCTGATCACACCGCGCGCCGACAGCGGGCAGGGGGCCTATTCCGTTCAGGCCGTGCTGATCGCCGAGGAACTGGACGTGGAACTGGACCAGGTCCGCGTCGATCCCGGCATGCCCGACCCGGCCTACTACAACACCGCACTCAGCACCGAGGCCGCGCCGTTCCGGTCCACCGATGACAGCTTTGCCGCCAATTCCACCCGCGGCGTGATGGACGCGCTGATGAAATTCATGGGCATGCAGATCACCGGCGGCTCGACCACTGTCCCGGACAGCTTTGAAAAGTTGCGATTGGCAGGGGCAGTAGCGCGCGAAACGCTCAAGGCGGCCGCGGCACAACAGACCGGGGCCAGCGTTGCCGATCTGAAGACCGCGAAAGGCATGGTTGAACTGCCGGACGGCCGCACGCTGAGCTACGTCGACCTTGCGCCGATTGCCGCCACGCTTGAGCCGGTCAACGACGTGACCCTCCGCGATCCCGGCACCTGGCGTCTGGTGGGCAAGGAGATGCAGCGCCTGGACATCGTCGCCAAATCGACCGGCACGCAAGCCTACGGCATCGATTTCGACATCGACGGCATGGTCCACGCAACCGTACGCACCAACCCGCACCGGTTCGGTCCGATGATCAGCTATGACGACACCGCCGCGCGCGACATGCGCGGCGTGATCGACGTGGTGCCGATCACGGGCGGTGTGGCAGTGGTGGCCGACAACACGTGGCGCGCGATCCAGGCGGTGAATGCGATCCAGATCGACTGGGGCAACGCCGCCTATCCGCCCGAGATGGATGCGCATTGGCAGACCCTGTCCGACAGCTTCAACGCCGATCAACAGGACAGCCGCTTCCGCGATGACGGTGACGTGGACACGGCCCTTGACGGGGCGGACGTGATCAGGGCCGAATACCGCGCCCCCTACCTGGCCCATGCGCCGCTCGAACCGATCACCGCCGTGGTCAAGGTCACCGATACCCGTGTCGACGTCTGGACCGGCACGCAGATCCCGCGTTTTGTCCAGACCAACGTGGCCAGGATCACGGGCCTGGACGCCGATCAGGTCTTTGTCCACGTGCTGATGATGGGGGGCAGCTTTGGTCACCGACTCGAAGACCGCGTGGTGCGCGAGGCGACCGAGATTGCGATGACGCGGCCCGACACCCCGGTCAAGCTGACCTACAGCCGCGAAGAGGATATGACCCATGGCGAAACCCGCCAGATCGCCATGGCGCGCGGGCGGGGCGCGGTCAGCGACGGCAAGGTGGCGGCCTATGATTTGGGCATCGCGATGCCTTCGGTCATCGTCAGCCAGATGGGGCGACAGGGCCTGCCGACACCCGGGCCCGACCTACAGATCGTGGCGGGGGCGTGGGAACAGCCGTTCCAGATCCCCGACTACCGCGTTACGGGCTACCGCGCGCCGGAACTGGGGCCTGTCACATCCTGGCGGTCGGTTGGTGCGTCGACCAACGGGTTTTTCCACGACGTATTTCTGGATGAGCTGATCCACGCCGCCGGGGCTGACCCGATGGAGGAACGGCTGCGACTGTGCTGGCACGCGCCCTCTCGCAAGACGCTTCAGGCTGTGGCTGAAATGTCCGGCTGGGGCGGAACGCTGGCACCGAACAAGGGACGCGGGGTGGCGTTCTGCATGTCCTTCGGCGTGCCCACGGCCGAAGTGATCGAGGTCACCAACACCGAAAGCGGCATCCGCATCGACAAGGTCTGGTGCGCGGCCGAAGTCGGCACCGTGATCGACCCGGTGAATTTCGAGAACATGGTGCAGGGCGGCATCGTCTTTGCCCTTGGACACGCGATGAACGCGGAAATCACGTATTCCGACGGGATGATCGAGCAGCAGAATTATTACGACTATCAGGGCATGCGGATGTATCAGACGCCCGAGATCATGGTGCGCGGGCTCGAGAATGGCGAGCAGGTGCGCGGGATCGGCGAGCCGATGGTGCCACCCGCAGCCGCCGCGCTGTCCAACGCGATCTTTGCCGCAACGGGGCAACGCATCCGCGAGATGCCGATGAACAGGTTCATCGATTTCGTCTGATCACATGCGCAGCGGGACAAGGGGCGCGGGGCAACAAGCGCCCCTTTTTGCGTCGCGCCCCGGCGATTGATGCCGCATACAAGCGATTGAGCTGCGGGCGCGCGCCCTAGACTGGACGGCGCAGGACGGGAGGAGCGCATGACCCCACGGATGGAGTTCAACGGGATTTACACCCCCGTCGTGACCCCCTTTGCCGCTGATTACAGCCCCGATTTCAACGCGCTTGAGGCTGTTCTGGAACGGTTGATCCGCGCCGGGGTGCATGGTGTGATCTCGGGCGGATCCACGGGTGAAAACTATGCCATGACGGTCGCGGAACGGTTGGAGGTTGCGCGCGAGACGATACGAACCGTGGCGGGCCGTGTGCCGGTGATCATGGGCACGGGTGCGATGCTGCCCGCCGACTCCATGGCGCTGGCCATGGGCGGCAGGGACATGGGGGCCGACGCGCTGCTGGTCGCCACGCCGCCCTACGCGGTGCCGACCGAACGGGAAAACGCGTTGGCGGCGCTGGCCATCGACGCCGCATCCAACATGCCCATCATGCTGTATAACTATCCGGGCCGCATGGGCGTGAACATGGGGTGCGAATTTCTCGACCGCGTGGGCCGATCCCGGAACGTCTGCGCGATCAAGGAATCCTCGGGCGATATCAACCGCGTTCATCTGCTGGCACGGGATTATCCGCATATCCAGATGTCCTGCGGCATGGACGATCAGGCGCTGGAATTTTTTGCGTGGGGGGCGCAATCATGGGTCTGTGGCGGCTCCAATTTCCTGCCCGAAGAACATATCGCGCTATGGCGCGCCTGCGCGGTCGAAGGGAACTTCGACAAGGGCCGCCGCATCATGTCGGCAATGATGCCGTTGATGCGGATGCTGGAACAGGGTGGCAAATTCGTTCAGACGATCAAGTATGGCGTGACCCACGCGGGGATCGACACCGGGGCCATCCGCCCACCTCTCAAGGGACTGAACAAGGATGACAAAAGGGCGCTGGAACACGTGGTCCGCGTGCTGAAAATCACCATCGCACAGATCGAGCAGGAGGGCTGACCATGCTGACCGCCGAGGAATACCGCGCCATCGCCAGCGCCCTGACGCCCGCCGCTTCGGCCTTTATCGACGGGGGCTTTCGTCCTGCGGCTTCGGGCAAGACGTTTCCGACAACAAACCCGGCCACGGGGGAAGAGATCGCGCAAGTGGCGGCCTGCGGGTCGGCGGACGTGGACGTTGCCGTGGCCAAGGCGCGCGAAGCGTTCGACGATGGCCGTTGGTCCCGGATGCACCCGTCCGCGCGCAAGGACGTGCTGATCCGGCTGTGCAAGCTGATGACGCGCAATGCCCGTGAACTGGCCGTGCTCGAAAGCCTAGACAGTGGAAAAACGATCTATGACTGCGAGACCGTTGATATCCCCGAGGCGATCCACTGCATCAAGTGGCACGCTGAAGCCATTGACAAGATTTATGATTCTGTCGCGCCCTCGTCTGACGACCACGTCGCACTGGTCGTTCGTGAACCCGTGGGCGTCGTGGGGCTGGTGCTGCCGTGGAACTTTCCCCTGCTGATGATGGCGTGGAAGATCGGCCCGGCACTGGCCGCGGGTTGTTCTGTGGTGCTCAAACCGGCCGAGGAAACACCGCTGACCGCGCTGCGGATGGCCGAACTGGCGATGGAGGCCGGCGTGCCGCGCGGCGTGCTGAACGTGGCGCCGGGCATGGGGCCGGACGTGGGCGAACCCATCGGGCGGCACATGGATATCGACATGGTCAGCTTTACCGGTTCAACCGAAACAGGCATGAAATTCCTGCGCTATGCCGCTGAATCCAATGCCAAAGAGGTCACGCTGGAAATGGGGGGCAAGAACCCCTGCATCGTCATGGACGACGCCGAAAACCTGGACCGTGTGGCGCAGCACGTGGTGAACGGCGCGTTCTGGAACATGGGCGAAAACTGTTCCGCCATCTCGCGCCTGATCGTGCATACGGATGTGCGCGACGATCTGTTGGCGCGGATCGAAACGCATATGCGGCACCTGCCCGTGGGCGATCCGCTGGACCCCGAAACCCGCCAGGGCGCGCTGGTCAGTGCTGCGCATTTTGACAAGGTGGCCGGGTATGTGGACAAGGCCGGGGATATCCTTGTGGGCGGCTCTGTGGACAAACCTTACGTTTCTCCAACCGTTGTTGCAGCAGCGCCCGACAGTGCGTTGGCCCGGCAGGAAATATTCGGCCCGATCATGGCGGTCATCACAGTAGACAGTTTTGACGAGGCGATCAGCGTCGCCAATGACACGCAATATGGCTTGTGTGCCTCGCTCTTCACGGCAAATGCCAAGCGTGCGTTGCGCGGAGCGCGGATGCTGCGGGCGGGCACCGTGACCGTGAACAGCTACGGCGAAGGTGACATTGCGACCCCGTTCGGGGGTATGAAGATGTCGGGCTTTGGCGGGCGAGACAACGGGGTGCAGGCACATGACCAGTACACCCAGGTGAAAACGATCTGGGTCGATCTGAGCGACGACGAAGACGAGGCTGTCGAGTGACCTACTCGGCTCGCAGGCTGCCGGTGCACCGGGGCCCTGCGGCGTGGGCTGAAATTCTCGGCAACGACCGGCAATACCCTGAATTGACGGGTGAAACCACGGCTGACGTGGCGATTGTCGGGGCGGGGTTCGCCGGCATAGCGGCGGCGCGGCGGGTGAATCAGCTGGACCCGACAGCACGGGTGACCCTGCTGGAAGCTGGCCGCATCGCCGAAGGGGGCACGGGGCGCAACTCGGGCTTCATGATCGACCTGCCGCATGATCTTTCGTCGGACGATTACGCCGGTGCCGGCGATGATCGGCAACTGACAGCGCTCAACCGTCACGCCATCGGCTTTGCCCGCCAAGCGGTCCAAGACTACGGGATTCCGTCTGACTACTTTGACCCGGCGGGCAAGGTGAACGGTGCCGCCACCGCCCGGGGCGACACGCACAACCGCAGCTACGCAGCGCATCTGGCCGCGCTTGGCGAACCGCACGAGTGGTTGGACGCACAGGCGATGCAGGACCTGACCGGGTCGGCGCATTACCGGTCCGGGCTGTACACGCCGGGCACGGTCATGTTGCAGCCCGCGGGCTTTGTACGAAAGTTCGTGCAGGGCCTGAGCAATGCGGTGCAAGTGCATGAGAATGCAGCCGTGATTTCACTTGTCCACACAGGCCCCGACTGGCGTGTCGAGACGCAAAAGGGGGCCGTGACCGCGACGCGGGTGATCTTGGCCGTCAATGGGCATCTCGAAAGTTTCGGGATCGCGGCGGGCCGTTTGGTTCAGTTGTTCCTGTTCGCTTCCATGTCGGCCGAGATGGATGCGACGGCCCGTGCAACACTGGGTGGCGCGCCGCGCTGGGGTATCACTCCGTCCGATCCGATGGGCACGACCATGCGCCGGATCGATACCGGCCAGGGCGGGCACCGCATCATCACCCGCACGGCCGCCGTGGTGCGCCCTGATCTGCAGGCCACCCGGGCCGACATGACCCGTGCGGCCCGCAAACACAGCACCCAATTCGCCGCCCGCTTCCCGTCCTTGCGCGACCTGCGTCAGGAATACGTATGGAGCGGGCATTTGTGTCTGTCCCTCAACGGTGTCGCCCATTGTCACGAGGTCGAACCGGGCCTGTTCACGGCTTGCGTACAGAACGGGCTTGGGTCCACACGCGGGACGCTGACAGGGATCGCGGCGGCGGAACGGGCGATGGGGCATCGGTCCGCCGTCACGGACCATTTCGATGCACAGGAGACGCCGAAACGGCTGCCGCCATTGGCAGGGCTGGGCGCAAATGCCGTGCTGCGCTGGAAGGAATGGCGCGCCGGGGCGGAATAGCGCCTCAGTATTCCTGGTTCAGCGCATCCGCCGCCGGAATTTCCCGTTCGCGCCGGGCGATATAGTCCAGCAAAGCCTCGTCAACGGCGGGGTCCAGCGGGGGTGCTTCGTAGTGGTCCAGCAACTTGCGGGCATGGGCCAGCGCACGGGCCGTGATCTCGTGCCCGCCCTCGGCCTGCCATTGCTCGATCGAATTGTTGTCGAACAGTTCGGGCATGAAAAACGCGGTCTGGAAATTTTCCTGCGTGTGCGGGTGGCCCAGGTAGTGCCCGCCCGGGCCGATATCCGTCACTGCCGACAGTGCGGTGTCGAAATCATCCCATTGCACGCCCTGTGCCATGCGGTAGGCCATCGCGCATTGCTCGGCATCGACCACGAACTTTGCCACGGAACAGTGCATCCCGGCCTCGTTCCAGCCTGCGGAATGCCAGATGTAGTTGGCCCCGGCATGCATCACGGCCGACAGGGTGCTGGCGCTTTCGTATCCCGCTTGCGCGTCGAATGTCTTGGCCCCGCCAAGCGTGTTCGACGTGCGCCACGGCACGCCGTAGTGTCGCGCCATCTGGCCGATCATGAAGTTCATCATGGATATCTCGGGCGTGCCGGCCATGGGCGCACCGGACTTCATCGACACCGTGCTCAGGTAATGGCCATAAATCGCCGGACAGCCGCGCCGGATAACCTGGGTATAGGCCAGCGCGCTCAATGCCTCGGCATTGAGTTGCGCGACAGAGGCGGCGACAGAGGCGGGCGTGTTGGCCCCGCCCAGCACAAAGGGCGAGCACAGCACCGGCTGGTTGCGGCGACAAAAGGCGCGCATCGCCCCCAGCATGGTTTCGTCCCAGACCAGGGGTGAGTTGCCGTTGCAGTTGCCGGTGGTAACCGCGTGATCCTCCATCACATCATCGCCAAACAGGATCGCGCACATGTCCAGCACGTCCTCGGCGTTTTTGGGGCTGGTGGTCATGCCCATGAACGTCTTGTCCGAATGCTTGATCGAGGAATAGGTGATCCGCAGATGCCGCTGGCTGATGGGGTGGTCATAGGGTTCGACGATGTGGTGGGCGCTGGAATGCAGGGCGGGCATCATATGGCTGAGCTTGTGAAACATCGCCAGATCATCAAGCGTCGGGTTGCGCCGCACGTCGTCGAGGTCGCGCAGGTAGGGTGCACCGGTCATCGGCACGAAGATGGCGGCGCGCCCACCCAGGGCAACGTTCTTGCGCGGGTCGCGGGCGCGATAGGTAAAGTCGGACGGGATGGTCGCGATCAGGTCGCGGACCAGGTCACGGTCCAGAAACACGGTGTCATCCACGACCTTGGCACCGGCCCGTTTCCAGTCGGCCAAAGCGATGTCGTCGCGAAACACCACGCCCACGTTTTCCAGGATGTCCATCGATGCGGCGTCGATCCGCTCCACTTCGGGATCATCCATGATCTCGCACCGGGGCAGGGTGTTGGTCAGCCCCGGCAGCATGGCAATATCCGGGACGGCACGGGCGGCGCGGCGGTTTGCGCGGCCTCCGGCGCGGGTTCTGGGTGCGTTCATGGTGGTCCTCCCACCCTCAGTGAAGCCGGAACGCGGGACGGGGTCGTGCCAGACTGCGAAGCAAATGTCCTGTTCGCGACAGGTCGGGGCGGACGACACGTCCGCCTTACGGGGGTAAGGCGCAGGTGTCCTGCGTCGACAGGCGGTGGGGCGGACGCAGCAAGCTGCGCCTTACCACGAAAACCGTAAGGCGCACGTGCCCGTGCGCCCCGCCTGTTCAGGCGTCGGTCAGGCCAAGGCCGGACAGCGCGCGGATGTGACTGATGATTTCCTCCACCCCGGTCCCGTGCCGCAGCGCTGCCATGACAAAGGGCCGCCCGGCCCGCATCCGCGTCGCGTCCCGCTCCATCACCTCAAGCGAGGCCCCTACATGCGGGGCCAGATCCGTCTTGTTGATGATCAGCAGATCGGACCGCGTGATCGCAGGCCCACCCTTGCGCGGGATCTCTTCGCCCGCTGCCGTGTCGATGACATAGAGGGTGATATCCGCCAGTTCCGGCGAAAAGGTGGCCGACAGGTTGTCGCCCCCGCTTTCGATCAGGATCGCCTCGACCTCTGGATGGCGGTTGCGCATTTCGGCCACGGCGGCCAGGTTGATCGACGCATCCTCGCGGATGGCTGTATGCGGGCAGCCGCCCGTTTCCACCCCGATGATCCTGTCCTGCGGCAGGATCTGGCGGCGCATCAGCTCCTCGGCATCCTCTTGCGTGTAGATGTCGTTGGTGATCACGCCGATGGAGTGCCGGTCCTTGAGTGCGGCTGCCAGCGCCGCCGTCAGCGTAGTCTTGCCCGCGCCCACGGGACCGCCGATCCCGATGCGCAGGGGGCCATTGAGTTGGGTCATGATTTCACGTTCCATTTTCTTTGCGGGACAAGCATCACGTTGATTTCGGTGTCTGTCAGAGTTGCCGATTTGACTTCGTAAACACCCAACCAGTTTCCAGTACTGCCGTTTTTTGTCCCGTTTTCCTTGAACAAGCGCAGGGCGACCAGTTTACCCGGGATCAGACCTGCGCGCCATTTGTCCATTTGCGCGCCGGCTTCTTGCCACCAGTCGGGTCGATCAACCGCGCGGCTGATGTGTATCGTATCGCGATAGCGGCCGGTTTGGGGCTCGAAATTCCGGGTTTCGTCGTCGTTACGCACGCGCAGGATCGGTAGATGTGTTTCGCCGATGACGGATTTGCCGGCTGAATCGGTGGCCATGGCAAACCATGAATAAGGGGCGGTGTGACCCAGACGAATTGGTTTCTGGGTCATGTGCGAAAGATCCTTGGTTGCAGGGTTTCGTGGCGCATCGCCGCAATATCGGCGGCAAAGCTGGCAGATGTCAGGTCGTCCAGAGTGCTGTCAACCGCCAACCGGGTCGTCGCAGCGATTGGCCCGGACAGGGCTGCAAGGACGATTTGCCCGTCGGTCTGCCCGATGGGGGCCAGACGCTGTGCCCCCGCCACGAGGTTCGAGGAAAAGGCATGCAGATACAGCGGCAGCGTTTGTTTCAGCGCCATCCCCATCAGCCGCACGGCGGTGCCAACGGCCACAGGATAGGTAAGGTCCTGGATATCCAACCGCCACACCGCCCGCGCCGTGTCGCAGAACGCGGCCCCTTGCAGATCCGTCTCCTGCAATCGCTCCGCACCGGCGGCAAAGGCACGGGCGGTCGCATCCACCTGATCCGGTGTTTCGGCGTGAAAGGCCGCCGACAACAGGATCGCATCCGCCCGGCCCGATCCATGCGTCAGCAATGCCTCAAGCCAATCCTGCAAGGATGTCGCATCGCGCACCTGCCCATCGGCAACGGCCTGCTCCAACCCATGGGAATAGGCAAAGGCCCCCACCGGAAAGGCTGGCGACAGCATCTGCATCAGGGTCAGGGCGTGGGTCATGTGTGGCTGTGTGAATGGTCGTGCCCGTGGGTGCGGCCATGGCCATAGGCGCCGCCCTCGGGGGTAAAGGGTTCCACCACCTCACGTATGGTTGCGCCGATCTTGCCCAGCATGTCTGCCATGACGTGGTCACGCTGGATCAGCAGACGCGTGTCCTCGATCTGGCAGGGCGTGTGGCGGTTGCCGATATGCCACGCAATGCGGTGCAGGCTGTCGCCGGTCACCTGCAGCAGGGGTTCGGAGGCGGCGTCGATACGGATTTCGGTGCCATCGGTCGCCAGCAGCGCCCCGTGGTGATCCAGCGACGTGGTCTGTGGCAGGTCGACCAGCAATTGCACGCCCGAAGCGAGGGTGAGCACCTTGCGCCGCAAAAACCGGTCCTGGTAGGTCAGAGCGACATGGTCCGCGGGCGTGCCGTGGGTGTGCGGGTGATATGTTTGGGCAGTGAGCATGGTGTGTTTAGCAGGCTCTCGGGTCAAAAGGTTGGCTTGGCTGTTGATGAGGCGCGCGGAACCGCGTGAGGTGTTCACCGTCTGGTAACCGTGACTGTGCTGCGATGCCAAGCAGACGGGAATCAGGAAACAGGCCATGCATGAGATGTCTCTTGCCGATGCGTTGGCGGATGTGCGCGCCGAAATCACCCGATTGAAGGCGCGGGAGGCCGCCCTGCGGGCGGCGATCCTCGAACGACGGGGGCAGGTGCCGCCGGGGCGTTGGCATCGGGTCGAAGTGATGGAACGGCGCGCGCGCATCTTCGATCGCGCGTTGCTGCCCGATGAGATCGCCAGCAATCCTGCCTATTTCCGCGACCGCGTGACACGCTATGTCCGGTGCCTTCCGGTCCAAGCCGGAGGATCGCGACCCGACGGGTCGCCGTCGGCCAATACGCGACCCGGTGACCCGGTGCGCCAGCACGTGCCCTGACCCTGTCAAAACAGAAAATACCGTTGCGCCATCGGCAGCACCTCGGCCGGCTCACATGTCAGCAGTTCCCCGTCCGCCCGCACCTCATAGGTCTCGGGATGCACCTCGACCTCTGGCGTGGCGGCGTTCAAACGCAAATCCTTTTTCCCGATGGCCCGCGTGTTTTCCACCGCCACCGTATCCTTGGCCAGTCCCAGCGACGCGCCGATCCCTTCGGCTTGTGCCGCCGCAGACACGAAGGTCACGGCGGACCGCTCGACCGACCGGCCGTAGGCACCGAACATGGGTCTTGTATACACCGGCTGGGGCGTCGGGATCGATGCATTGGGGTCACCCATCTGGGCACAGGCGATGGTGCCGCCCAGCAGCACCATCTCGGGCTTGACCCCAAAGAACGCAGGCGACCACAGGCACAGGTCGGCCCGCTTGCCGACCTCGATCGAACCGATTTCGTGGCTGATCCCGTGCGCAATCGCCGGGTTGATCGTATACTTGGCGATGTAGCGGCGCACGCGCATGTTGTCGTTGTCGCCCACCTCTTCGGGCAAGCTGCCGCGCTGTTTCTTCATCTTGTCGGCGGTTTGCCATGTGCGGATGATCACCTCGCCCACCCGGCCCATGGCCTGGCTGTCGGACGCGATGATGCTGAATGCTCCCATATCGTGCAGGATATCCTCGGCCGCGATGGTCTCGCGCCGAATTCTAGACTCTGCAAATGCCACATCCTCGGGGATCGACTTGTCGAGGTGGTGACAGACCATCAGCATGTCCAGATGCTCTTCGAGCGTGTTGACGGTGAAGGGGCGCGTGGGGTTGGTCGAGGAAGGCAGCACATGTTCCTCTCCGCAGATCTTGATGATATCGGGCGCGTGCCCGCCACCAGCACCTTCGGTGTGGAACGCGTGGATCGTCCGGCCTTTCATCGCCGCCACGGTGTTTTCGACAAAGCCGGATTCGTTCAGCGTGTCGGTGTGGATCATCACCTGCACATCCATGTCGTCGGCGACCGACAGGCAGCAGTCGATGGCGCCGGGGGTTGTGCCCCAATCCTCGTGCAGTTTCATGGCGCAGGCCCCTGCGCGCACCTGTTCCTCCAATGCCGCAGGCAGGGACGCATTGCCCTTGCCCGCAAAGGCCAGGTTCATCGGAAAGGCATCCGCCGCCTGCAACATCCGGCCGATATGCCACGGCCCCGGCGTGCAGGTGGTGGCCAGCGTGCCGTGGGCAGGCCCCGTACCGCCGCCCAGCATGGTGGTCAGGCCGGAATGCAGCGCATCCTCGATCTGTTGCGGGCAGATGAAGTGGATATGGCTGTCAAAGCCCCCCGCCGTCAGGATGCGCCCCTCGCCCGCGATGGCCTCGGTCCCCGGGCCGACGATGATGTTGACGCCGGGCTGCGTGTCGGGGTTGCCCGCCTTGCCCACGGCGGCGATGCGCCCGTCCCTCAGACCGACATCCGCCTTCACGATGCCGGTCCAGTCCACGATCAGCGCGTTGGTTATGACGGTGTCCACCGCCCCCTCGGCCCGCGTGGCCTGAGACTGGCCCATCCCGTCACGGATCACCTTGCCGCCACCGAACTTGACCTCTTCGCCATAGAGCATGGCGTTGTCGCCACTGCCGCCGGTCGCGGCCCGGCCTGCGGCCTCGGCTGTCAGGTCACGTTCGACCTCGATGATCAGGTCTGTGTCGGCCAGCCGGACCTTGTCGCCCACGGTGGGGCCGAACATGGCGGCGTAATCGGCGCGGGGGATGGATGTGGGCATATTACGGCTCCGGGGTAGGTACGTGGGCAGCGACGATCGCCTCGACGCCAATTGGTTCATCCCAAAAGAACGAGGCGTAAGGGGTCAGGTCGCCGGTGGATGGATCGTTTTGTTCGGCAGTTGGAGCGTCAGGGCAATACGTGTCCGCGGCCATCAGGCGGCCGTACTGCATCCTGACGGCAAAACCGCAGCAGTTCGCGCCATCGGGCAAACGTGTCGCGACGTCGCATCCGACAAAGCAAACCCCTCGGTTCAGGTCCATCTGCGGCACGCCATCGGGGCTTTGGTCCTCAATCTTCGGACCGCAGCCTGAAAGCAGAACACCACCATCGCAAGACAGCGCGCGGATCGCGCAGCGGGCCGGATCGCCCCCCTTCCAGGAACCGGAGACGTTCCAGCGTTCTGCGGAATGGCAGTGCCGTCTTGTCGCGCGGCCCAAGCTTCCAGGCATCGCGCTTGCTTTTGGAACACACGCACATGCCCGCATCATGGGTTCATCAGGCCTTGCAATTCACCGGTGCGCACGCGCGTCACACGCTCAAGACAGGTGTACCAGATCAATGGCCGGATGCTGCCGCCGGCATACGGCGTGATCTCGGACGTGCAGGTGGCGTCGCGATAGGCCAGCCACTTGCGCTGCGCGTCCAGCAGGGCCGCGCCTGCACCCAGACTGTCCATGTACCCCTTGACCCCAGGCCACACCGCATTCAGCTGCGCGTCCGCCTGGGCATATCGGGCAGCGGCACAATCGTTCATTTCAAGCTGGTTCTGGCCGGGGCAAGCGGCCTGCGCCGCACCCGCCGCCAGCACGAACATCGCGCTACACCAAAAACGCATCATCCACCTCCACTTGCATCGCGGTCACCAGCCCATTGGTCTGCATCGCCATGCCGATCACGCTCAGCATCTCGCCGTGCTGGGCCAGGGTCATGCCCTTGGCGTTGGCGGCGGCGGTGTGCGAATGGATGCAGTATTCGCACCCGTTCGCCACAGACACCGGGATATAGAGCATCTCCTTGACCAGCGGATCGAGTTCACCCGGTCCCATCACGTCCTTAAGCCGCCCCCAAGTCGCGGCCAGCAGTGCGGGATCGTTCGCCAAGGCCCGCCAGAAGTTGTTGATGAAATCTGTCCCACGCACGGCGCGGATATCGTCGAAGACGGCCAGCACTTCGGCGCTGGCCTCCTCGTCACTTATCAGCGGCAGGGTCGCCATCAGACCATCGCAAAGATGCGGGCCTGTCCGCCCGTACCACCCGCCACCTTGGGCGCGCCCACGACCAGAGTGGCCCCGGCCGCAGGCACCTGATCGAGCCCGGCAAGGCATTCGATCCCGTAGCGGTTCGACGGCAACCAAGCATAGTGCGTGGCAAAGTCCTGGCTCGCCCCGTGATCCAGCGAAAGCGTGTCCACGGCTATCGACACGGCACCGGTTTCTTCCATCAGCATCTCGGCGGCTTCGACGTGAAAACCGGGGTAATGCTGCACCCCGTCGCCATCGGCATTGCGGAACCCGTCGCCGGGGGCTTTCGCGGCCCAGCCCGAATGCATCGCGACACAGGCCCCGTCCGGAATGTCGCCATTGGCCGTGATCCATGCCTTCAGGTCATCGGGGGTGACCATGGTGTCTGCGTCCTCGGCCGCGCGGGCCGCGATGTCGACGACGCAGAGCGGACAGACAAGGTTGCCAACAGGGATCTCGTCCACCGAATTGCCATCGGCCGAGAAATGCAGGGGCGCGTCGATATGGGTGCCCGCATGTTCGCTGATGGTCAGGTTGAACAGGTTGAAGCCATCCTTGGCGAAATCGAAGGCTTTGTCATAGGCGATGCCCGGCGCGCCGCCCCACGTGGGGAAGGTGTCGCCAAAGGCGTGTGTCATGTCGACCACGCCGCCATGGCCCGCCGCCAGTGCGGGCGGGGCGGTCACCACGCCGCCCACGGTCGCCGCCGCCGCCATGGCCGCGGTGCCCTTGAACAGATCGCGCCGCGACAGCATTCTGTCCTTCACGGCCGTCATCACGCAGATATCACACATCTTCTGGTCCTCCCTTTGGGTTTTGTACTGCTCAAAGGTCGCCCATCACCTGCTGGTTGAAACCATATACCTTTCGCGCCCCACCGATAGGGATCAATTGCACGTCGCGCGCCTGCCCGGGTTCGAACCGCACGGCGGTGCCTGCGGCAATGTCCAACCGCATGCCCCTTGCGGCACCACGGTCGAAGTCCAGCGCGCCGTTGGCTTCGGCAAAGTGGTAGTGGCTGCCCACCTGCACGGGCCGGTCGCCGGTATTGGCCACATGCAGGGTGATGGCCTTGGCGCTTGCATTCAGCTGAATGTCGCCGGGGGCGGTGATAATCTCTCCGGGGATCATGAGCGTCTCCGCTGTTATCGGATCGGGTTGTGGACGGTCACCAGCTTGGTGCCGTCGGGAAAGGTGGCTTCGACCTGCACGTCGTGGATCATCTCGGGCACGCCTTCCATACACTGGTCGCGGGTGATGACATGGGCACCGGCCTCCATCATGTCGGCCACGCTGCGCCCGTCGCGGGCGCCCTCGACCACGGCATCGGTGATCAGGGCGATGGCCTCGGGGTGGTTCAGCTTGACGCCGCGCGCCAGCCGCCTGCGCGCGACCTCGGCCGCCATGGCCACCATCAGCTTGTCCTTTTCACGGGGGGTCAGTTGCATCTTCTAAAGTCTCCAGCACAGCGGCAGGTGGCCGCCGGTCATATGGTCGAGGATCGGCAGCAGCGTCCGGCGCAGCGCATAGCCGGACGCGGCCAGCAGCCGCAGCACAAGGATATCGGGGGCCAGCAGGCTCGCGCCTCCCGTAGGGGGCAGCAACGTGCGCAGGGGGGCAAGCAACCCTTCGGCCTCGGGTCCGACATAGGTCAGGCTGACCATCGCCGTGGCACCGTCGCCGACTGCGCTGCGCCCCATCTGCGCCGTCATGTCGCCCTCCAGACCCCAGGCATCCCGCACGACAGGCACCCCGCCACGCGTCACCGAAATCCGCTCTGACATCTGGCCACAGACCGTGGCTTCGCCCATGGCAAGACGGCCAAAACAGACCGGTTCGACGATCAGGGCGCGCCCATCCGGGGCCACGTCGCAATCCAGACGCCGGTCCAACGCGCAGCCGTCAAACAGCAATGTCTCCTGCGGCAGCCACCACAGTGTCGCGTCGGCCTCCACCTGCAAGGTCGTGCTTTGCCGCCCAACCTCGCCCGGTTGTGCGCGATAGGCGCGTTCGCAAGCCTGCGTGGTCAGGGTCAGGTGCGTTCCGGCCCCTGCGGCTGCGTTGTACCGGAACCTGTCGCCTCCGGTGATGCCGCCGGATGTGTTCAGCAGCACCGCCGTCAGACCGCGCGCGGCGCGGGGAAAGACGGCCTTGGCCGCGCCCTGCTGGTACAGCGTGTCGATGACGGACGCACCGCCGCGCGCCTTGGTCGACAGACGCACGTCCCCGCGCGCTCGGGGCTGGGCAGGTTGCACAGGCGCAATGTGAGGCTGGGCAGTCATGGCGCAAAGATGACCCCGGCAGGATCGCCATTGACCATGGGTCACGATCAGCGCCGGGTGGCTGCCACCGATGAAACGCTAAAAAAGGGGCGGCTTGCCTATTTTTTGAGCGCCTTGTCGACGCGGCGCAGCAGGTAGGTGTCCATGATCCAACCGTGGTCCGCCCGGGCGGCGGCCCGGCGCGACACGATGTCCGCGCCCACGTCGCCCAACCGGCCACAGGCAAGCATCTGTTCCGGCATCCCCAGATACGCCCCCCACCAGATATCGAACCCGTCGCCATCCAGTTCCTGAAAGGCGCATGTGCCGTCCAGCATCACCACCAGCGTCTCGCACCCCTCGGGCCAGCCGTGATCACGCAAACGCCGCCCGGTCGAGATGGTCACCGGACCGTTCAGCGTGTTCAGCGGGATCGCGTGGGCAGCAGTCAGCGCCTGTACCGACGTGATGCCCGCGACCACGTGCACCTCCGGCATCGGGTCCAGTCGGGCGGCAATGCGCAAGGTGCTGTCGTACAGCGACGGATCCCCCCAGACCAGCAGGGCCACACGTTGCGCGCCGGGGTGCTGCGCCATCGTGTCGGTCCAGATGCGGGCAATGGTGTCGTGCCACGCTTCGACCCCGTCGAGATAGGGCAGGTCGTCATCGCGCACGGGCATGTCGAACCCCGCCACGGTGGCATCGCTGCGCACGGTGTCGATGATCCGTGTGCGCAGGTCGGCCAGATCGGACTTGCCCGCGCCCTTGTGGGGGATCAGGAACAGGTCCGCCTGCGCGATGGCGCGCCGCGCCTCGCCCGTCAGGTGGTCGGGATTGCCGGTGCCGATGCCGATCAGAAAAAGCTGGGTCATGACATGCAAAAGGGCCGCGCCGGGCGGCCCTTTCCAAGTTGGTTCAGCAGCTTACGCCGCGTTGTAAAGGCGTTGGGTAAAGATCGAACCGGCCTTGCCGCGCAGCGCCTTGGCCGCGGCCAGCACGCCCAGGTCAGCGATAGGTTCGATCAGAATCACCATCATGTACGCCCCGCCAAAGGCCAACACGGACTGGATGTTCTCGGCGCCGACGCCCTGACCGTAGATCGCCCAGAACGCGACCCAGGCCACCACGCCGCCCTGATAGACGGCGGACATCTTCAGCACCTGACCATAATCAAGGTCCACATAGGCCCGCGCGTTGGGCACGATCCGTTTGGCCACCTGGTGCAGCGCAAACAGCGGAAACAGCAGCGTTGTCATGTTGACGGCAAACATCGGCAGGTCGGTGGGCGCAAACAGCAGCCCCTGGATCAGCAGACCCATGGTCAGACCGGCAGCAGCGGCACCCGCACCCAGCAACAGGAAAAGGGTTGTCCCCAGGATGAAGTGGACCTCGGAAATACCAACTGCAAAGTGGGGCAGCACCTCGAAAAAGACGAACGTGCCAATGGTCGCCAGCGCGGCACGCACGGCAAAGGCCGGGACGTTGGCCAGCTTCAGGTCATCTGCGGCCAGTTTCAGGGAATAGCCTGCCGCGGCAGCGGCTGTGCCATAAGCAAAGACCATTTTCGCGCCGTCCACGACGCCCGGTTCGATGTGCATTTCACTGTCTCCTCACCACCACCCCGGCGGCATTAATGGCCGGTGCCCCGGCGTGTTTCATTCCCGACGGCAGGTCTCCTGACTTGCGGGTCGCTGCGGGGCCGGACCTTCCCAACCCCGGCGGGGTCAGTGGTGCTTGCCGGGCCGCTCTCCGGTCACAGTTGCGGGGGCAGTCCGGGATTTGCGCCCGGTTCCCTTTTCAGACCCCTGGCGGGGGTCACCATCGTCCATTCAGGTTTACACTGATTCCGGGGTCGAACAAGTCCGGATGCGGCATGTCGCGGCGTGAATTGGTCGTGGACGGGCCCGTGCCGCGGTCCGCGCCGTTTTCCAGACACGGCAACGCGCTGCGATACGCCGTGCGCCGTGTTAACCCGGCACCGTATGCACCGCGGCGGTGTACGTCCGGTGCACAGGGTGTGCACAGATGGTGATCGGGGCCAGGGGCCATCAATCTCCATGAAAACAAGGTAAATGCGTGCGGGCGACTCACCCGTCGGCCAGCGCACCGTACAGGATCAGCGCCGGCGCATCGCTCACCCCGCCCGCCAGCCTTTCGGCCAGTGCAGCCACGCTCATCCGGTGCAGGGCCTGCGCCGGGGTCGACACCCCTTCGGCCAGCAGGGCGGGCGTGTCGCCGGGCAGGCCCGCGTCGATCAGCATCGCGGCAAAGGCCGGAAAGGTGCGCTGCCCCATGAACACCACCGTGGTGGCCAGCGGATCGGCAAGGGCGGCCATGTTCAGGTCCTCGGGCAGGGCGCCGCGCACATCATGGCCGGTGACGAATTGCACCCGCCGGGCCGTCAGCCGCCGGGTCAGCGGGATGCCCGCCGCTGCCGCAGCGGCACAGGCCGACGGTATACCAGGGACAATTTCATAAGCGATTCCAGAGGCTTTCAGTGCCTCCAGCTCCTCCTCCAACCGTCCGAACGTGCCGCCATCGCCTGATTTCAGCCGCACCACGCGCTGCCCGGTTTCGGCATAATCCACCAGCAGCTGGCTCACGTGGTTCTGCTTGGGCGAAGGCCGACCCGCCCGTTTGCCCACACCCACAAGGTCCGCGCCCGGCCGCGCATGGGCCAGGATCGGACCCGCGCTCAGATCGTCGAAAAGCACCGCATCGGCCCGTTTCAGCCGGTCCACGGCCTTGAGCGTCAAAAGCTCGGGATCACCGGGGCCCGAACCGACAAAGCTGACAAAACCGCTCATGCCTCCCCCGTGATCAGGTGAAAGAACGTGCCGCTGGCATGGCCCCGGCGCGACCCGGTTTCAGGCACGGAATTTCCATCTGCATCAAAGACTTGGGCCAGGGTCGCATCAGGCTGATCGAGGATGGTGGAGTAGTGGAATTCATGCCCGCGCAGCGCATCACCGGGCGCAAACCCGGGCAAAGCCGCGTCCAGCACCGCGCGGCGATAGCCAAGGTGGAATTTGCGTTTCTCGTAGCTGGTGACCAACCCCAGCAGCCCGGCCATTTCGTGCGACACACCGTCCTTGTCGATCAGGGCCGCCCCCAGCGCCATGTAGCCGCCGCACTCGCCGTGCACGGGCTTTGTTTCTGCGTGGGCGCGCAGTCCGGCTTTGAACCTGGATGCGGCGGCCAAGGTGCCTGCATGCAGTTCGGGATAGCCGCCGGGCAGCCAGACAAGGTCGGCGTCCCGGGCTGGCGCTTCGTCGGCAAGGGGGGAAAAGGGCAGGATATCGGCCCCCGCCGCACGCCAACCGCTCAGAAGATGCGGATAGGTAAAGGAAAATGCCGCATCGCGGGCCAGGGCAATGCGCTGCGCCGGGGGTCGTGGCAAAGGTGCCGCAGGCCGCGCAGCGGACCCCGCCGCGGCCTCGCGGATGGCTTGCAAATCCACGTGGGCCCGCAGGAAATCGGCATAGCCCGCGATGGCGGCATCGAGATCGGGATGCTCGACCGCCTGGATCAGGCCCAGATGCCGTTCGGGCAGCTTCAGGTCTCCGTTCCGGGGCAGGGCGCCCAGCACCTGGATCCCGGCCCGCTCCATCCCCAACCGCGTCAACCGCTCGTGCCGGGGGCTTGCCACCCGGTTCAGGATCACGCCCGCAAAGGGCAGATCGGGCAGGTAGCTTTTGAACCCCAGCGCCGTGGCGGCGGCCGATTGCGCCTGGCCGCCCACGTCGATGACCAGCACCACGGGCCATCCCATGGCCTGCGCCGTTTCCGCGCTGCTACCGAAACCTGATTGTCCACGCGTGGCGACCCCGTCAAACAGGCCCATGGACCCTTCGGCCACGCAGATATCGGCTCCGCTTGCCTGTGCCGCGATCCCGTCCAGCAGGGGGCCATCCATCGCCCATGTGTCGAAATTGAACGACGCGCGCCCGGCTGCGGCAAGGTGAAAGGCCGGGTCGATATAGTCTGGCCCGGACTTGTAGGGCTGTACGATCAGCCCCTCATCCCGCAGCGCGCGCAACAGGCCCAGCATCACCGTGGTCTTGCCCGTGCCCGACGCCGGGGCCGAAATCATCACACCTTCAATCATCGCCGTGGCTCCAGCCGGCCCAGGGACTGTCGGCGCTTTGCGGGCGGTAGCGGCGGTCGTAATCCGCTGCATATAAACGGCTTTCGTCAAACCCGTCCTGTTCCAGCACCCGGCCCACAAGGATCAGGGCAGTGCGGCTGATGCTTTCGTCAATCGCGTCCTTCAGCGTGGCCAGCGTGGCATGGATGATCCGCTGATCGGGCCAGCTGGCGCGATAGATCACTGCCACGGGGCAGTCGTTGCCGTAGTGCGGCGAAAGATCGGTCACAACCTGGCTCAGGTTCTGGATGGACAGGTGGATGGCCAGCGTGGCTCCGGTGGCTGCGAAATTGGCCAGCGTCTCGCCCTGCGGCATGGACGACGCGCGCCCGGGCGTACGGGTCAGCACCACGGATTGCGCGATGCCGGGCAGGGTCAGCTCGGTGCCAAGCGCTGCGGCAGCGGCGGCAAAGCTGGGCACCCCTGGCGTCACGGTAAAGGGGATGCCAGCGCCGCGCAATCGGCGCAGTTGTTCGCCCATCGCCGACCAGACCGACAGGTCGCCCGAGTGCAGCCGCGCAACGTCGTGGCCAGCGGCATGGGCGGATTCGATTTCGTCCATGATGGCGTCCAGATCCATGGCGGCGGTGTTCACCACCCGCGCACCGTCCGGGCAATGGCCCAGCACCGCCTCTGGCACCAGCGACCCGGCATAAAGACAGACCGGACACGCCGCGATCAGGTCGCGGCCCCGCAGGGTCAGCAGGTCAGGCGCGCCGGGTCCGGCGCCGATGAAGTGTACGGTCATGTGTCTGGTCCTTGGGCTATGGCGCATGTCGCCTTGCCATCGTCTGAGATGCTGCGGGGCGCGATCAACCATGCGCCATCACCTGCAGCGGCCAATGCGCACGCCTCCGCAACACTGTGTAACCCCTTGGCCTGCATGCTGGCAGGGGATTTGGTCGGGGTGTCTTGCCGCGCTGCCGCAGTCTGCGACACGGTCACCAGCGGCATGCCGCGCGCGTCGGCAAAGGCACGCAGACCGTCCGCTTTTTCCACAAGCGTGGAAAAGGCGTCGGGTCTGCGCCCGCCTGCGGCCTGCGCCAGCGCATCGGCAAGGCTGTCGGCCGTCGCGGATACGCGGAACCCGAAGCCTGCGATGATCATGCCGAAAGGCTCCATTGCACAACCGGGTAGCTGGCCGACCAGCCGCGTTTGGATCCCAGTGGGGCGCAGTGGCTCAGGTCGATCCGCATCAGCTGCCCGCCATGCGCGGCCTGTGCTGCGGCAAGCAGCGCCTCGCCTTCCAGCGTCACCGCGTTGGCGACAAGGCGTGCGCCGGTTGCGCGGGCGGTATCGAGAACCGGTTCGGACAGGCCGCCGCCCACGAAAACGGCATCGGGGGGCGCGAGGCTGGCCAGCACCTCCGGCGCGCGCCCTTCGATCACCGTCAGCCGATGGGCGACGCCCAAAGCATCCGCGTTCGCAAGAATGCGCGCGGCGCGGTCTGACCGGATCTCGATGCAGGTGGCCGTCGTGTCGGGCGCGCTGAGCAGCCATTCCAGGGCGACAGACCCGGAACCGCCCCCGACGTCCCAAAGGTGTTCACCCGGTTTGGGTGCCAGCGTGGACAGGGTAATCGCCCGCACGGGCCGTTTGGTGATCTGGCCATCGTGGTCAAAGGTCTGGTCGGACTGGCCCGTGGCGGTGGACAGTGCCTGGCCGTTGCCCGCGACCTCGATCGCCGCCAGCATCGGGTGTTCGAACTGTCCTGACACCTTTTCTGCCATTGTGGTCGTAAGGCGGGCCTGTGGCCCGCCAAGCCGTTCGAGTATGTGGAGCGTGCTGGCACCAAAGCCCAAGCCCTTCAAACAAGTCGCAAGGTCAGCAACCGCACCGCCATCGCGCAGCGTGACCAGCAGCCGCACACCGGGGGCCAGATGACGGCGCATCCGGGACAGCGGTGCCGCGTGCAGGCCAAGGCAAGTCGTGTCCTCCAGCGCCCAACCCAGCTGAGCCGCTGCCAGCGAAAAACTGGGTACGCCCGGCAAGGCGACCCATTCCGACGCCTTGAAATGCCGGGCCAGCACGCTGCCCGCGCCGAACCAGAACGGATCGCCCGAGGCCAGAACGACCACCTTTTGCCCACGCAGCCCCGCCAGCACCTCGATCCCGTCGGCAAAGGGCACGGGCCATTCAAACCGGCGCGCGTCGCCATCGGGGATCAGCCCAAGATGCCGAGGCGGGCCCATCACCACCTCTGCCGCGTCCAGTGCCGCTTGACTTGTGGCACTCAGCCCGGCAACTCCGTCCTCGCCCATGCCCACAATCGTCAACCAAGGCTCAGACATGACGCCAAACCTCTTGATCCTTGCCGGCACCACGCAGGCGACGGCGCTGGCAAATGCCGTGGCTGCGGCCGGTTTGCACGGCACGGTCAGCTTTGCAGGCCGCGTGGAACGCCCGCGGCGCCAGCCCTTGCCGCAGCGCATCGGCGGTTTTGGCGGCGTGGACGGATTGGTCGCCCACCTGCGTGACCGCAAAATCACCCACGTGATCGACGCCACTCATCCTTTTGCCGCGCAAATGAGCCGGAACGCGGTGCAGGCCTGCACACGGACGGGTGTGCCGATGATCGCCCTGACCCGCGCGCCGTGGCAGGCGCGGCCGGGTGATACCTGGACCCATGTGCCGGACATCGCTGGTGCCGTCGCCGCGCTGGATCAGCCCGCGCGCCGCGTCATGCTGGCCGTGGGTCGGATGCATCTGGCCGAATTCGCGCCCAATCCGCAGCATTTCTACCTGCTGCGCCTGGTCGATCCGCTGGTGATGACGCCGCCGTTTCCGGACTACCACGCCTTGGTGTCGCGCGGACCCTTCACGCAAGAAAACGACCTTGCACTGATGCAGGAACACCGTATCGACATGGTCGTGTCCAAGAACGCCGGCGGCACCGGTGCGTCGGCCAAGATCGACGCGGCACGCGCGCTTGGCCTGCCGGTGATCATGATTGACCGGCCCGCGCTGCCGCCCCGGCAAGAGGCGTATGGGGTGGACGAGGTGCTGGACTGGATCGCTCATACCGGCACCGATCTGGGGGTATAGACCCAAGGGGCACCATTCCGGTCGATCACCCGCGTGCGGGACGAACCGACCAGAACGACTGTCCGCATGTCCGCCATGTCCGCTGTCGTGTCGGGCAGGGGGACAACGCGAATGCTTTCTTCCGGCGTCGACACCGCCCGGGCAAAGATCACGGGCCGGGCATCGCCGCAGGCCTGTTTCAGGATGTCGAGCGTGCGCGCAAAGCCCTCGGGTCTGGATTTTGAGCGGGGGTTGTAGAAGGCCATGGCGAAATCGGCCTCGGCCGCCAACCGCAGGCGCTTTTCGATCAGGTCCCAGGGTTTGAGGTTGTCGCTGAGGTTTATGGCACAGAAATCATGGCCCAGCGGCGCGCCCGCCCGGGCGGCGGCGGCCAACATCGCGGTAATGCCCGGCAGCACGCGGATATCCAGCGCGCGCCAGTCCGGCGGTCCCGCCTCGACCGCCTCGAACAGGGCCGAGGCCATGGCAAAGACCCCGGGATCGCCCGAAGACACCACGACCACGCGTTTCCCGTTTGCCGCCATGTCCAGCGCATGGCGGGATCGGTCCAGTTCCACCCGGTTGTCGCTGGCGTGCAGGGTCAGGCCCGGACGTTCGGCGATGCGTGCCACATATGGAATATAGCCCACCACATCCGTGGCCCGCGCCAGCGCGTCCGACACCTCGGGCGTGACCTGCCGGTCTGCGCCGGGACCAAGCCCCGCGATGACAATCCAGCCGGTCACGGGCGACGCCCCTGTCCATGCACCACGATGATCGAGAAGTAGGGGGTCACCTTGCCCTCGGCCTCGGCCAGTCGTTGCACGGACTGGTTGGGCATGGTGGCGTATTCGATCAGCCAGGCCGCATCGTATTTTCCCGCGGCCCGCAGGGCGCGCCGCACCTTGTCGATGTTGCGCCCGATCTTCATCACCACCAGGGCATCGGCCGCCTGCATGTGGCGGGTCAGGTCGTTTTCGGGCAGTGTACCCATCAGCACGCTCAGAACATCATCGCCCCAGGTGACGGGCAGCCCCGTGGCCGTCCACGCACCTGACATGCCGGTGACGGCAGGCACCACCTGCACCGCATGCATGTCCCGCAGCCGTTCGTACAAGTGCATGAAAGAGCCGTAGAAAAACGGATCTCCCTCGCACAGCACCACGACATCCTCGCCCGCATCCAGCAGGGTGCGCAGGTGGGCGCAACAGTCAGCATAGAACGACGACAGGCAGGCGTTGTATGCCGGGTCGCTGACCGGGATCTCGGTCGTGACCGGGTATTCCATCGGATGTTCCTGCGCGGCTTCGGGCAGCATCCCGTCAACGATGCGCCGGGCCTGTCCGGGCCGGCCCGCCTTGCGGAAAAAGGCCACGTGCCGCGCGCCGCGTACCAGACGGTCGGCCCGCACGCTCAGCAGGTCCGGATCGCCGGGGCCAAGCCCTACGCCGTAGAGCGTGCCCGCGCTCATTCCTTGCGGCTCGCGATGGCGTTGACGGCGGCGACGGTGATGGCGCTGCCGCCAAGACGGCCCTGCACGATGCAGCACGGTACGGGTTGGTCGGTCCAGAGCGCATCCTTGCTTTCGACCGCGCCGACAAAGCCCACGGGGCAGCCGATGATGGCGGCGGGGCGGGGGCAGGCCGGGTCCTCCAGCATGTTCAGCAGATGAAACAGCGCCGTGGGCGCGTTGCCGATGGCGACCACTGCGCCTTCCAGATGCGGGCGCCACAGCTCAAGCGCTGCGGCAGAGCGGGTGTTGGACATCCCGGCCGCCAGTTCGCGCACACCGTCGTCGTGCAGGGTGCAGATCACCGCGTTCTCGGCAGGCATCCGCGGGCGCGTGATCCCCTCGCTCACCATCCGCGCATCGCACAGGATCGGCGCACCGGCTTCAAGGGCCGCGCGCGCCGCCGATACGAAGCCGGGCGAAAAGCGGACGTGCTGTTCCAGCCCCACCAGGCCTGCGGCATGGATCATCCGCACGGCCACCTGTTCTTCGTCGGCGTCAAAACGGTCCAGATCAGCCTCTGCCCGGATGGTCGCAAAGGATTGCAGGTATATGGCCGCGCCATCGGTTTCGTATTCGTAGGGCATAAGTCAGGTCACAGGGGTCAAAAGGTCGTCCGGCGTCAGGCCGCGCTGGCGGGGGGCATCCCACGGATGGCCCTGCGCCACAAGGTCATACGCGCCATTGCGGCCCACCAATGTCGTGCCGGTTGGCCGGGGATGGGCGCAGCCCTTGGCGCAGCCCGAAACATGCAGGTCCGGGTGGTGCGGTGCCAGCGTGCGGGCCAGCACGCGGGTCTCGACCGTCGCTTCCGCGCAGGCCGGTGCACCCGGGCAGGCATGAACACGCAGCAGCGGATCGCCGGGTCGGGTGACAAAGCCGTGCGCTGGGCAGGGTTGCGCGCTTTCCAGCACGAATACACGCCACGGCGTAACCCGCAGCGCGGCAGCGGCGCTGTCGCGTTGCAGCTCGGCAAGGGCACTGGCATCAATGCTACCGAAGGGCGCGCCATAGGCGATGCCGCAGGTGTGCGGGCCCGGTTCGATTGCGGGGCCCCGCGCCCGCGGGGCCACCGTTGTCCAACCGTCCGGCACAGCCATCTGGGTGATGTGTCGCGCCATGCGTTTGGCATCGCGTCCGCCGGTTTGCACGAACCACCCCGCCGCTTCGGTCAGCGCGTCAATGGCGGCGCTTTCGGCGACGGGACGGCCAAAGGCCTTGCCGTCCAGACGCAGGATCAGACCGTTCTGCGACCGCTCGAACCGGAAGTCGGCCGATGTATCGCCCAGCAGCGGGGCCGGACCACAGTCGATTGCCACACCCATCTTGGCGGGCAATTCAGGCATCTCGTCCAGCCGCGCGCACAGCGCGTCATGCAGGCGATGGGTCAGGTCCCCGTCCTGCCACATCGGCGTGATGGTGACGTTGCGCCGGGCTTCGGCCTTGGCGCTGTCATCCAGCAGATCCAGGCCATTCAGGGCGGCCAGCGTCTCCGCATGATCCACCACGCCGCGCAGTTGCAGGTTGGCGCGGCTGGTCAGGTCGATGATCCCGTTGCCCAGCCGTTGCGACACGTCGCACAGCCCCAGCACCTGCGCCGGGGTCAGGCGGCCCAGCCTCGGGCGGACCCGGACAATCAGCCCGTCGCCGGACTGCATCGGACGCCACGCGCCGGGGCACCAGCCCTTGACGGTCATTGCGCGGCCTCAAGGGCGGCCCGGATGGAATTGCGGCGGGTCTGCCACAGCCCTGCCGCATCCAGCGCGGCGAACTGGTCCTGCATGGCCCTGTAGGCACCGGGATTTGCGTCTTCGAGAAAGGCGGCCACATGCGGGTCGCCCAGTGTTGCATCGTGGTAGGCGTCGAACAGGTGCGGGCCGACGACCCCTGCAAGATGGGCAAAGGCGGCCATGTGGTCGAGGGTCGCTGCAATTTCAGCCGCGCCGCGAAAGCCGTGCCGCATCATGCCCGCCAGCCAGGCGGGCTGGGTGGCGCGGGCCTGTACGACCCGGGCGATTTCCTCGGGCAGGGACCGCGCGCGGGGCTGGTCGGGTCGCGTCGCATCCAGGTGATAGAGTGCGGCCTGCCCCCCGGTCACGGACTGTGCGGCGGCAAAGCCCGCCTCGTGCGCGGCATAGTCGCTGGCCAGCAGCACATCGGTTTCGGGCAGGTCCTGCAGGTGGACGAAGCTGTCGGCGGCCGCCACACGGTCACGTATGCCTGCGTCATCCTTGACCGCGTCGGTTCCGTCGATGGCATAGGCCGAGGCCGCCAGCCACGCCTGCCCTGCGCGGGTACGGGCGTTGTCCGTCAGCGTCTCCAATTCCGCCCCCATGCCTAGGCCGAAACGGCCCGGTTCCGGGCCATAGACACGTGCCACGTCCGTGCGCCCTGCATAGGGGTTCCAATCCGGGGCTTCGTCCCGTGCGGCCAACGCTCGGACGGCTTGACCGAACAGCGCCGACAACGTCGGAAACACATCGCGAAACAGGCCGGATACGCGCAAGGTCACATCAAGACGCGGGCGGTCCAGATCCGTGATCGGCAGCACCTCGATCCCCGAGACCCGTTCGGACCCCTGATCCCAGACCGGCTTGACGCCCAGCAGGTGCAGCGCCATGGCGAATTCCTCGCCGGCGGTGCGCATGGTGGCGGACCCCCACAGATCGACGATCAGCCCGCGCGGCCAGTCACCGTGATCCTGCAGGTGGCGGCGCACCAGTTCCTCGGCCAGCTTGACGCCCTGGGCATAGGCGGCACGTGTGGGAACGGACCGTGGATCGGTGGTATACAGATTGCGGCCCGTGGGCAGCACGTCCTGCCGCCCGCGATAGGGCGAACCCGAGGGGCCGCCCGCGATCCGGCGGCCATCCAGCGCGTCCAGCAGGCTTTGCCGTTCACGTGCGGCACAATCCCCGTAAGGCGCACCTGCCGGTGCGCCCCGCCCCCAGACATGCAACCCGTCGCCGAACTGGCTTTCCTTGATGTCGCAGACAAAGCGGTCGATCCGCGTGATCGCCTCGGCCACACAGGCGGCGCGGTCGAGCCCCAGATCATCCTCTACCCCCAGCGCCTGCGCTTCGGCCCGGATATCGCCCTGCAATCGGTCGCGGCGCTTCGGATCCAGTCCGTCGGCGTTTGAAAACTCGTCCAGCAAGGTTTCCAGCCGCAGGAACCGGTCCGGCGTGGCGCTGTCTGTCATGGGCGGGGGCAGGTGACCCAGGGTCATGGCCCCGATCCGGCGTTTGGCTTGAGCCGCTTCGCCCGGGTCGTTGACGATGAACGGGTAGATGACAGGGGTGGAGCCGATCAGCGCCTCGGGCCAACAGGCTTCGGACAGGGCCACCGCCTTGCCCGGCAGCCATTCCAGCGTGCCATGGGCCCCGATATGGATCAGCGCGTCCGTTTGGCCGCGAAGCCAGAGATAGAATGCCACGTAAAGATGGCGCGGCGTGCGCGACAGATCGTGATAGTCGTCATCCCGCGCGGCCGGCATTCCGCGTTCGGGTTGCAACGCGACCAGCGTCTTGCCGATGCGCAATGCGGGAAAGTGAAACGCCCCGTCCGATGTGTCCGGTTCCGGGTCACCCCAAGCCTCCGCCAGATCATCCTGCAACGGCTGCGGCAGGCGCTGCATCGCCGCGAGATAGTCAGCCAGCGGCCAGCGGATCGTTTCGGTGCCCAAAGCATCGGCCAGCGCGCCATGCGTATCCGTACTGTACCCCGCGCCGCGCAGGTCCGACAGGATTGCGTCGGCCGATGCCAGGGCGTCCAGCCCCACGGCATGGGCCATGTTCCAGTCCTTGCCGGGATAGGTGCTGAGGACCAGGGCCAAATGCCTTTCGGCCACCGGGGTGGCGGACAGTGCGTGCCACGCCTGTACCCGGTCCGCCACGGCGTCCACGCGGCCCATGTCCGCGGCATGGGCGTACCGGGCAAATTGCAGATGTTCGTCCTGCGGCTGCGGTTCCTTGAACGATGCGACACCTGCAAACAGCCGCCCATCCACCTCGGGCAGGACTACGTGCATGGCCAGATCCGTGGGGGACAACCCGCGCTCGGCCTCGGCCCATGCGTCCCGTGTCGAAGTCGCCAGTGCCACCTGAAACACCGGCACATCGCCCGCATCAAGGGGCGACGTTCCCGCGGCACCCTTGCCCGAAAACGCGGTGGCGTTGACGATGGCGGCAGGGGACAGATGCGTGATCTGGCGGGCCATCCACGCGGCCGCTTCCGGTGCCTTGAGAGACGGCGCAAAAAGCCCCAGCACGTCGAAGCCGCGCGCGCGCAAGGCCGAAAAAAGGGCCCCGATCGGGGACAGGTCGGCGGCGGCAAGGTAGGCCCGGTAAAAGCTGACAATGACCAGCGGCTTGCCGGATGCGCCCAGCACCAGCGGACAGGCCACGCCATGCTCGGGTGTCCATGCGCCGACCGATGGCAGTGCCTTGGCCCCGCAGACCGGCCCGGCATACAGCCCCGAGGCTAGCGCCATCTGCGCAAGCGCAGCCTGTGCGGCCACGGCTCCGCCGGTGTCACACAGGTGCGCCAGTCGGCGCAGGGTCGATGCGGGCAGTGTCGAAACTGCATCCAGTCGCTCATCCGGCCGCCCGTCGGCGGGCAGCACCGCCAGCGCGATCCCCTTGGCCCGGCACAACGCCTCGACCTGTTGCAGACCGTAGGACCAATAGGGCACGCCGCCGATCAGGCGGATCAGGATGCCCCTGGCCCCCTCCAGCGTCTGTTCGACATAAGTGTCGACGGACAGCGGGTGTTTCAGCCCAACCAGATTGGCAAGCCGCAGGGTGGGCAGCGCGCCGTTCGCTCTGTGCCACCCCGCCGCAAATGCCCCAAGGTCACTGTCCGAGAACGACAGCACCACCAGATCTGCGGGCGATTGCCCCAGATCGGTCGGTGTTTCGGTCTCTTCGAGCCCGTGGCTTTCGCGGAAGACGACGTGCATCTCGCGTTCCTTACTCGGCGGCTGCCATAGCCTCGGTCAAGGCGGCGCGGATCGCTGCCTCGTTCACGTCGTCATGTTCGGCAATCACGACCAAACGGCCCTGCCGCGCCTCGTTCGGCCCCCAGGGGCGGTCGAACTGGTGACGAACCCGCGCGCCCACAGCCTGTACCAGCAGGCGCATGGGCTTGCCGGTGACGGCGGCATAGCCCTTGACCCGCAGGATGTTCTGCGTTTTGGCCATGGCCTCGATCCGGGCGACCAGATCGGCGGGATCGGCGACTTCGGGTATGTCGATGATGACGCTCTCGAAATCGTCATGTTCGTGGTCGTCGTGGCCGTCGTGGTGGCTCGGGCGGGCGTCCATGTCGTCCTCGGCCGCGGCTTCCAGCCCCAGCACGATGCGCGGGTCCACGGCACCCTCGGCCACTTCGACCACAGGCAGGGGGCGGGGGGCCTCTGCCTCGATCACCTGCTTGGCCTTGGCAATGCCTTCGGGGCCGGCCAGGTCGGGCTTGGTCAGCAGGATGATGTCGGCGCAGCTGATCTGATCCTCGAACACCTCGGACAGGGGCGTTTCGTGGTCCAGTGAATCATCCGCTTCGCGCTGGGCATCCACAGCGGCCACGTCGGGTGCAAAGCGGCCCGCCGCCACGGCTTCGGCATCGGCCAGCGCGATCACACCGTCAACAGTGATGCGGCTGCGGATATCGGGCCAGTCGAACGCTTTCAGCAACGGTTTGGGCAGGGCAAGGCCGCTGGTTTCGATCAGGATGTGTTCCGGCTGCGGGTCCAGCGCCATCAGCGCCTCGATCGTGGGTATGAAGTCATCGGCCACGGTGCAGCAAATGCAGCCATTGGCCAGTTCCATGATATTTTCCGCAGGGCATTCCGGGATGACACAGGATTTCAGGATCTCGCCGTCCACGCCCACATCGCCGAACTCGTTGACGATCACGGCCAGGCGCTTGCCCTGCGGGTTCTGCATCAGGTGGCGGACAAGGGTCGTCTTGCCCGAGCCGAGAAAGCCGGTGATGACGGTGACGGGGATCTTGTTGAGGGTCGACATGTCAAAGCTCCTGCGGAGGGATACGGGCGATACAGTTCTTGCGGAAGTGTTCGGGGCGCTCGCGCCACGGCACAAGGCCGTCGGGCGTGGCGGCATAGGCGGCCACCCCGTCCAGAACGGTGTCGGCATGGGTGTCTTCGAGCAGGTTGCCATAGATATAGGTCCAGCGCTTCGGCCCGCCGCGCACCGCGATGGAACAGCCGCGGGTGCAGTTGGACAGGCATTCCACGGCCTTCAGCGTGACATTGGCGGGCAGTCGCCTGGTCGAAAGTTCGGCGTGCAGCGCTTCGCCCGGGCGGGTTTCGCCATCCGGCACCGGCAATTCGCGGCGGCATTTCACGCAGACCAGCAGTTCGACTTGGGTGTCGTTGGTCATCCTTGTCCCTGTCCTTGTGGCGTGGCGCGGGGATGACGGGCGGCCGGGTCGTGGCCGGTTCGGTCCCGACACCCGGAACACCCCGTCCGGTTTCGTCAATCCTTGGCTGGCAGGTCTCCCGGCTTGCGGATCCCGAGGTTTCCCTCTTCGGCTGCCCTGCCTTCCCGGCGTACTGCCAGTGGCGCGGGGCGTCCATCTCCGGTCACGGTCGCGGGGGCGGCTGCGTTTCGGGGCGGACCCCTTCGGCATTCCCTTTTCACCCGGGATCACCGGGCACCAGCGGCACCGTAGTGCGCGCGGTGTCAATCGGAGTCAAGCCGGAACGGGTCTGGCGTGTCGCTGCGTTCCATGGCACCACACGTGCGCAACATCGGAGGACCCCATGGACGACGTCACCGCCCGCCACAACGCCAAGATGAAAAAGATCAAGGCGGCCCGCGACAAGATGATGGAAACCAAGACCGAAGAGAAAGGTCTGATCATGGTCCATACCGGGCCGGGCAAGGGCAAATCGTCGAGCGGCTTCGGCATGATCATGCGCTGCATCGCGCACGAAATTCCCTGTGCCGTGGTGCAGTTCATCAAGGGCAACTGGGACACCGGGGAAAAGACGTTTCTGCGCGACCGTTTCGCCGACCAATGCCGGTTTTTCGTGAGCGGAGAGGGTTTTACCTGGGAAACCCAGGACCGCGAACGGGACATTGCCGCGGCTGAAAACGGCTGGCGGATCGCCAGGGAACAGATCCTGGACCCCGAGATCCAGTTCGTTCTGCTGGACGAAATCAATATCGCGCTGCGCTATGATTACCTGGATATCGACACGGTGGTCGATTTCCTGATGAACGAAAAGCCCGCGATGACGCACGTGGTGCTGACCGGCCGCAACGCCAAGCCCGAACTGATCGAAGCGGCGGATCTCGTGACCGAGATGACCCTCGTGAAACACCCTTTCAAGGATCTGGGCGTCAAGGCGCAAAAGGGCGTGGAGTTCTGAAACCCCAAACCGCGCCGCGCCGCACGTGCCGTCAGGTCACCGCCAGGGCGGCAGCGGGCAACACGATGGACAGGCCCAGCAGGACCAGTGTGGTGCGCCTGCGCGCACGGGCCGCTTTCCTGCGGCGTTCGGGAGTGTTCGTGAAATCCAGCATGGGCTTTCCGTTCCTTCCGGATGATGCGATGAGGTGCAGTATGACCCGCGAAAGCGGCAAAGCTGCGCAGTAAAAGAGACCGTTTCATGACCCGCGCCCTCATGCTTCAAGGCACCGGCTCGAACGTGGGCAAGTCGATGCTTGTGGCGGGTCTGTGCCGTGCGGCGGTCAAGCGCGGCCTGTCCGTCGCCCCGTTCAAGCCACAGAACATGTCGAACAATGCCGCCGTCACGGCCGACGGGGGCGAGATCGGGCGGGCGCAGGCATTGCAGGCGCTGGCGTGTGGCCTGCCGCCCCACACCGACATGAATCCGGTGCTGTTGAAGCCCGAGACGGACGTGGGCAGCCAGGTGGTGGTACAGGGCAAACGCCTGACCACGGTCAAGGCGCGGGACTATGCGGCGCTGAAGCCCAGGCTGATGGCCCCGGTGCTCGACAGCTTCAACCGATTGAAGGCGCAGCACGATCTGGTGCTTGTCGAAGGGGCAGGCAGCCCGGCCGAGGTGAACCTGCGCCCGGGCGACATCGCCAACATGGGTTTTGCCCGCGCCGCCGATTGCCCGGTGATCCTGTGCGGTGATATCGACCGGGGCGGCGTCATCGCGCAAATCGTCGGAACGCAAGAGGTGATCGACCCTGCGGACGCGGCGATGGTCCGTGGCTTTGTCATCAACCGCTTTCGCGGCGATCCGCGCCTGTTTGATGACGGGTACGACCTGATTTCGGACCACACGCGCTGGCCCGGCTTTGGCGTGGTGCCGTGGTTTGCCGATGCGTGGAAACTGCCTGCAGAGGACGCGCTGGACATCCGCACGCCGGGGCGCGACGCTGGCCTGCATGTCGTCTGCCTCAAGCTGAGCCGCATCGCCAATTTCGACGATCTGGACCCGTTGGCGCAGGAACCGGGTGTGCGGGTGACCATGCTGGCCGAAGGGCGCGCGATCCCGGGCGATGCGGACGTGGTGATCATCCCGGGCAGCAAGTCGACGCGGGGGGATCTGGCCTTTCTCCGGGCGCAGGGGTGGGACGTGGATCTTGCCGCTCATGTGCGCCGGGGCGGGCATGTGCTGGGCATTTGCGGCGGCTATCAGATGCTGGGGCAAAGCGTGGCCGACCCGGACGGGATCGAGGGGCCCGCGGGCACCGATCCGGGCCTTGGCCTGCTGGACGTGGAAACGGTCATGACGGGGGAGAAGGCGCTGACGACCGTCACGGCGGAACATGTGTCCACGGGCACGATTTTTACAGGGTACGAAATCCATATCGGACGCAGTGACGGCCCGGACCGCACGCGACCCTTTGCGCGAGTCGACGGAAAAGCCGAAGGGGCGATCAGTGCGGATGGACGTATCGCAGGCAGCTACCTGCACGGCATGTTCCGCGATGACAGCTTTCGCGCGGCGTGGCTGGCGGGTTTCGGGGTGACGGGTCAGGTTGCCTATGATGCCGGGGTTGAGGCGACGCTGGACACGCTGGCCCATCACCTCGAGGCGCATCTGGATGTCGATGCGCTTTTGGCTTGCGCGCGGTAGGGTCCGTGCCAAAAGTATGCCCATGCCGCACATCACGCTTGAATACTCGGAGAATCTGGAGGCGCTGCTGGACGTGCAGGGGCTGTGCGTTGCACTCAAGGACGCGGCGGTCGCGACCGGGATATTCCCGCCCGCAGGCATCCGCGTGCGGGCCATTCGGGCCGAGCACGTCGTGATTGCCGACGGTGACGCGCGCCACGGGTTTGTGGACGTGATGGTGCGGTTGGGGGCCGGGCGGTCGGATGCAGACAAGACGCAAGCGCTGGATGCCCTGTTCGATGCGGCGTGCGGGTTCACCGCCGCGCATATGGCCGCACACCCGTTCATGCTGTCGATGGAACTTGTTGAAATCGACGCCGCCCTCAGCCGCAAGACCAGTTCGATCCGTCAGTATCTTCCGCCCGAGATGCACTAGGGCGGATCAGGATCCGCCTTACGGGCCAGGCCGAACAGGTGCGCTGGACCTCGCGTGCGGTTTGCGAAACGATGGAGCGATTCACACTTTCGGGATGTAAGCATGACAACCCCCTGCATCATCTGTGTCGCCATCACCGGATCGGTGCCACGTACGTCCGACAACCCGGCAGTGCCGGTTTCCGTCCCGCAACAGATCGAAAGCACCCATGCCGCGTTCGAAGCGGGGGCAAGCATCTGCCATGCCCATGTGCGCAATGCCGATGAAAGCCCCAGTTCGGACCCGGACACGTTTGCAGCGCTGAAGGAAGGGTTGGAAAAACACTGCCCCGGCATGATCATTCAGTTTTCGACCGGCGGACGGTCAGGCGCGGGGCAGGAACGGGGCGGGATGCTGCCGCTGCGCCCGGACATGGCGTCGCTGGCAGTGGGGTCCAACAACTTTCCCGCGCGGGTCTATGAGAATTCGCCTGATCTGGTGGACTGGCTGGCGGCGGAAATGCTGAAATACGACATCAAGCCTGAGATCGAGGCCTTTGACCTGAGCCACATCCTGATGGCCGCGCAGATGCATGCGCAGGGCAAGATCAGGGATACGCCATATGTCCAGTTCGTGATGGGAGTGAAGAACGCGATGCCGGCTGATCGGCATGTGTTCGATTTCTACGTGCAGACTGTGGATCGGCTGTTTCCCGGCGCGCCGTGGTGCGCGGCGGGGATCGGGGCGAACCAGATCGTGCTGAATGAATGGGCCGTGGCCGCCGGCGGACATGCCCGCACGGGGCTTGAAGACAATGTGCGGCTGGACAGGCACAGACTGGCGCCGTCCAATGCGGCCTTGGTCGAACGGCTTGTCGAGCTATGCGACCGGTTTGAGCGGCCCGTTGCAACCCCGGCGCAGGCGCGCCGGATCCTCAACCTGCGCCCCGCCTGAGCGGGGACAATTTCCGACACGGAAATTGGCCAATTTTCTGCAACAGAAAATTGCGCCGCGTCCGCGGGCGCGCGCTGTGGACATGGGGGTGATTTCGCGTCACGGTACCGCCAACAGGGAGGACCACCGATGGATATGAGCTTTGCCCTGCGCGCCGAAAACCGCGCGCTGCTGGATCGCGTCGCCGCCATGATCCGGGACGAGATCATGCCGCTCGAGGACGAATATGCCGCCGAGGTCGCCAAGGGCGATCGTTGGCAATACACCGCGCGTCAGACCGAGATCCTCGAAGGGCTCAAGTCCAAGGCCAAGGCGGCCGACCTTTGGAACTTCTGGCTGACCGACAGCGACAAGGGCTTTGGCCTCAGCACCGTCGAATACGCCCATTTCGCCGAAGAGATGGGCAAGACGCCGCTGGGTGCCGAGGTTTTCAACTGTTCCGCCCCCGATACCGGCAACATGGAGGTGTTCGAGCGGTATGGCACCGCCAAGATGAAGGAGGATTGGCTGAAACCCCTGCTGGAGGGCGAGATACGCTCGGCCTACTTGATGACGGAACCGGATGTGGCGTCATCCGATGCGACCAACATTTCGCTGTCCTGTGTGCGGGACGGGGATGATTATGTGCTGAACGGCGAAAAGTACTGGGCCAGCGGCGCAGGGGATCCGCGGTGCAAGGTCTATATCGTCATGGTCCGCTCCGGCGACGATGACGCGCCCAAACACAAGCGCCATTCGATGATCGTGGTGCCCGCTGGTACGGAGGGGATCGAGATTCTGCGCCCCATGCTCGTCTACGGCCACGACGACGCGCCGCATGGCCACATGCATATTCGTTTCACCGATGTCCGCGTGCCTGCCGAAAACCTGTTGCTGGGCGAGGGGCGCGGTTTTGAGATCGCGCAGGGGCGGTTGGGGCCGGGCCGCATCCATCACTGCATGCGCGCCATCGGCCAGGCCGAGGCCGCGCTTGAACTGATGTGCCGCCGATCGCTGGCAAAAGAGGCGTTCGGCAAGCCGCTGGCCCAGCTAGGGGCCAATTATGACATCATCGCCGAGGCGCGGATGGAGATCGAGATGGCGCGGCTCTTGTGCCTCAAGGCCGCGTGGATGATGGATCAGGGTGATGCGCGGGCCGCGGCCCCGTGGATCAGCCAGATCAAGGTGGTCGCCCCCCGCGTGTCGCTCAAGGTGATTGACGAGGCGGTGCAGATGCATGGCGGGCAGGGCATCAGCCAGGACACGCCGCTGGCCCATGCGTGGACCCACCAAAGAACCCTGCGGCTGGCCGACGGACCCGACGCGGTCCACCGCAGGCAGGTCGCGCGGGCCGAGTTGAAGAAATACACCCAAGCGCCCGTCTGAGGCAGTGTCCCATGATGTGACACAGGCCCACCCAGCAACAACCAACGACTTGCCGCGGCGGTTTCATCATCTGTTGACCAATGCCGGGGGGGTGCAGCACATGGTTCTCTGCGCGCAAGGTGCCCTCCATTCCCCCGATCGCACCGCTCAGCCCCGTCTGTGCCGGTCGCCCCATCGCGTCCGAAGGTGCGGCCGAAAACCTCTTGATTGACCGCATTGTGATGGCGCAAATGGTGGAATGAAGGATCTGCCCGACCCCCAGGCCCCGTTGCGCCGGCCGCATGACGTGATGCGGCTGGCCCGCATGGGTGTGATGATGCCCACGCGCCTAAGCTTTTTGCGGGCCTTGGTCCGCCGTTTGTGCGGCGAACGGGCCGAGATCACGCGCACCCTTTGGCACATGGATGCGGACGGCATCGGGCACAGCGTGCATCGGGTCACGCTGTCGGGCCATGTCTATTCGCTGGTCTCGGTCACGCGGCCGCTCGACCCGGCGGACCGCAGTGACCGTGTCATCGCCACTGCATGGGACGCGGCCTTTGTCCTGTTTGACGGCACGCCCACTGACGACGACCTGGCCCGCATCAGTGCCAATGCCCCGTTGCAGGAGGCCGGGCGTTTCAGCCCCCGCGACCTGGTCCTGAGCCGGGCCAACAAATCCGTGCGGCTGTGGGAGGAAACGGTGCGGGCCCTGCGCGTGGGCCGCCAGCCGGATGCCGCAATGATCCGCGACATTGGCTATCTGATGCGCACCACGGCCGTTTATGGCAACGGCAAGTTCGGCATTGCCGACCGGCACCTGATCTCGGATCGTCCGGGGCTCGAGGGGGCCTTTGCCGCCGAAATGCTGACCGTGCTGATGATCCGGCAATTCACGCTGGATCTGGTCGAACATGTGGGGCAGGGACGGCTGGATCGCCGTCTGGCCCGGCATCTGGGCATCGGCAATGCGACGGGGCTGGGGATGGCACCGTTCCTGGTGCATCACCCGGTGCTGCTGAACAATTGGATGGTGGCACGCGAAACCGCTTTGGCGCGGGTGCGTGCCGTGCCCACGCTGGACGCCGCCGACCGTGACAGGTTGCAGGCGCTGGTTGCGCGGGCCGCCGCCCATTTGGACGAATGGCACGTGCCGATGGAAGAGCACGAGGCCACGTTGCGCCAATTGGCCGCTGACTGGCCGCAAATCCAATCGGCCGTCACGCAGTTGCCCGAGGATCATCCGCTGGACGCCCTGTGGCAGCAGGGCCAGACCATGCGCGTGCCTGTGCAGGAACTGCTGGCCGCCACGCTGATCGAGATGTGCCCGGATCTGGTGGACGGATTGACAGACTGCATGGCCGATCCCTTTGGTCCGCTGGTGGGGGCCTTTGCCGACACCGACCACCTGCGCCGCAGCATCGCGTCGCATTGGGCGTGGGCGCTGGATATCGACTATGACGCCCGTCCCGATTGCGAACGGTTCTGGTATGTCAGCGCCGCCAAGCTGGAGCCGCGTATCGGCAACCGGTTTGCCGAAGAGGGCGCGGCGCTGGAAACCCCGCTGGATGTCGCGCGACGGGTGGCGCGTGCCTATGCCGATCTGCCAAAGACGCCCTGTGCGGTCTCTGCCTTTGTGGCCCGATATCCGCAGCACGCGCTGGCCGTGCAGCGTGCAGCGATCCTCGACCGCTACCCCTATGCCGAGATCCGGGACAACCTGATTGCGGCCACATGTCGCCCCATTGACATGCTCCGATGCAAGCTCAGCTTCTTTGGCGCGACCAAGTTCGACCCTAAATCAGATCTATGGACGCGGATCACGCTGGCGCAGGGCGCGCCGCTGGGGGACGAGATGAGACCCGAGATGGACGATTGGTGGCTGCCGGTGCTGGCGGCATGACCCATTCCTGGACCGAGGTGCAGGCCGTTGCCGTGCGCGCGGCGAGCGGCGCGGGAGTGCCGCCTGCCCAGGCGCTGGCCTTTGGCGCGATGCTGGCGCGGCACGTCGCCGATGGCGGGTCAGAGGCCCCGTTGATCGCGGCCCTCGATGCACCGGACCGCATTGTGGCCCTCGCCCACCAGGTCGAGGAATTGATCGAAGCGGCATCCGTCACCGACAAGCCTGTCAAGACGACCGCGCCCGCAGCAGGCGAACGCGCCTTGCTAGTCAGTTGGCTTCAAAGCCTGCCTTGCCGCAGCGTGGTGGAGGTGTCGGGTCCAATGGTGGCCGCGGTTTTGGACCTTGCCGCGCCGGGCAAGCGGTCCCGTCCGCCCCGGTTGGAACTGAGCAATGTGCTGTACCAGAAATTGCAGGACCTTGCGGCCCTGACCTATGTTCCCGACAGCGAAGCGTCCCGTACCCTGGGTGCGGGGGCGCAACTGATGCAGGGCACCTAGGCCCGCGCGAACGGATCGTCTTTGTATCCCACGCCGGCCAGGTAAAGCCCATCGGGCGGCGATACAGGTCCGCAGGCTGCGCGGTCGCGGGCGTCCAGTGCCTTGCCCATGTCTTCGACCGCCCAGGCGCCTGCGCCCACGCGTTCCAACGAACCGACAAAGCTGCGCACCTGGTTGTGCAGGAATGACCGTGCGCGCACGTCAAAGCGGATCTCGGGGCCATGCACCCCGCGGGTCTGCGTGACATCCAGCCGGTCCAGCGTTTTGAGCGGGCTGTCGGCCTGGCAGATCGAAGACCGGAAGGTGGTGAAGTCGTGCTGTCCCACCAATGCTTGTGCCGCGGCGTGCATCGCATCCACGTCCAGTTGCCGGTTCACCCGCCAGACCAGCCCGCGCAGATGCGTGGCGGGGGCACGCCGCATCAGGATGCGGAACAGGTAGCGCCGCTCGACCGCCGAAAACCGGGCGTGCCAGTTGTCGTCAACCTGTGCACAATCCAGAATGGCTACCGGATCGGGTTTCAGATGGTGGTTCAGCGCCTCGGACAGGCGGAACGGGTCCCAGTCCCGGTCCATGTCGCAATGGGCCACCTGCGCCAGACCGTGCACCCCCGCATCCGTCCGGCCGGCTGCAGCGATTGTGTGTTCCCGTGGTTCAAGCCGCGCCAATGCCGCCTCGATCGCGCCCTGCACCGAAGGCTGGTTCGTCTGGCGTTGCCAGCCCACGAAGGGGCCGCCGTGATATTCGATTTTCAGCGCGTATCTGGGCATGGCGCTGACCTAGCCCGCGTGTGCGCCGTCTGCAATGGCACTGGTACGGGGACATGCGCCTGCCTATGTTGGACGCCAAGACACAAGGGAAAGACCGCCGTGGTTCTGACGACACT
>JBCBFX010000023.1:0-47895 GCA_038527345.1 Pseudomonadota bacterium | reverse complement strand
TCTCGTCCAAGGATGCCCTGGTTGCCGCCGCGTTTGGCCATGCAGTTGACGAGGTGCTGTCAGCGGTCGAGGCAGCGCCTACCGGCCCGGAACAAGCTGTCGCCCGGGGCCAGTACATCGCCAACTACCTTTCTGCACAACACGCAGAGGATCGTGGTCAAGGCTGCCCTCTTGCCGCGATGGGTGCCGAGATCGCCCGCCTTTACGGGACTGCCGACATCGAAGTATCCGACACGGTCGAACGGATGGCGCGGGTTCTCGACCCTGACAACGGCAGGGCAACGGAACGGGGCCTTGCGACTGTTGCGCTGCTACTCGGCACCATCACCCTTGCCCGTCTGACCAAGACGCCGGAACTGTCCGATATGGTTCTGGATGCAGGCAAACGGGGAACCCACCTGCTGGAGCAACACTGGCAAGGTTGATCAGGCGGAACCAACAGATGCAGCGAATGGCCCGCAAGGTCTGCGCGGACCGTCGAGCGTGACTTTGCCGGCACGCTGATTTGTTTGCGGGCAGACGTGTGTCCCTTGGCGGGACGCACGAAAAACCCCGCCGGAACAGGCGGGGCTCGCATTTCTACCGTTCAAAAACGACGGGGTCAGTTCCGGGCCAGCTGGTCCACCTGAACATCTGCCGGCACCAGCTGGAATTGAACCCGCCGGTTCTCCCCCTCGCCGGAAATCGTGCCGCTCAGGTTGATCGGACGGCGCGCCCCGAACCCCAGCGGCTCCAGTCCCGCAATGTCGAAGCCCTCGCCCTGCAACTTCTCGATGACAGTCTCGGCCCGGTACAGGCTCAGATCCATGTTCAACTTGTCACTGCCCCGGCGGTCCGAATGGCCTTCGACCACCACCTTGACCTCGGGGCACATGGCCAGCGCCGTGGCGATGTTGCGGACGCGTGGCATGTCGCTTTCATGCGGCTCATTGCTGCCCAGCGGAAAGCGGACCTGCGTGATTTTCACCATCGTATCCAGGTAGTCGATGCAACTGGGCTGCTTGTACCGCTCGTTCAGGCGGATCGACGTGGTCGGCGCAGCGGCAGCCAGTACCGGCTGTGGCTCTGGCACGGATGCCGGTGCCTGCGCATCAAGGTCGGTGTCCAGCAAGTTCACACTGGTGCGCGTCACCTCGGAGGGTTCCGCCGCGCTGACCGGTTCCGGCACCGGCGCAACGACGGCTGCGGCCATCTGCGGCGCAGCCCTGTCACGCGACTGCACCACAAGCAGCGTGGTTGTCACAACCAGCGCGGTGAACATGGCCAGGAACAAGACTCCGACCCCTACATAAAGCAGCACCTGAGGCTTGGGTTGAGGCGGCACAAAAGCCGCGCTGTGCGGCGGCATGCCGCCATGAGAGTTCATGGTCAGTTTGGTCATTGCTCTGTCCCCCAGGTCAGGCCCGTATGTCGTGCCGGCGGATGCACCCGGCTTTTTATCGTTGGCATTTTCCGCCGCCCTGGCAGGGGCGCGGCAGGGCACATCCGCCCATGGTGGCGAATCATACATATTGTGAGTCGATAGACAAGCGCCTCAAAATGCGGCGCGCAAGGCAGGGCACCGACCACCTATAAGGGTAACTGCGCGAATACTGTGGATAACTTCGACGCTACGCTTGCGTTTGTGACGCTACTGCGCTGCAGTACGGCGCATTAGTGCTTTTGGGGGTACCTATGAATTTGACACGACTCGTATACTACAGCCAGCGCAACCCGGCTGAAAAAATGGACGCAGAGGACCTGATCCGCGTCTGCCAACGCAACAACAACAGACAGAACCTGACCGGTATCCTGTATTACAACGGGGACCATTTTCTTCAGGTGATCGAAGGCGGTCGTGTCGAGGTTTCAGCCCTCTACCACCGTATCTCGCGCGATCCGCGGCACAGCAACATCATCCTGTTGTCGTGCAGCGACGTACGTGAACGTCTGTTCCCGAATTGGTCCATGGGCCTGCATCAGGGCATGGACGAGCGTACACGCGCGATCTTCCTGCGCTATTTCTCGAGCGATGACATCAATCCGGAAATGGTGTCGGTCGACAGTCTTCTGGACGTGCTTCAGGATATCTCGGCAGAACTTGCACCGTCGCTGGATACAAAAATGGCTGCCGTCAGCTAGACGGCAGCCCCGAAAGCTTCATGGCGCGCCGTTCAGGCGCGTTTGCGCGCCTTCCTGCGATGACGTTCCAGATCCAGGCGCGCTTTTTGTTCCGCCCGCTCCGCGCTTGATGCCCGCCGCCGCAGGCGCAGGATTTCGGCGCTATAGGCGCTTTCCTGCGGGGATGGTGCCACTGCCCGTTTCGATTGGCCGAACCAATAGCCCATGGCCCCGGCCAACAGCATCGTCCCAAGGATGATCATGATCTCAGTCATTGCGTTTCCTCCTGTGCGTTCTGAATGCGGCTGACCTGAAATTCGACCCGGCGGTTCAGTTCGTCATCCGCCACGTCGCCTTCGCCGACCGGCAGGCGCGCACCAAATCCCAGCGGCTGCATGCGGGCCGTTTCGAAGCCGAGGCTTTCGATTGCCGCAATCGTGGCGTCGGCACGGGCCCAGCTGAGTTCAAGGTTCACGGCCGACACGCCAGAGGCATCCGAATGGCCCGCAACCACCACCGCAGCGTCGGGACAGTTCGATGCCGCAATGGCAAAGGCCGCGATTTGTTCCATGGCCGTTGGCGTCACTTCGGCGGATGACACATCAAACAGGATGCGTTTGTCCCGGGCCATGGCTTGCATCTCGTCGACGCAATCCGGCACCGCTACGATCTTTTCGGCGGGCGCCGGTGCGGGCACCTCGACCACGGCGGGCGTCACATCGGACAGCTTTTCGGGATCGACGGACACAATGGCCGCGGGTTCAGGTTCGGTGGCAGGTTTTTCATCGACGACCACCTGTTCCAAAGGCTGCGTCGCGGCCGGTGCAGCCGCAGTCTCGGTCATCCCGCTCCAGAGGCCCAGCCCCAAAAGGACTGCGCCCAGCCCCACTGCTCCGGCCATGACCGGAAAAGACCGCCCCGAAGAAATCTGGGCCAGTCGGCTGGATTGCGCCAGTGTCAGGCCAGTGGCCCGGTATTGCGCAATGGCATGTTGCGTCCGCTCGCTTCGTTTCACTTGTTCCCCCTCCAAATGAAAAAGTCGGTATCAGAAAAATGTGATTGTCGTCCCCTGTTCGCCCTGCTGCACGTCCATCTGCACACCAAGTTGCAGCGCAGCCTCGCGGATCGTCGCCTCGTTCGCGGACAGGTCCAATTGTGAGCTTTGGTCGTCCAGCACCATGACAAGTCCCAAATCCCGGACCATGAGCTGTAGAACGTTCTTCAATCGGTGCGAGTATAAAACGGGCTGCATATAAGACTAACATCGCTAAGGGCTTACAATGTTTGAAAGTTAGCACTGGATTCGCCGGGTGCAAAGCGCCATCCCGGAGTTATACACAGAAAAGCACCTCGCCTTGCAATCTGCCCGCCCTCAAGTTAGCTGAACCGCGGAAAATCGAGGCATCTCATGGATGATCTGAAAGCAAAGTACCTATCCCGCATCGCCGACGCGGCAGATGAAGCCACGCTCGAGGAAATCCGCGTTGCGGCCGTCGGGAAAAAGGGCGAAGTTGCCCTGCAGATGCGCGAACTTGGCAGGATGACACCCGAGGAGAGACAGGTTGCCGGACCTGCGCTGAACGCGCTCAAGGACGAGATCAACGGCGCGCTCGCCGCCCGAAAGGCGGCTCTGGCCGATGCCGCGCTCGAAGAACGGATGCAATCCGAATGGCTGGACGTGACCAAGCCTGCACGCCCCCGGCGCGCAGGAACGGTCCACCCGATCAGCCAGGTCATCGAAGAGGTCACCGCCATCTTTGCCGAAATGGGTTTTGGCGTCGCCGAAGGTCCGCATGTCGACACCGACGTGAACAACTTCGTCGCCCTGAATATCCCCGATCACCACCCCGCGCGGGTCGGCATGGACCCGTTCCGCCTGCACCGGGCCGAAGGTGACGACCAACCGCCCCGCGTCCTGCGCACGCATACGTCGCCCGCCCAGATCCGGAACATGGCAACCACAGGCGCCCCGGTCCGCACCATCTGCCCCGGCGCCGTGTACCGTGCAGCAACGGGCCAGACGCACACACCCATGTTCCATCAGGTCGAAGGGTTGGCCGTGGACAAGGGCATATCGATGGCGCATCTGAAATGGGTGTTGGAAGAGTTCGCAAAATCCTTTTTCGAGGATGACGGGATCGAACTGCGCTTTCGTGCATCGCATGTCCCCTTCACCGAACCGTCGATGCAGGTGGACATAGGCTGTTCCACGGACAACGGGTCGCCAAGGGTCGGTGCGGGCGACGACTGGCTGGATATCCTGGGCGGGGGCATGGTGCATCCCGTCGTGCTCGAAGCCTGCGACCTGGATCCGGCAGAATGGCAGGGATTTGCCTTTTGGATGCGGGTCGATCGCATCGCGATGCTGAAATACGGCATTGCCGATCCGGGGGCCTGCTTCGACAGCGACCTGCGGTGGCTGCGTCACTACGGCTTTGCCGCACTGGACGTGCCGACCCTGCATGGCGGTCTGAGCCGGTAGGACGCGTTCCCCCAGAGGCCGGTGTCGTTCGTCTTTCGTATGGTGGGCAACCGGTTTGGGACAATACGTGCTCGGGCCCGAACTCCGACGGGTGTCAAACGCCCCGATCCTGCCGTCTCCGGTAGAGTGTCGCGACGGCACCCAAACGGCAGACCCAGAAAAAATACGCTAGCGCATTGGCAGATGCGAAAAATGTGCTAACTTCTAGTTATGCGTGCAGCACTCGTATCCACTCTGATCTTCTTCATCTTCATCGCGCACATACTTCTGTGGCGGTCCGATATGCCGTTCGGACTAATGCTGACATTCACCATCCTGAACGCCATCGGCTGGACCATCGTTCTGGCTCCGATGCTGCTGATCGACAAGTGGCTGGACAGCGTCAAGGCGCGCAACGCGCAAGCACCAGACGACCAACCGTCGCTGTCGGATTGACGGGATTTCACACCCAAGGTCGGACAGGTGCATGCGGCTGTCCAATTCGCCCTTGCCCGTGACAGGTTTGTGAGGTGACAGCCGCAGCCGCAGCGTTACTGTCGGCGCTTATGCGATATCTTTTGTACCTGTTTCTTTTTCTGCTTTCGGTGCCTGCGTCTGCGTCAAACCAGAACGCGCTGTGCCATCTGGACGTGCCCTGCCCGCTGGGCGACAGGTCTTACCATGTGAAGGAACCCGATGACTGGGACGGGGTCAGTCCGTTGCCTGTGCTGATCCACTTTCACGGCTGGCAACGGACCGGCGCGCTGCCCGTGCAGCATCAGCGGATATCGGGCGCGACGCGGCGACGGGGGGTGTTGCTGATCGCGCCCAACGGCAATCGCAAGACCTGGGATTTCTGGCGGCCCGAGACAAGCGATGTCGCCTTTGCCGCTGAGGTTTTGGCGGATGTGCGCAGACGCTATCCCGTGGACGGAACCAACATCATGCTGTCGGGCTATTCCTATGGGTCGATCATGGCGTGGCGCGTCGCCTGTGACCGCGGGCGGCAGATGAACGTCAGGGCACTGTTGGGCATCTCCGGGACGCTGGATGCGTCCGAGAACTGCGCAGAGGCCCCGCGCGAGGTGCGCCATGTGCACGGCCTGAACGACAACGTACTGCGTTTTCCCCTTGGCCCCGGTCAGGACACGACCTTTCCCGTGATGCTGTGGCGGGACCGGATGGGATGCGCCGGCGGCATGGAGCTGGGGGACTGGAACCAGGTCGATTTTCTGACCCTGACCCGCACCGCCTGGACCGATTGCGACGGGGGTCGGGTAAGCCTCGACATACACCCGGGCGGTCACTTCATCCCGCATGGCTGGATTGCACGTCAGTTGGACGAGTTGCTGGACCTGCCACTCAGCTATCCCTGAACGCGGGCGCACCAAGGTGCGCCTTACGTAAGGCGGACGTGCCGTCCGCCACTAGTCGTTGATATCCGTATCCCAGTGCTTGACCTGGCCGCGCCGCACGCCCAGCACGGCGCGCAGGCTCAGCGCCGCCACGACGGACGCCACGGCAAACAACAGCAATAGCATCGGCACCGACACCCCGATCACGCCCAACAGCCCAAAGCCAAGACTGACACCCACGACAACGGCGCCTACGGCAAGACCCAGGAAAACAAAGGCCGGAACAAAGACCTCGATTATGGCAAGGATCAGGGCGGCAACGATCCAGATCCACCAGACGGTCCAAAGATCGCTCATGATTTGCCCCGCCCGGTCAACATGCCAAAGGCTTCGCCAAAGGCGTCCATCGCACTGGCAGGCAAGACGATGGTCTGCTGCCCGTCGCCCTTTGCGATATCCGCCACCGCAGCCACCTGTTTCAGCGCCACCTGGTATTGCGCTGCCTCGATCCCGTGGGATGCAATGGCCTCGGCCACCACCTGAGTGGCATAGGCTTCGGCCTCTGCCTCGACCCGTCGGGCCTTGGCAGCCTGTTCCGCGGCATACAGCTCGGCATCCGCATTCAGCTCGGTCGCGCGCTTGTGCCCCTCGGCCTCGGTCACGGCAGCCCTGCGCGCACGTTCGGCGTTGAGCTGTTGCAACATCGCTTCACGCGTTGCGACATCCAGATCCACGTCCAAAATCTCGGCCCGCGTCACCTCGATCCCCCAGTCGTTCACCGCCTCTTCGACCAGCACCTTGATCTGGGCAATCAACTGGCTGCGGTTCGATTGCACCTCGTCCAGTTCCATCTTGCCGATTTCGGCCCGGACGATGCCGGCCACCGTTGTCTGCACGGCCCCGTCCACATCGCGAATGCGATAGACGGTGCGTTCCGGTTCGGTCACCCGGTAAAAGATACTGGTTTCCACCTGCACCAGAACGTTGTCCATGGTGATGGCGTCCTGACTGGCATTTGGCAATTGCCGTTCCAGCACCGACACCTTGTGGCGCACAACGTCCAGAAACGGCACAATAAAGTTGATCCCCGGCCCCAGCACCGAATGCAGTCGACCAAAGCGTTCGACAACGTATTTTTCCGACTGCGGCACGATCCGCACGCCCAGAAACAGGCACAAAAACAGGAAAACCGCCGCGAGGATGTAAATCAGGTTCTCGCCGAGCAGCGACAGGATCATCTCTTCCGTCATTTATGACACTTTCCAAAGTAAATGGTATTTACATCCTATGTGGGCGTCCCACACGGATTTTGCAATGCGATGGTTCAGATCGCCGCCTTGCGGCTTTCGTCCAGGTATATCTCGCGCAGGCGGGGTGCCACGCGACCCGGGACACCATCGCCCAGCGTGGCACCGTCGATTTCAACCACAGGCATCACAAAGGTCGAGGCCGAGGTGATAAAGGCCTCATCCGCCGCCTTCGCCTCGTCGATGGTAAAGTTGCGCTCTTCCACTTCCATCTGCGCCTCGCGGGCAAAGCGCAGGACGGCGGCGCGGGTGATGCCGTGCAGGATATCGTTGGAAAGGGCCCGCGTGATGATCTTGTTGCCCTTGACGATATAGGCATTGTTGCTGGTCCCTTCGGTCACGAACCCGTCCTGCACCATCCACGCATCGTCCGCGCCCGCCTTCTTGGCCATCATCTTGCCCATGCTGGGATACAGCAGTTGCACCGTCTTGATGTCGCGACGGCCCCAGCGCATGTCCTCGATGCTGATGACCTTCATCCCCTTTTTCGCCGCAGGGCTGTCGGCCAGGCCGGGCTTGTTCTGGGTGAACAGCACGATGGTGGGCTGCGTCGCCTCCGGATCCGGAAAGACAAAGTCACGATCATCCGCCGCGCCCCGCGTGATCTGAAGATAGATCATCCCCTCGTGCACACCGTTCAGACGCACCAGTTCGCGGTGCACCTCCAACAGGTCGTCCTTGGCGATGGGCGATGTCATGTCCAACTCGTCCAGCGACCGCTGCAGACGGACCGCGTGACCGTCAAAGTCGATCAGCTTCCCGTCCAAGACGGACGTGACCTCGTATACCCCGTCCGCCATCAGGAACCCACGGTCGAAAATCGACACGCTGGCCTGGTTTTCGGGCACATATTCGCCGTTCACATAAACTGTACGCATGGCGTTCTCCTCGTCTCGGTTACCAGCGGTCTTGCCCATGCCTTGCCGCCCGTCAAGCGCAACCGCGTCGCAGGCAAAGCCCGCCCCATATCCAGACGCCGGAATTCGACGCAAGACACAGTCGGCATCACCCCCACAGCGCTGCGGTGGGCGGGTGCACACCCTGTGCATCGAACAACAGCGGTGAATCGCGGTCCTCGGCCAGCAAAAGCGGACCGTCCAGGTCCACCACGACGGCACCTTGCGCCAGCAGCACAGCCGGTGCCATGGCCAGCGACGACCCAACCATGCAACCGACCATGACGTCGAACCCGGCAGCGCGCGCTGCGGCGCGCAACGCCAATGCTTCGGTCAGACCTCCGGTCTTGTCCAGCTTGATGTTGACCATGTCGTACTTGCCCTTCAGGGCAGGCAAGGTTGCCCTGTCGTGGCAGCTTTCGTCAGCGCACACCGGCAACACACGTTCCAGTTCCAGCAAGGCATCGTCGTCACCGGCCGGAAACGGCTGCTCGACCATCTCGACCCCCAATCGCACCAGAACCGGGGCCAGCGTGCGGTACAGGTCCGGCGACCAGCCCTCGTTCGCATCCACGATGATCCGCGCATCCGGCGCACCTGCGCGTACGGCCTCGATCCGGGCCACGTCTTCCTCACCGCCGCCCAGCTTGGTCTTGAGCAGCGGACGATGCGCGTGTTCCGCTGCCTGCTGCTGCATCGCGGCAGGTGCCCCCAACGACAGGGTGTAGGCGGTGATTTCCGGCCCCGGGGCAGGCAATCCGGCCAGCTCCCACACCCGCTTGCCGGCGCGCTTGGCCTCCAGATCCCACAGGGCGCAATCGACCGCGTTGCGGGCCGCACCGGGGGGCAGCAGCTCCGTCAGGTTCACGCGGGTCACGGGATCGGGCAGGCCCGCGATCTGCGCCGCGACGCTGTCCAGCGTTTCGCCATAGCGGGCATAGGGCACGCATTCGCCCCACCCGCCATGATCCCCGTCCGTGACCTTGGCTGTCAGCACGTGCGCTTCGGTCCGCGACCCCCGCGCAATGGTAAACACTTGCGCCAATGCAAACACGTCCCGGCTTACTTCAATGCGCACCGCTCACCCCGTCTCTGTCCCAAAAAATCCCCCCCGGAGGGCCGATCCGCCAAACAATACCCCGATCAGACCAAAAGCGCATCCACCAGCTTGCCGGCCCCGAAACGGAATGGGTCGGTGGCAGGCAGGTGCATGCGATCCTCGATCTCGGTCAGGCAGGCGCGGGCGGCCGCGTCATCCAGGGCCTTGGTGTTCACGGACACACCCGTGACCTGCGCGGCAGGGTTCGCCACCTGCGCAATCGGCAATGCCGTGTCGCGCAGCTGTTCCAGCGACGGCAAACCGTAATGCGGCAGACCACGCATGTGCGTACGGGTGGGTTCATGACACAGGATCAGCGCATCGGGCTGTCCGCCATGGATCAGGGCCATGGTCACGCCCGAATAGCTGACATGAAACAGGCTGCCCTGCCCCTCGATATGATCCCAGTGATCGTCATCGTTGTCGGGTGTCAGGTATTCGACGGCACCGGCCATGAAATCGGCGATCACGGCATCCAGCGGCACGCCCTTGCCGGTGATCAGGATACCCGTCTGCCCGGTGGCGCGGAAGTCCGACTTCATGCCGCGGGCGCGCATTTCCGCGTCCATCGACATGGCGGTGTACATCTTGCCACAGGAACAATCGGTGCCAATGGCGAGCACCCGCTTGCCCCTGCGCTTTTCCCCGTTGGCAATGGGATAGGCAATCGTGGGCACCCGCACATCGTGCAGCGTACGCCCGTTGACCTTGGCGGCGCGCTGCAGCGCGTCTTCGTCCCGCAGAAGGTTGTGCAGACCGGCCGCCAGATCATAGCCCAGCTGCAACGCCTCGACCAGAACCTTGCTCCACGCCTCCGAGATCATGCCGCCGCGATTGGCCACTCCGATCACCAGCGTCCTGGCTCCGGCGGCCAACCCGTCCTCAAGGCTCATGTCCGCCAGGCCCATATCCGCGCCGCAGCCCGGCATCCGGAACTGGCCCACGGCATTTTCCGGCCGCCAATCGGTAATGCCCTGCGCCACCTTGGCCGCCAGTTGATCCGGCGCATCGCCAAGAAACAAAAGATATGGTGTCTGGATCATGTCCGCCCCCGCAAATCAAACGTCAGCGGCAACTTGCACGACCCGTGTCCAGAATGGGTTGTGATCTGCGTCGAATTCTTGGCGCCAAACACAAAATTCTTCGACTACTTCGCCAACTCATCGAAGAATCTGCCAATATGACCGTCCACGCGCCAACGTACCGCCATCACGAAACCGACAATGCACAGCAAGAGCGCCACGCAATACAGCGCCGGTGGCATGGCAAGGGCCCAGAACAGCGTCTCGCCCCAATCCACCGCCCCGGTCGGCGAGACCACCGCTTCCTGACCATTCAGCCGCGCATCCAACGTCTGATGCAGATAGCTGATGCGGGCCTGCGCATCATGGACCAATTCGGGCCGCGGGCCGATGAACAGGGCCAGAACAACAAAAGCCCAGCTTGCATACAGCACCACCTGTCCTCGGGCCCAGCCCAGACGCATCATCGCCCAGACCGCCGCCGTCAGATAGCCGGCAAAAAGGATCGCGTGCAAAACCAACAGCAAAAGCGGGCCCGCGACGAGCGTGGTATAGAAAGCCAGTTCCATGGTGGTGTGATGCCTGTGGAACATGGCCAAACCAAGACTGCGGCGGGGCGATTGCCGCATCCGAATGCTGCACGTGCAAAATGACCTTGCAGCGCCCCGCGCAATTTAATACCAGCCAAGCCAGCTAATCGCGCAATATTCTTACTGAAAGGCCCGCCGATGTCCTTCCGCCTGCAACCCACGCCCCCTGCCCGCCCCAACCGCTGCCAGCTGTTCGGCCCCGGCTCGCGCCCGGCGATCTTTGAAAAGATGGCGGCCAGTGCGGCGGATGTCATCAACCTCGACCTCGAAGACAGCGTGGCCCCCAGCGACAAGGACAGCGCCCGCGCCAACGTGATCGAAGCCATCGGCAGCGTGGATTGGGGCACCAAGACGCTCAGCGTGCGGATCAACGGGCTCGACAGCCCCTATTGGTATCGCGACGTGGTCGACCTTCTGGAACAGGCCAGCGATCGCCTTGACCAGATCATGATCCCCAAGGTCGGCTGCGCCGCAGATATCTATGCCGTCGATGCCCTCGTCACCTCGATCGAGGCCGCCAAGGGCCGGACCCGGCCCATCGCCTTTGAGGTGATCATCGAATCCGCCGCCGGTATCGCCCATGTCGAGGACATCGCCGCTGCGTCCCCCCGGCTCGAAGCCATGAGCCTGGGCGCGGCCGATTTCGCGGCGTCGATGGGAATGCAGACCACCGGCATAGGCGGCACGCAGGCCAACTACTACATGCTGCACGAAGGACAGAAACACTGGTCCGATCCATGGCACTGGGCACAGGCCGCCATCGTCGCCGCCTGCCGCACCCATGGCGTCCTGCCGGTGGATGGTCCCTTTGGCGACTTTTCGGATGACGAAGGCTTTCGCGCGCAGGCCCGTCGTTCGGCCACGCTTGGCATGGTCGGCAAATGGGCGATCCACCCCAAGCAGGTGGCATTGTCGAACGAGGTGTTCACCCCCTCCGAAGCCGCAGTAACGGAAGCCCGCGAAATCCTGGCGGCGATGGAACAAGCCAAGGCCAACGGCGAAGGCGCGACCGTGTACAAGGGGCGACTGGTGGACATCGCGTCGATCAAGCAGGCCGAGGTGATCGTGCGCCAGTCCGAGATGATCGCCAAAAGCTGACCTGAAAGCGGACAATTTGATTGATCGACGTTTGTCGATCAATCCCGCGTTAATGCCGATCCCGGAGCATATTGTGCGACACAGCTACGGGGACGCGAAGTATGCCATTTTCCACCGTTGTCGATTTCGTGTCGTCGCTTTCACTCGTGCTCTTGCTGGCGTCAGCGTACTCGGCCATCTATCGCCGGATCACCAAGCGGCGGACGACGACGGATGTCGTGCTGGGCGCGCTGTTCGGCCTTGTAACGCTGTTTCAGATGCACCGCCCGTTCGAACCGGTCGAGGGGCTGATCATCGACCTGCGCAATGTGCCGATCGTGCTGGCCGGGGCGTTCCTTGGGTGGCCGGGGCTGCTGGCGTGTCTTGGCATTGCGGTGGCCACGCGCCTGAACGTGGGCGGGGTCGGCATGGTGTCCGGTGTGATGGCCATGTGCATGGTGGCCGCAATCGGACGGACGTGGCGCAGTGCAACACGCCGGCGGCAAATGCGCAGCGGCTGGAAATACCTGTTGCTTGGATTGTCGACGTCCTTGTCGCTCAGCGCGGCTATTGTCCTGCCGTTTCCGATCATGCTGCTGTTTTTGAAATCCGCCGGACTTTGGCTTGCTGCCGTGTATGCGGTTGTCGTGCCTGTCGCCGCGTGGCTGCTTGATCACGAAACGCGGCGGGTGCGCGACGAACGGCACCTGCGTGATCTGGCCGACAACCCGATGCCGGATCGCTTGCTGCATTGGGGCGCATTCCGGAAACAGATATCCTATGCCGTGGGGGCCGGTGATGTGGCGCTGCCCTCGGGTCTGCTGCACATCGCTGTGCGCAACAGGGGCTGGTTGCGGGCGCATTGGGGCAAGGACACGGTGGATCTGGCGCACGGGGCGATCCGTCTGCATCTGGATGACCTGTGCCCGCAGCATCTGGGCAAGGCTTACGCGCAGGATGGCAGGATTGTGGTTGCCCTGAACCACACCGACATGCGCCGTTCGGCCGAAATCGTTCGGGAACTGGAACGCGCCATGGGCGAAGAAGGGATTGTGCTGCAACCGGCCACGAAGTCTCGTGTGCAGGTTGACGTGGTGGTGATGCCGACCGCCACGGCGCAGAAACTGAACGCGGTGCTCGACCATTTGGAACGGGGCACATCCCCCAAGGCGCAGGACCCGCGCCCGGCCAGTCCGCCCGCCCGTGATCCGAACGCTACGGCAAAGGCTTTTGCGCACAAACCCGGCCCGCCCGGCCACGCATTCGTATTTCCCGTGGCGCACACGCAAACCATGCAGGACGACCTGTTTGAACGCGCCGGCCAGTTGATTGCCGACCGCGACCAGACGATCTGACGGGCCACACACGCGGGCGTGACTCGCCTTGATGCCGGTTCCGGTTAAGCTGCGCGCACTATCCCGTTACCGGAGGGTTCCCATGCGCCTGTTCGTTGCTGCCACGGCATTTTGCCTGTCCGTCATCCCGGCCCTGGCCGATCTTGCGCCGCGCCCCGGCTGGTCGGTCACGCCGACATCCAAGGACTTTGCCACCCTGGTGGGTGCCGTCAAAACCGCGGCCAAGGCCAACAAGATGGGCGTGGTGACCCAGGCCGGGCCAACGGGCGCAGCCGCAAAACGGGGCATCGACATCCCCGGCAACCGCGTCATCGGCCTGTTCAACAACGTCTACGCCGTGAATATCCTGCGCCTGTCCACTGCCGCCATGATCGAAGCACCCATTCGCATGTACGTCACCGAAAACTCCGATGGCACTGCCACGCTCAGCTACAAAAAGCCCTCGACCGTGTTTGCACCCTATGTGGACGAGGCCGGCCCGGACCTGACGCGCATGGCCGCGGAACTGGACGCCATCTTTGCAGCGATCAGCGCGCAGGCAGCTGACTGATCAGGCCCGCTCGTCCTTGGGTGATCCCATCACCACATAGGACGTGATGCCATTCACTTGCGGCAAGGCCCCCAACATGTCGGTGTGAAACGCCTTGTAAGCAGGCAGATCCGCGCATTCGACCCGTAGCAGGTATTCGATGGTGCCGGTGATGTTGTGACATTCCCGCACCTCGGGCGCGCGGGATATGGCACGCTCGAACGCCTCCTGGCTGGCCTTGGAATGGTCGTTCAGGCCGACACCGATATAGGCGACGAACCCGGTGCCCAGCCTGGCCCGGTCCAGCACGGCGCGGTAACCGGTGATAATGCCGCGCCGCTCCAAATCCTGCACCCGCCGCAAACAGGCCGACGGCGACAGGCCCACACGGTCGGCCAGTTCGATATTGCTGATGCGGCCGTTGCGTGACAGCTCTTGCAATATGCATTCGTTGATGGCGTCAATTTCCGTCATTTGTTGCGACAAATATCCCATTGGACACAACAACGCAATTTCATGGCGCGACAAGCGATGCATTGATTGCGCATGCCCTTTGACCTGCTCACCGCCTTTGTGGCCTTTGCCTTTGTCAGTTCGATCACGCCAGGACCCAACAACCTGATGCTGATGGCGTCGGGCGCGAATTTCGGGTTTCGACGCACGGTCCCGCACATGCTGGGGATCGGGCTGGGCTTTGTTTTCATGGTGGTGCTGGTCGGGGCCGGGCTGGTGCAGGTGTTCGACGCCTACCCGGTCAGCTACGCGGTGCTCAGGGTCGCGTCGGTGCTTTATCTGCTGTGGCTGGCCTGGAAAATCGCCAACGCCGCCCCGGTGCGCGCAGGCAAGGCGACCGGTACGCCCATGACGTTCCTGCAAGCCGCCGCGTTCCAGTGGGTCAACCCCAAGGCCTGGGCGATGGCGCTGACAGCCGTCAGCGTCTACACGCCGGACAACACGTTTCGGGCGGTGGCGCTGGTGGCAGTGGTCTTTGGCGCGGTCAACCTGCCGTCGGTGTCGTGCTGGACCCTTTTGGGCCAGCAGATGGCACGGGTGCTGACCAATCCCGCGCGCCGGGTGGCGTTCAACTGGACCATGGCCGCGCTTCTGGTTGTGTCGCTTCTGCCGGTGCTGCGGCCCTGACATTGCAAATCGCGCCCGCCCCGGCCATATACTCGGCCAAACAGCCAAAGGGGCAAGGTGTGACGCAGTACCTGGAGTTCGAAAAACCGCTGGCCGAGATCGAGGGCAAGGCCGAAGAGCTGCGCGCGCTGGCCCGTCAGAACGAAGAGATGGACGTTGCCGACGAAGCGCAGGCGCTGGACGCCAAGGCCGCGACCCTGCTGAACGAGCTGTATGCCGACCTGACCCCGTGGCGCAAATGCCAGGTGGCACGGCACCCCGACCGGCCCCATTGCGTCGATTACATCGACGCGCTGTTTTCGGAATACACTCCGCTCGCCGGGGATCGGAACTTTGCCGACGACCATGCCGTGATGGGCGGGTTGGCCCGGTTCAACGACACACCCGTCATGGTAATCGGCCATGAAAAGGGCAACGACACAAAGTCCCGGATCGAACGCAACTTCGGCATGGCCCGGCCCGAAGGCTATCGCAAGGCCATCCGCCTGATGGACATGGCCGACCGCTTCGGCTTGCCGGTGATCACGCTGGTGGACACGCCGGGTGCCTATCCCGGCAAGGGGGCCGAGGAACGTGGCCAGTCCGAAGCCATCGCGCGGTCCACCGAAAAGTGCCTGCAAATCGGCGTGCCGCTGGTGTCCGTCGTCATCGGCGAAGGCGGATCGGGCGGGGCGGTGGCCTTTGCCTCGGCCAACCGGGTCGCAATGCTGGAACATTCGGTCTATTCGGTGATCAGCCCCGAAGGCTGCGCCTCGATCCTTTGGAAAGACGCGGAAAAGATGCGCGAAGCGGCCGAAGCGCTGCGGCTGACCGCGCAGGACCTCAAGCAACTGGGCGTCATCGACCGGATCATTCCCGAAGCCGTGGGCGGCGCACACCGCCACAGGAAAGAAACAATTGCCGCGGTGGGCAAGGCGATTGCCGCGATGCTTTCGGACCTTGGTGGCAAATCGGGCGCAGCCCTGGTCGAGGATCGGCGCAAGAAATTCCTGTCACTGGGTGAAACCGGCCTCGCGGCCTGACCGGGGCGAACACCTAAACGGACGCCATCGCGACGGCGTCGCCCTGAAATCCGCCGACCGCATCGGATGGTAACACCGTTCCCGGCAACGTGAACCGTACCTGGGCGCCACGACCGTCTTCGGGCGTCTCCGCGACAATCTCTCCGCCGCGCGAACGGACCAGTCGGCATATGCCCAAAAGGCCGAAACCGCCCTCGGCGTTGGGCCGATCGCCCCCCGCAAAAACGACAGACGGGTCCGCGAACCCTGCCCCGTTGTCACAGACGGTGATCGACAACATGCCGTCGCCTTCGGTTGCAACCGCAACCATGACATGCACGCTTTGCTGCCCTGCATATTTCAGTGCATTGTCGATCAGGTTGCGCAGCACGATCTGCATGGCGGTGTGGTCGGCGTTGACATTGATATTCGGAAACACGGCGTGATGCACCTGGCCGGGATCAAGCATGATCATGATATCATTGCACAATGCGGCAAAGTCAAAGGGGCCGCTGCTGTGAGGCGCATGGGTGGTCTGGGCCTGGTTCAACACGTCCGACACCAGCGTCAGCGCGCGTTCGCTGATGTCCTGGATCATGGCAAGCATGTCCAGTTTGCCGTCGCCCATGTCGACGAAATCCTCGCGGATCAGATCGGCAAGCGCCTGGACATTCGCAATCGGACTGCGCAGGTCATGCGCGGCAAGGCTGACGAAATCCTGCATCTCGCTTGTGACGGCCGCGGTCAGGACCTGCGCCTGTTCCAGGTCCTTGACCCGTGTGATGTCGCGCGAAATACCGACCATACGGACCATGCGTCCCGCTGCATCGTGTACCGGCGTCAGCGTTGTGGCGACGTGCATGGCCCCGCCCGGCAATGGCAACGTCGTTTCGTATTGCGCGGGCTGGCCCGCTGTCCACGCATTCAGCTGGCGGCCATAGATTGCGTCGCCCATCCGACCACCAAAGATCTCGCGGGCCGTTGCGCCCCGGATATGATCCAGGTCACGCCCGAGTGCCTTGCGCCCGACGGCGTTCAGGAAGGCATAGATCACGTCCCCATCCATGCCCTGCTCAAGCACGAAAATCGGCTCTCCTATAACCTCATATGGCGCGAACTCGCCCAACTGCATCACTGCACTCCTCGGGGGCGGAGCGTAGCGGCCAGCCTCTTAATATTTGGTTGAAATCAGCTGGCCAGCATCCGCAGGCCCTGGGTCACGTCGGACCGCACCGCGATCCGCAAGCCCGGCTCGTCGCCTGCGCGCAGGGCCGCGATGATCAGCCGGTGGTATTGCGGCGGCTCGGTCCGGCGCAAGCGACCGTACAGCGCGCGCATCGTCGGCCCCATCTGCAACCATACCGTTTCCATCATCGCCAGCATCGCCGGGGCCTGCGCCCGCAGATACAGCGTGCGGTGAAATTCGAGGTTCGTGCGGATATAGCTGACCGCATCGCGGTGCGCGACGGCCTCGGCGACGGCCTGATTGATGGTCTGCAGCCGTTCGATCAGCGCAAGGTGCGCACGGGGCAAGGCCCGGGTGGCCAGCTCCACCTCGATCAGGGCGCGCAGGGCGGCGAGTTCCTCGATCCGTTCGTTGGACAATTCCGGTGTCGACACGCGGCCCGATTGCGACAGGGTCAGCGCCCCCTCGGCCACCAGCCGGCGCACGGCCTCGCGCGCGGGCGTCATCGACACCTCGTATTCCTTGCCGATGCCGCGCAGGGTCAGCGCCTGACCCGGCGCGATATCGCCGTGCATGATGCGTGTGCGCAGCTGGCGGTAGACCCTGTCGTGGGCCGCCGTGACGGTGTCACGCGGTATGGCGACGGTGCTCATGTCGTTTTGTGATCACAACGCGGGCCACGCGTCAATCACCAAAGCGATACCTGTGCAGATCGCCACCATGGACCCGCAGCCAACGGCGTTGCGTGTCATAGGGGCCATGGATCCGTGTGACTTCGGCCCAGAAGGCGGGCGAATGGTTCATCTGCGCCAGATGCGCGACCTCGTGCGCGGCGACATAATCCAGCACCTCCGCCGGGGCCAGGATCAGGCGCCAGGAAAACATCAGCCGCCCGGCGGACGAACATGACCCCCAGCGCGACCGTGTATCGCGCAGGCTCATCCCGGAATAGGGGCGGCCCAGCCGCCCGGCATAGTGATCGCAGGACCGGGCCAACGTATCGCGGGCGTGGGCCTTGAGAAAACCAAGCACCCGACGCGGCACGCCCGCCGCCGCCCCCGGAACGGACAACGCATCGCCTGTCAACTGCACCCGGCGGCCGCTGCCCGCCACGATCCGGCGCGCCTGCCCCGCCACCGGGATGGTGGCCCCCAGCGTCACCGGCACGTCCGACTGCCGGTCCGACAGATGCCCCCGGATCCAGTCCTCTTTTTCGCGGGCAAAGGCCAGCGCCTCGCGTTCGGCCAGATGTTTCGGCAGCGTCAGCGTCACACGCCCGTCGATCTGCGAAATACGCAAGGTGATCCGCCGCGCGCGGGCCGACCGGCGCAGGGTCAGCGCGATGTCCGGCTGTCCTTCAAGTATGTGATCGGCCATGCGCGCGCCCTCCTTGCCCCGGCGTCTCATACCGGGGCGCAAGGTGCAACCGCGATGCTCAGCCGTCGCGTTCAAGGATCCATTCGACCTCGGGGGCGGGGACAAAGCGCCATTTGCGCAAGGGGCCTGCCATGACGTTCAGGTAGTACATCTCGAACCCATACGGCGCGCCACACGGGTGATGGCCGCGCGGCACCAGCACCACGTCGCCATCGGAGACCGCCATCGTTTCATCCAACTGCCCGTCATCGGTATAGACGCGCTGGATGCCAAAGCCATTGGCCGGGTTCAGACGGTGGTAATAGGTCTCTTCCAGATAGGTGATGCGGGGATAGTCATCCTCGTCGTGGCGATGGCTGGGATAGGACGACCAGTGGCCTGCGGGGGTAAAGACCTCGGTCACCAGCAGGCTGTCGGCGTAATCCTCGGCCTCCATCGCGATATTGTTGATGTGGCGCGTGTTGGTGCCTGTGCCGCGTTCTGTCAGGGTGATGCCATCCGGGCCGATGCGGCGGGCGGCGTGTCCGCCGGTGCCGGGGGCCGAACAGATGGCCAGCACGCAATCGGTTTCGGCCACAGCGGTCCAATCAGTGCCGCCCGGCAGATAAAGGCAATGGGGCGGCGTCCTTTCGAATACGCTCATCCGGTCGCCCAGCACGCCCCAGTCCTGCCCCGCGCCGGTGATTGCGGCCCTGCCCTCGACCATCACCAGGATGACCTCGCGGTCACCTGTCACCTCGGCCGCCGTGTCGCCCGCCCGCAGGTGGTAGAGCGAAAAGCCGACATGGCGCCACCCGGCGCTTTCGGGGGTGATGGCGTGCACCTTGCCCCGCGTGCCAAAGGGTTTGCGCAAAAGATCAGGCATGGCGGGTTTCCTTGTGTGGGTGCCCGGTGCGCGCGGCGTCCCAGATGGCGCACAGGCGGTCGTAGTTGGCCGCGATGCGTTGCACGGCGTCGGCGTCAGTCACACGGTCCAGCATCCAGTCGCGGGCCACATCACCGAATATGGTGCGGCCCACGGCAAAGCCGCGCACCAGCGGTTGCCGCGCCGCCAGGGCAAAACTGTCGGCCAGGGCTGCCTCGGGCGCATCCAGGCCCAGCACGACGATGCCGCAGACATGCGGGTCATTGCGGGCGATGGCATCGACCGCCGCGGACCATGCCGTTGATGTCGTGAACGGTTCCAGCTTCCACCAGTCGGGACAGACGCCAAGGTCGTAGAAGCGCTGGATCACCCGCGCGGTGGTGTCATCGTCCACGGGGCCGCACTTCGACGGGATCACCTCGAGCAGGAACGACAGTCCGGCAGACCGCGCGGCCTGAAACAGGCGCAACACCGTGGCCTCTTGCGCCGCCCACATGTCGGCCGGGTCATCGGGGTGGCAAAAACACAGGCACTTGACGGTCTGGGCCTTGGGCCAACAGGCGACCCCTGCACCGTCGGGGCCGACCTCCGGTTCCAACGACAGGGGGCGCGAGCCCGGCCATTCGCTGGGGCGACCGATCCACAGGCCGGTATCGGCTGCTGCCCGCAACGCGTCTGCGCCCAATCGACCATCGCACAGGATGCCATGGCCGGATCGACCATTCTGGACCCGCACCGCAGCTTTCAGACACAGGCGTTTGAACCGGCCGATACGCTGGGGCGTCGCCCCGGGCATCTCTTCGAACTGGCTGCGGTGGTCAAAGGCAAAGATGCGCAGCACATCGGGCGGTGCACCGCGTTGCGCCACCCACTTTGCCTGATCCGCGATCACACCGTACCCCCAAGGGACCCCTCGAGCTGCGCCAGTTCCTGACCACCGGCCATCATGTCCTGCAACTCTTCGGGCGTAATCTCGCCCCGTTTGGCGGTGCCAAGGGTCTTGCCCCGGTTCAACACGGTGAACCGGTCCCCCACGGCCAGCGCGTGGCGTACGTTGTGGGTGATGAAGACAACGGCAATGCCTTCCTTGCGGACCTTGTCGATGGTGGCCAGTACGTTCGAGGTCTGGCGCACCCCAAGGGCCGATGTCGGCTCGTCCAGGATCAGCACCTTGGCCCCTAGGTAAACCGCGCGCGAGATGGCAACGGTCTGACGCTCGCCCCCCGACAGGGTGCCCACAGCCTGATCCGGACCACGCAGGTTGATGCCCATCTTGCGCATCTGTTCCATCGTGACGCGGTTGGCAAAATCATGGTCGAAAAAGCGCAGGCCCATGATCTTCTTGATCGGCTCGTTGCCCATGAAGAAGTTGCGGCTGACCGACATCAGCGGGATCATGGCAAGATGCTGGTGCACCGTCGCGATCCCGGCGGCGATGGCATCGCGCGGGTCGGCGAAATCCAGCGGTTGACCTTCGAATATGATCTCGCCTGCGGTGGGTTTGTGTACGCCCGACATGGTCTTGATGAATGTCGACTTGCCCGCACCGTTGTCGCCCAGCAGGCAGTGACATTCGCCTGCATGGACGTCCACAGACACCCCCGCCAGCGCAATGACACTGCCGAAATGCTTTTCGATGTTCTTCATCTGGATAATGGGATCAGCCATGTTATCGCTCTCCCGTGATGATGCGGCGGATGTAGGTGTTCAGGATCACGGCGGCCAGCAGGATGATGCCCAGGAACACGCGGAACAGCGACGATTCCACCCCGGCAAAGAACAGGCCCTGCTGCACCACGCCAAAGATCAGCGCGCCAAGTGCGGCCCCAAGGACGGACCCATATCCCCCCGTAAGCAGTGCGCCGCCGATGACGACCGCGATAATTGCCTCGAATTCCTTGAGCAGCCCGCGATCCGCCCCTGCGGACCCGAACTCCATCACCTGACAGGTGGCAAAGACAGTCGCGCAAAAGGCGGTGAACATGAACATCATGATCTTGACCCGGTTGACGGGCACGCCGGAATTGCGGGCGGCTTCGGCATCGCCCCCGGCGGCAAAGATCCAGTTGCCGAACCGGGTCCGGGTCAGGATGACATGGCCGACGATGACCAGCACGATGGCCCAGACGATCAGCATCGGGATACCGTCGATCACCGGCTGCCCTTCGCGCGTGCCGCGCTGGAACGTGGCGATCCAGCCCATTTCGCCCATCCACTGGAATATGGGATAGCCGATCTTGCCGCCGAACAGGCTGCCCAGCCAATCGCCCTCGGCCGCGTCGCGGATGCCGCCGATGATGGTTTTGCTTTCGACCGTTTGCGGGATGTAGATGGTGAACCCGCGCAGAATGAACAGAAACGCCAGCGTCACGATGAAACTGGGCAGGCCCGTGCGGATCACGATCCAGCCGTTCAGCGCCCCCAAAGCAAGACAGATGGCAAAGGTGGTCAGGATGGCCATCCACATGGGCCAGGCCAGCACCACGCCAAAGACGGCGATCATCATCCCGGCAAAGCCGATCATCGACCCGACGGACAGATCAAATTCGCCCGCGATCATCAGCAGGCACGCGCCCACCGCGATGATCATGAACTGGGCCGACACGATGGACCAGTTCATCACGCCCTGCGCCGCGAACATGCCGCTGTCCCATGCGAACAGGGCAAACAGCGTGAACACGGCGACCGTGCCCACCATGCCGCCCAGTTCGGGCCGGATCAGTGCTTGCCTGAAGCGCGATATGTCCTTGACCCGCTCGTCTGTCGCTGGTGCGTCTGTCATCGGCTTTCCCCCTCCCGTCGGATACAAAAAGGGCGGCCAGTTCAGGCCGCCCTTTGCTTGGTCTCAGCGGAACTCGCCCGCGAATTCTTCGACCTTCTCAAGGCCCGACTTGGTCACAAAACCGGGGCCAGAGTTGATGTTGTTGCCGGGCAGCACGCCGTAACGGTCCCAGTTGGCCAGTATCACCACAGGCATATACGCCTGAAGGAACGGCTGCTGGTCGATACCCCAGTTGATGATGTCACCCTTGATGGCTTTGACGATCTCTTCGCCCAGGTCGAAGGTGCCAAAGTGGATGTCACCGGCCATGCCGTTTTCCTGCAGGGCGGCGATGGTCGGATCCGCCGACACCGGACCCAGGGTCAGGATGCCGTCAACGTCCGGGTTGGCCGACAGATAGGCCAGAACCTTGTTCTTGATCTCGGCCGGGTCGGTGCCGCTGTCCATCATCGCGTCACCCAGTTCGATGCCCAGACCGTCGGCATAGCCGCGGCAGCGCTCGCCCACGGTGGGCTGCTGAATGGCGTGATTCACGCAAAGGAACTTGGTCACGCCTTCGCCCTTGGCGCGCTGACCGGCGGCGAAACCGGCGTCGTATTCGGGCTGTCCCACATACATCAGCGCCCCCACTTCGCGGGCCTGTTCGGGCGTGCCGGTGTTCATGATGATGACGTCGATGCCCTGATCGACCGCATTCATGATCGGACCCTTGAGCACGTCGAAATCGGCCAGCGTCGTGATGATGCCGTCGGGGTTGGATGCGGCGGCCTGATCGATGATGCGCGCCATGTCCGCGATGTCGCCGGTGGGCGGGTTGCGGTATTCGACATCCGCACCGACCTGTTTACCGGCCAGCGCGATCCCGTTCTTGATCGTGTTCCACCATGTGTCGCTGTCCGGCGCATGGCTGACAAGCACGTATTTCTCGCCTTCCGCAACCGCAGCACCGGTCATCCCGGCAAATGCAACGACCGCAGCGGCCGCTACCGTTTTGAAAAATGGTCTCATCGGATCCTCCCTTAGACCTTATGAAAAGGGGTCTTTTCCCCGTCTTCTTGCCCGAAGCTGCCTTCGGGATACCCGCTTCGCGCCCTCCTCGACGCGAAATGGAACGTTTATTCCGTACTTTGGAATCGCGCGACCTGTCAACTCTGCTGCTGCATGGCACGCACGGCGACCGCCAAAGTGGTTGTCAGCGTGATCGCGGCGTTCAACGACCGGAACCCCGCCACCTCGTCCTCGCGCGCGATCAGCATCTCGTCGGCGCAATCCGCAATCGGACACCGGTCCGAATCCGTCAGGCCGTAAACCGGAATGCCGCGCTGTGCGGTTGCACGGGCCATGGCGATGGTTTCCTCGGAAAACGGGGCGAATGTCACGGCCAGCAGCACGTCACCCGGCACGATCCCCTGCGCCGAATTCAGCATCCCCGCACCATGGTGCAGGTTGGCGGGCACGCCCAGCTTGTCCAGCATATAGGACATGTTGCTGACCACGGCAAAGGCGCGGCGCAGGCCAACCAGATGCACCACACGCGCCCCGACCATGCCCCGCGCAATCCGGTCCAGACGATCATTTGTCACAGTATTCGCAAGTGCAAGCAATGACTTATGGCCTGCCTCGGCAAAGTCCGACAACAAGCGCCCGGTGCCCCGCTCGCCCTCGTCAATCAGGGTCGCGAACCGTTCCTGGTAATTTGGGCGGAAGTCGGCAACCCGGGCCCGGAAAAGCGCCTGCATCTCGGAATAGCCCGAAAACCCCAGCGCCTGACAAAAGCGCATGTAAACCGACGGGGCCACATCAGACGACCGCGCCATCTCGGAAACGGTGGACACGGCGATCAGGTGCAGATGCTGCCGCGTAAAGGCGGCGCATTGCTTCAACCGCTTCGGCAATTCGAAATCGGAGGAATCCAGACGCTCCAACAATTCCGACACGCTTGCGGGCGCGGCCAAAACCGGTACTGGCTGGTTCATGGGGCCCTCTTACCTTGACAGCGGCACTATAACCAAGGATCACGAAATTGGAATAAATATTCCGGCAGCACGAAAGACGGGGCCGTTTGCCAACCCGACCAGCGAAAGGAACACGGAATGAAAGTCGCACTTTTTGGCGCGGGGCGCATCGGCAAGGTCCACGCCGCCTCGATCATGGCCGACAGCCGGTCCGAACTGGTGGCCGTAGCCGACGTGATGCCAGATGCCGCGAACGCGCTGGCCCATGAACACGGGATCAGGGCGCAAAGCCCGGATGCAATCTTGTCCGACCCGAACATCGACGCGATCCTGATTGCGTCTTCCACCAACACCCACGCCGACCTGATCGAGGCTGGGGTGCAGGCGGACAAGGCGATCTTTTGCGAAAAACCCATCGACCTGTCGCTGGACCGCGCCCTGCAGGTACGCGCCGCCACCGCAAGCCATGACAAACCCGTCATGCTGGGGTTCAACCGCCGCTTCGATCCCAACTTCGCCACGCTCAAGGCGGCCCTCGACGCGGGCGAGATCGGCACGGGCGAATTGCTGGCCGTCACGTCCTTTGACCCGGCACCGCCGCCCATCGACTACATCAAGGTGTCGGGCGGGCTTTACCGCGACATGATGATCCACGATTTCGATATGTGCGCCTTTCTGTTCGGAATGCCGGACACGGTCATGGCGCACGGGTCCTGCCTTGTGGACCCGGCAATCGGAGCAGCGGGCGACATCGACACGGCGGTGGTCACGCTCACCTATGCCGACGGGCGTTTGGCCACGATCCGCAACTCGCGCCGCGCGCCCTATGGCTATGACCAGCGGGTCGAGGTGCTGGGGTCCAAGGGCGCGCTGAGCGTGGACAACGTGCCGGAAAACACGCTGAGCAAGGCCACGGACAGCGGCGTCACGTCGGCCAAACCCGTCCACTTCTTTCTTGAGCGTTACATGCAGGCCTATGCCATCGAATGGGCGGCGTTCGTCGATGCCTGCAGGGGCGACGCGCCAGTGCCCGCGACGGTTCAGGACGGGGTGAACGCGCTGGCCCTGGCCGAGGCGGCAAACCGGTCGCGGGACCGGGGCGCACCGGTCGCAATCACCCTTGACCTGACCGGCGGCTGACCCGCGTTTCGCGCACCTGTCCGGTTTAGGCTTTGACTCCATCCCGCCCTTGTGGCACTTGCCCAGAATCTCCGAGATTCAGGCGACGCCCCGCGTGGCCGTAAAGCAACCAAAAGGATGATCCATGCCCAAGGAAGAATGGGGTACGAAACGGCTTTGCCCCACCACCGGCAAACGGTTTTACGACATGAATCGCTCGCCCATCGTCAGCCCCTACACGGGCGAGGCGGTCGAGGTCGACAGCTCCAAGACCCGCATGATCGCCGCCGACGCCGAAGACGCCGCAACCACAAAGGCCAAGGTCGAAACAGCGTCCACCGATGACGATCAGGTGCTGGAAGAGGATGACGTCGAGGTCGAACTGGACGACGATCTGCTGGACGACGACGAGGACGAGGACAACGTCCCACTCGAAGAATTGGCCGACGTCGCAGCCGAAGACGACGACTCGTAATTAGACATGCCAGGGCGGGGTTTTTCGCTTGATCCCGCCCGGCAAAGCGCCTAATCAGCGGCGCACGGCTGGAAACAGCCACCCAAGGATGGGGCATTAGCTCAGCTGGGAGAGCGCCTGCATGGCATGCAGGAGGTCAGCGGTTCGATCCCGCTATGCTCCACCATCCCCAAACCGCAATCCACGTGCATCACGCCCGCTCTGCCCGATCAGTTGGACGCTGACTGACGCGCATCGGCTCCGCCGTGCGGCAGGCAGCCAGCGCATCCAAGCTCACAGTTCCGTTTCCGTTCGCGGCGCGCCGCCCCACCACTTCACCCCGTTTTCACTGCGTCTCCACACGCATTTCGTGTATCCTGTGGCTGTTCATTTCCGCCAATCGAGAGGTATCAAAATGCGATTTCAACGCTATGCCGCCTGTGCTTTGGCCCTTGTAACGCTGGCCCTTCCAACCACCGCAGCCGCGCAGGAACCGCTTGACGGCTGGTTCATCGCGCTGGACCGTTGCGAGGCGTACCAGTCCAAGAACCGGCTCACCAATCCGGGCGATATCGTGGTGGTCGACCACGGCGCCTATGACATGATCGGCATCAACAAGGTCGGGGGCGACTGGTTTCAGGTGCGGATCGACACTGCGCCCGTGACCACCGCGCGCTGGGTGAACAAGGCCTGCGGCGTCCACGTGATCGCCGCATCGCCCGACCAGCCCGCACCGGACGACGACATTGATCTTGACGTCGTTCCAGGGAACGAGGCCACGGACCTGCTGCTGGCCGCCAGCTGGCAACCCGCCTTCTGCGAAACACGCCCGTCCAAGACGGAATGCGTGCAGTTGAACCAGGGCTTGCTGCCCATCACCGAAACCCAGCTGTCCCTGCACGGTCTGTGGCCGCAACCACGCGGCAACGACTATTGCGGTGTACCGACCGAGATAAAATGGCTCGACGAGCAACGCCGCTGGAGCGAACTGCCCGCACCGGCGCTCGATTCCGATACCGCCGAGCGGCTCGCCGTTGCCATGCCCGGCGTCGCCAGCTTTCTGGACCGGCACGAATGGATCAAACATGGCACCTGCTTTTTCGGCGACCGGGGCGGGGACGAATATTACGACGACACGCTGCTGGTGCTGGACGCCATCAATGGCTCGGCGGTCGGGGACCTGCTGGCAGCACATGTCGGTGCCGAACTCACTGCGACCCAGATCCGCGCGGCCTTTGACCAGGCTTTTGGCGCAGGCGCCGGGGACCGGGTGCAGATCAATTGCACCGGCGATCAGGGGCGCGTGCTGATCCAGGAACTCAAGATCGCATTGCTGGGCGAGATTACGGAAAGCGCGGATGTCGGCGCACTGATCCGGGCCGCCGATCCCCAAAGCGCAGGCTGCCCACGCGGCATAGTGGACCCGGCGGGCCTGCAATAATCGACAAGGGCCGGGGAAACCCCCGGCCCTGTGTTTTTTCTTCTCCGCCGCGCCTGGATCAGCCCTTGCCTTTCCATGGCACCAGCAGCCGTTCGGCCCACCGCATCAGCATGTCGATGCCAAAGCCGATCACGCCGATCAGGATGATACCCATGATCACGATGTCGGTCAGGGTGAACTTGGACGCCACCATGATCATCATGCCGGCCCCCTGGCTCGCCGCGACAAGCTCGGCCGCCACCACCGTGCCCCAGCACACCCCCATCGCCACACGCGCACCGGTAAAGATGTCGGGCAGCGAGTTGGGGATGATGACATGGCGCATGATCTGCCACTTGCTGGCACCCAGCGAATAGGCCGCGTGCACCTTGGTGATGCGCACGCCGCTGACACCGGAACGGGCGGCAATGGCCATGATCCACAAGGCGGCCAGGAACAGCAGGATGATCTTTCCGACCTCGCCGATACCGAACCAGATGATGACCAGCGGGATCAAAGCAAGCGGCGGCACGGGCCGCATGAATTCCACGATGGGATCGAACCAGCCGCGGAACCAGCCGTTCAGCCCCATGGCATAGCCCAGCGGAATGCCCAAAAGCGCGCCAAAGAAGAACCCGCCAATCACCCGGAACAGCGAATAGCCAAGGTGCTCCAGCAGGGTGAAACCGCGATACCCTTCGGTCCCGATCTCGATCAGGCGGTCCACGACCCCCTCGGGGGGCGGCAGGTAAACGGGGTCCATCTGCAACCCGGCGGGCGGGCTGTAGCTGATGGCACCCTTGTCGGTCAGTGCAAAGCGGCCCTTGTCGGTGGTCACCGGCTGGCCGATGGCAATCGATTGCCCGTCGATGGCCACGATCTGAGCGCCATCCTTGCGCTTGGCATCGTCATTCCTGTCAAAGATCAGGGTTTTGGACCGGGACGTGTTCATCGACAGCGCATCGTCCTTGGCAAAGCCGTCGCCCGCCTCGACCTCGAAATTCGCGGCATCCTCGCCAAAGTCCACGACGCGAACAAAGACGGTCGCATCATCCGTGGCCCCGTTGCCGTCATCCAGCGTGTAGGTGAACGACGTCTCGCCCACGAACGGACCCGGTGCCTGCAAGAAGCCGGGCACAAGGTTGGACCCCGTGAACGACCCCCAGATCAAAAAGATCGTGGCAACCGAAATCACACTGGCCCAGCGGTTCGACACCACCGCACTTTCGTCGCCAAAGGTCACGGTTTTCAGGGACGAAAAATCGCGCCGCGTCGATTGCACCAGATATTTGATGGCAAAGAACGATCCGGCAAAGATCGCCACATAAACAAGCAGGATCAGCAAACCCGTCATTGTGCGGCCTCCGTACGTCCCATGATTTCCTCTTCCATGTCCCAGATCATGCCCAGGATCTCCTCGCGGGTGGAATTGTATTCGGGGTGTTTCTTGATTTCGCGCAGGTCCGCATCCACGCCCAGATCAGCAAAGGGCAGGCGGTATTCCTTGTGGATACGGCCGGGGCGCGGGGCCATGACCAGCAACCGTTCGCCCAGCAGCAATGCCTCTTCGACCGAGTGGGTGATCAGGATGATGGTCTTGCCTGTCTCCTTCCACAGCTTCAGCACAAGGCTTTGCATCTTTTCGCGGGTCAGCGCATCCAGCGCGCCCAGAGGTTCGTCCATCAGGATTACGTCGGGGTCATTGGCCAGACAGCGGGCCAGGGCCACACGCTGCTGCATTCCCCCCGACAACTCGTAAATCGCCTTTTCCTTGAATTCGCCCAATCCGACGATATCCAGCAGGTGATCGACATTGCCCATGTAGTCGCCGGGGCGCTGGCCCTTCATGCGCGGGCCAAAGCTGACATTGTCGCGCACGCTCATCCATTCGAACAGCGCGCCCTGCTGGAACACCATGCCGCGTTCCGCGTCGGGCCCTTCGACCCGGTGACCGTTCAGGGTCACTTGCCCTTCGGTCGGGGCCAGAAAGCCGGCCACGATGTTCAGAAGTGTCGTCTTGCCACAGCCCGACGGGCCAAGCACGCTCATCAATTCGCCCGGTTGCAGGTGCAGGGTCACATCCTTGAGTGCCTGCACCGAACTTCCGTTCGGCAAATCGAATCGCATGGAGATATTTTCAATACCCAGTCCGCTCATGGTCTTCTCCCCGCCCGCGCACCGAAAAAATGAGCCGGGCGAACACGTGGTCCGCCCGGCATCGGAAAGTTGCTGCTTAGTTGGCCGCGGCCAGCGGGCCGGTGTTCACAGCATTCTCATAGGTGTCCAGCGCGCCGTCGATCGACCCGGCTTCGACGAACACGTCCGCCACGCCCTTCATGAAGGACTGCGCGTTGCCGCCCAGCCAGCCTTCGCTCAGCTGCTCTTCGACCGTGGGGAACGTAAAGGTCGAGATGGTGGCCATCGTCGCGTCTTCGTCCATGCCCGCGTCCTTGGCGATCACCGGCAGCATCTTGGCGTGGTTGGCCTCGTCGGCCCACATGGCGTTGGCTTCTGCCGTCACCTTGAGGAAGGTCGACACCATGTCACCGTTTTCGGCAACCCAGCCCGCGGGGCCGGATGTCACGTCAAACACCAGGATGCCCAGCTCGGTTTTCTCGTCGCCGGTCAGCAGCACGTTGCCGAACTCGGTCGCGCGGCGCAGCGCGCCACCCCAGCCACAGAACATGTCGACGGCACCCTGTTCCAGCGCAACCGCGCCTTCTGCGGGGGCCATGTCGACGATCTCCATGCTGCCGACGTCCACACCAAAGTGACCCATCTGCTTCAGGTAGCCGTAGTGCGCGGCGGTCCCCAGCGGCACGGCGACTTTCTTGCCGGCCAGTTCGCCCGCGTTGCTCTTGTCGATTTCCAGCGCCTCGGCCACGACGCAGTTGTCGTTGTCGGCATAGGACACGGCCACGTCCAGGATTTGCAGATCCTGACCAGCGGATGCGGCAACCACGAACGGCGGCACACCCTGGCTGACCGAAAGCTGCACGTCGCCCGACGCCATCGCCGCGCTCATGGCGGTGCCGGTGTCGAAGCTGACCCAGTTGATCTTGGTTCCGCCCATGGCCTCTTCGTACATGCCGGTCTCTTTGGCGAACTGGAACGGCATTGGCCATTCAAGGAAATAGGCAACGGTGATTTCGCCGGCGTGACCGTCTGCCATGGCGCTTTGCGCGCCTGCCAGCATGGCCGTGGCCGCGACGGCACCCATCAGCTTGGATTTGATTATCATCTTTAAACTCCCGTGTTTTTTCGCCCGGGCCTGGCCCGTGCGTCAGATGAACTTCGGACGGTTCCCCGCCTCTCATGGCCGCGCAGGTGCGCAGCGCTGGCGTGATCCGAGCCGATAATCCGCCCCGGATCAACGCTAAATCCAAGAAAGGCGCACAATTTGATTGCACCAAACCCGGCCTGTCACTTTGCAAAATGCGGGTCATGGGCCTGAAAACAGGGGGTTTTGAACCGCAAGAAGCCGGATCATGCCCGTCTGCCCCGTCAAACTGGCTTTACTTACGGACGGAATCTGGCCCTACTTATACGACCAGATTCTCAGCGATTGTGTGCCCCAGCGTGCATTCCGGACGCGAATTCGGCATCCGGTCATCCTTTGAAAGGTCAGCGACATGGACGGAACCTTTTCCGAAAACGATATCAGCCGTGTGGTCGAAGCCGACCGCGCAAATGTCTGGCACCACCTGGTGCAGCACCAGCCGTTCTTTACCGGTGCCGATCCCAAGATCATCATCGAGGGCAAGGGCCTGCGCGTGTGGGACCAGAAGGGCATCGAACACATCGATGCGGTTTCGGGCGGTGTCTGGACGGTGAACGTGGGCTATGGCCGCGAATCCATGGGCGACGCGGTGCGCGACGCCATCGTCAAGATGAACTTCTTCGGCGGCACCGTCGGGTCCGTTCCCGGCGCGCTGTTCGCCGAAAAGCTGCTGACAAAGATGCCGGGCCTTGACCGCATCTACTACGCCAACTCCGGGTCCGAGGCGAATGAAAAGGCGTTCAAGATCGTGCGCCAGATCGCGCACAAGCGCTACGGCGGCAAAAAGCACAAGATCCTGTACCGCGACCGCGACTATCACGGCACCACCATCGCGTGCCTGTCGGCGGGCGGCCAGGATGAGCGCAATGCGCAATACGGCCCCTACACCCCCGGTTTCGTGCGGGTGCCTCACTGCCTGGAATACCGCAAGCACGAACAGGACGGCGCGCCCGACCAGCATTACGGCGAATGGGCCGCCGACCAGATCGAAGCGGTCATCCTGCGCGAGGGCCCCGACACCATCGGCGCGCTCTGCCTGGAACCCGTTACCGCCGGCGGCGGCGTCATCGTCCCGCCCGAAGGCTACTGGCAACGCGTGCAGGAGATCTGCAAAAAGTACGACATCCTGCTGCACATAGACGAGGTCGTCTGCGGCGTCGGCCGCACCGGCACATGGTTCGGCTACCAGCACTACGGCATCCAGCCCGACATGGTGACCATGGCCAAGGGTGTCGCATCGGGCTATGCCGCCATATCGTGCCTGGCGACCACGAACGAAGTCTTCGACATGTTCATGGACGACATGTCGGATCCCATGAACTACTTCCGCGACATCTCGACCTTTGGGGGCTGCACGGCAGGCCCGGCAGCGGCCATCGAAAACATGCGGATCATCGAGGACGAGAACCTGCTCGAAAACACCACGGCCATGGGCGACTACATGCTGGGCAAGCTGGCTGAACTCAAGGACAAGCACGCCGTCATCGGCGATGTGCGCGGCAAAGGCCTGTTCCTGGGCGCCGAACTGGTCAAGGACCGCGACAGCCGCGACCCCGCGGACGAGGCCAAGGTGCAGGCGGTGGTCAAGGATTGCATGGGCCAGGCGGTGATCATCGGGGCCACCAACCGCAGCCTGCCGGGCAAGAACAACACGCTCTGCTTCTCGCCCGCGCTGATCGCGACCAAAGACGATATCGACCATATCGTCGATGCTGTGGACGGCGCGTTGGGCCGTGTGTTCGGCTGATGGAAACGCCCCGGCGCGACACTGCACCGGGGCGCATCACTCCCGTTCCAATGTGAAAACCGGGTTGATCCGCGCCAGATCTTCAAGGGCTGAACACACGGGCTCCGGCTCGAATGTGATCAACCACGCCTCCTGGCGCTCGTCGAAATAGCTGCCGATCGACAGTTTGGTTCCGATCCGGTCGTCGGGCGGGACCCAACCTGCCGGGCGGACCACGACGCCCTCGCGGGTTTCGCCGCCAGTTGACCGGAACAATTCCAGATTGCCATAGCCAGACACGTCATCGCCGGGCTGCACATAGATCATCGAACCCGTCACGCCGATCTGGCAGCGTGGGCAATAGAAATTCACCAGCGCCGCACCGAAAAAGTCCAGCTTGTAGCCCTGCGTGTGTAAAACCAGCGCTTCGGTGGCAATCACGTTTTGCAGGCCGACATGACCGTCGACCTGCGGATACCCCGCCTTTTCAAGCGCCAGCAGCGCGCCAAGGGCAACGCCGCCATGCCGGTCGACGGTCAGCAGCTGCAATGCCTCGATCACCCGGTCGCCCAGCACGCCGCGCGCGGCCAGCGCCTTGATCGCGCCCAGCGTGGCGTCGCTGGGGCTGGAATGCACGATGTGGCTGTCGCTGAACTTCAGGCTGCACCGTCCATCCGCGTCCTCGCCGGCCACCAGCCAGCTGTCGATCCCCTGCCAGCCGGTGGCCCGCATCGCATCAATCGTTGTCCGGGATTCGATTGTCGACAGCATCTGGTCGCGCAATTCCGTCACCAGCGAAAGCGTCATGATCTCGTTCTGCATGGCTGCGGCTTCGCTCTGTTCGCGCAGCCGCTCGGTCTGGGCCTGCATCAGATCGGTCTGCGACCGCATGAAATCGGTCTGTTCGGTCAATCGCTGGGTCTGGATTTCCAGCGCATCGGTCTGACGGCCCAGCGTGACGGTCTGTTCGCGCAACGTGACGGTCTGTTCACCCAGTTTCCGGTTCTGCTCGAACAGCAGCACGGTGCCGACAAACGCACCAAAGGCCAACAGCAGCGCAACGGCGGTCGCGATCACCCAGCGATAGAAACTGCTCCAGGTGTACCAGCCGATCCCGCGCTGCACGAACGCCTGCGCATGGGCCGTCGCCGCCTTGCTGTCGCCAGTGGCTGCGGCCGAAACGCCATCGATCAACGATGCCGACACATCGCTCAGCGTGGCCTCGGTACGGCCCAGAACGGCGCGGAGGATCCGATCCCGAAACAACAACGCAAGCACCAGCGCCAGCACCAGCCCCGACACAACGGCAAAAATCAGCACCGCAGCGCGGCGCAACTCCTGTTCCGCCGCGCCCATGATGCCTGCGGCAATCGGCACCACCAGCAGGGCCGCGGCGAAAAAGCCGGTCCAAAAGAAAAGGTGCTTGGACATTCCGGTATCCTGCCACCGCTTGCCCGCACCGATCAAGCATTGCGACAAGCGCGCGCCTAACCCTCTTCGCGCCACTTCGCCCGCATCATGCGCAGACCCTTTGCAATGGCCTCCATGTCCTGTCGCTTGCGCGGGGTCGTATCGTCCATGGGAAAGGCCTTGATCTGTCCGCAAACCAGCGCCAGCCAATAAACCCGCAGCACCCGGTTGATCCGCCGCTGGTATCCCGGCCCCAGCTTGCGGAACCAGCGCAACATGTCGCTGTCCAGCCGCAGGGTCACGCGTGTGCGGTCCGGGTCGATGGGATCGGCGCTTTCCATGCCGGTCCAGTCATCCGGCAGGCTGGGGTTCAACCAGTGGATTTCCAACTCGTCCTGAAGCCGTTCCAGTTCGTAAATCATTTCGGTGCGGGCTGTGGATTTGGTGGGCATGGGCCTGACCTTTGCTGATCGCGTTTCGGACCCAGAATGCCCCGATCCGTGATAACGAACTGCTGCTGCACCGCACGGTGCACGTTCGGTGCACAAACGGTGCACATGCGGTGCATCGCCACTTTCGCGGCAACTGGACCGTGCGTAAGACCAGATTGATTCCCGGTTAGGGCCAGTTTACAAAAGCTCATGGCCATCCCCGTCGAAACCTTTTTCCTGGACCCCACCCATCAGGGCACCCTGCAAGGCAAGGTGCAGCAGATGATCGCCCACGGCATCCTGTCGGGCCGGTTCCAGGTCGGGGAAAAGCTGCCCTCGACCCGCAAGCTGGCCGCCCATCTGGGCATCAGCCGCATCACCGTGACACTGGCCTATACCGAACTTGTGGCTTCGGATTATCTCAAGTCCAAGGGGCGGTCCGGCTATTTCGTGTCGGCCAACGCGCCGGTGCCGCCGGTCTATCAGCCCCAGCAGGTGCAGCAGGACGCCGTGGACTGGGCCCGCGCCATCGGTCAGCGCTTTGCCGGGGGCAGCAGCCGGCTCAGCAAACCACGCGACTGGGCGCGCTTCCGCTATCCGTTCATCTACGGCCAGACGGACCCACAGCTGTTCGATCACGCCAACTGGCGGCAATGCGCATTGCAGGCGCTGGGGCAGCGCGACTTTGCCGCGCTGACCTCGGACTATTTCGATCAGGACGATCCGCAGCTGATCGAGTTCATCCAGCGCAACACCCTGCCCCGGCGCGGTATTTCCGCGACATCGGATCAGATCCTGATCACGCTGGGCGCACAGAACGCGCTGTGGCTGGCGGCCCAGGTTCTGCTGACGCAGCGCCGGACGGCGGCGTTCGAGGACCCGTCCTACCCAGCCCTGCGCGAAATCCTGACGCAGTCGCGATGCCACATGGCCCCTGTGCGCGTGGACCGCGACGGGCTGCCACCGGATGCGATCCCGCCTGAAACCGACGTGATCTTTACCACGCCCAGCCACCATTGCCCGACCACCGCCACCATGCCCATGGCCCGGCGCCAGGAATTGCTGGACCGCGCCCGCGATCTGGATGCCCTGATCGTCGAGGATGACTACGAGTTCGAGATGTCGTTCCTCGAAACGCCCTCGCCCGCGCTGAAGTCCATCGATACGGACGGGCGCGTCGTTTATGTCGGCAGCTTTTCCAAGTCGCTGTTTCCGGGCCTGCGGCTGGGCTACCTGGTTGGCTCCGAACCGTTCCTGCGCGAGGCACGCGCGCTGCGCACATCCGTGCTGCGCCACCCGCCCGGCCACGTGCAGCGCACGGCGGCCTATTTCCTGTCGATGGGCCACTACGACGCCCAGATCCGCAAGATGAGCGCCGCACTGCACGCCCGCCGCGACGCAATGCAGCAGGCAATCCTGGCCAACAGTCTGGACATCGCGGGCCAGGGGGCATTCGGCGGTTCATCCTACTGGATGCGCGCACCCGACGGGGTGGATACCGTGGTGCTTGCCAAGCGATTGGAAGAGCAGGGCGTGCTGATCGAACCCGGCCACCCGTTCTTTGCCGGGCCGGATCAGCCACGCAGTTATTACCGTCTTGGATACTCGTCGATCCCGGTGGACCGGATCGCCCCGGGCATCGCCCGGATCGCCGAGGCCATCGGCGGCTTCACTGGACCTAACACGGCAGAAAATCTGGCCCTAACCGCCCCCGCACCGTCACACTAACCTATATGCCAAACTGCTCGGGCGATTCGACGCCCTCATTGGGAGTGCCTCCATGAAAATGACGACCGAAGAAGCCTTTGTGAAATGTCTCCAGCGCCACGGGATCGAACATGCGTTCGGGATCATCGGTTCGGCCATGATGCCGATCTCTGATCTGTTCCCGGCCGCAGGGATCAAGTTCTGGGACTGCGCCCACGAAGGGTCCGCCGGGTTCATGTCTGACGGCTTCACCCGCGCCACCGGCAAGATGTCCATGATGATCGCCCAGAACGGCCCCGGCATCACCAACTTCGTCACTGCCGTCAAAACCGCATACTGGAACCACACGCCGCTGCTGCTGGTCACCCCGCAGGCCGCGAACAAGACCATCGGCCAAGGCGGTTTCCAGGAAGTCGAGCAGATGAAACTGTTCGAAGACATGGTTGCCTATCAGGAAGAGGTGCGTGACCCGTCCCGCGTGGTCGAGGTGCTGACCCGCGTGATCAGCCAGGCCAAGCGCCTGTCCGGCCCCGCCCAGATCAACATCCCCCGCGATTTCTGGACGCAAGTGATCGACACCGAAATCGTCGATCCCATCGAATTCGAGGTGTCGCCCGGCGGCCAGAACTCCATTGCCGACGCGGCCAGTCTGCTGTCCGGGGCCAAGAACCCCGTCATTCTGAACGGCGCGGGCGTGGTGCTGTCCGAAGGCGGCATTCAAGCGTCGATGGATCTGGCCGAGCGTCTCGATGCGCCGGTTTGCGTGGGCTATCAGCACAATGACGCCTTCCCCGGCTCGCACCCGCTCTTTGCCGGGCCGCTGGGCTACAACGGGTCCAAGGCAGGCATGGAACTGATCAGCGAGGCCGACGTGGTCCTGTGCCTCGGCACCCGCCTCAACCCGTTCTCGACCCTGCCCGGCTATGGCATCGACTACTGGCCGACCAACGCCAAGATCATTCAGGTCGACATCAACCCCAACCGCATCGGCCTGACGAAAAAGGTCACCGTGGGCATCGTGGGTGACGCGGCCAAGGTGGCGGGCGGTATCCTTGCCGGTCTGAGCGATGATGCAGGCGATGCAGGCCGCGCCGAACGCAAGGCCAAGATCGCACAGACCAAATCGGCATGGGCGCAGCAACTGGCGTCGATGGATCACGAAGACGACGATCCCGGCACCACGTGGAACGAACGCGCTCGCGCCGCAAAACCCGACTGGATGAGCCCCCGCATGGCGTGGCGCGCGATCCAGGCCGCCCTCCCGCGCGAGGCGATCATTTCGTCCGACATCGGCAACAACTGCGCCATCGGCAACGCCTACCCGGACTTTGACGAGGGCCGCAAATACCTGGCTCCCGGCCTGTTCGGCCCCTGCGGCTATGGCCTGCCCGCCATCGTCGGCGCCAAGATCGGCCAGCCCGACGTGCCTGTGGTCGGCTTTGCCGGCGACGGCGCATTCGGCATCGCGGTCAACGAACTGACGGCCATCGGGCGCGGCGACTGGCCCCCGGTCACGCAGATCGTGTTCCGCAACTACCAGTGGGGCGCGGAAAAGCGAAATTCCACACTCTGGTTCGATGACAACTTCGTCGGAACCGAACTGGACGAGGAAGTGTCGTACGCCGGTATCGCCAAGGCCTGTGGGCTGGAAGGTGTCGCCGTCTACAACATGGACGATCTGACGGCCGCGCTGAACAAGGCCATCGAGGACCAGATGAAACACGGCAAGACCACCCTGATCGAGGTGTGCCTGAACCAGGAACTGGGCGAACCCTTCCGTCGCGACGCGATGAAAAAGCCCGTTTCGGTCGCTGGCATCTCCAAGGACGATATGGTGCCGCAAAGCGCCGCGTGATCTGCTAAGCATCGGGGGGACAGGGCGATTCCTGTCCTCTTTTCATTTCCAAGAGGCATGGATTTTGCCCACATCCTTCCTGTCCGACGCCCAGGCCATTGCGCCGCCGCACATCATCGCGATGGCGCAAGAGTTGCCCAGCCCGCGCGTGGCCATTGCCCGGGCGGGTGCGCCGTTGCCGATGAAAGCTGCGAAAGAGGCGACAGAAGCCAACATGATGATCCCGGTCTTTACCGGCGAACGCCACATGATCGAGGACGAGGCGGGCAAGCTGGATTGGGACATCTCGGGCTTCGAGATCATCGAAGCCGAGGGCGAGGTTGCGTCGGGCATGGCCGCCGCTGTGGCCTGCGGCGAAGGTCGCGCCGATGTTCTGATGAAGGGGCAGTTGCACACCGACGCCTTCATGCGCGCCGCCGTGTCCCGCGATGCGGGCCTGCGCACGGGCCGTCGGTTCGTGCATATCTTTCACATCACCACGGCGGACGGTTCCGGTTCGATCACCATTTCGGACGCCGCTGTGAACGTTGATCCGAACCTCGACACGCGCAAGGACGCCACGGTCGAAGTGGTCAAGCTGCTGCACCGGCTGGGCAATGCCCGCCCCAAGGTGGCGTTCCTGTCTGCCACCGAGTCTCCCATCGAAAGCGTGCCGTCTTCCATCGAGGGGCGCGCATTGCGTGACTGGGCAGGTGAGAATATCGACGATGCAGATTTCTCCGGCCCGCTGGCGTTGGACCTCATCATCTCGCCCAAATCCGTCGCCACCAAGAAGCTGACCGACGACCCAGTCGCAGGTCAGGCCGACGCGATCATCGTGCCGGACATCGTGTCGGGCAACGCGCTGTTCAAATCCTTTGTCTACCTGGCGGGTGGATGCGCGGGCGGCATCGTAATGGGGGCCAAGGTGCCGATCCTTTTGACATCCCGCGCCGATCCGGCGGCGGCCCGCCTGTCTTCGGTGGCGCTGGGTGCCATCATGGCCGCCGCATGATTTTGGTCGTCAACGCAGGATCGTCCTCGATCAAGGTGGCGGTATACCAGCCGGACCTGACCTGCGTGATGGCCGGGCAGGTCAGCGGTATCGGCGGGGCGTTGGCGCACCTGAAGCTGGGGGCCGAAGACCGCAATGTCGCTGCGCCCGACCACGACGCCGCGCTGACGATGATCCTCGACAGCCTTGCACGGCAGGGGGTCAGCATCGGCCAGTTGACCGCCGCCGCCCACCGGGTGGTGCATGGTGGCACATCGCTGGTGCAGCCCTGCGCCGTGACCGACGCGGTAATCGCCGGGATCGAGGCCGCGGTGCCGCTGGCCCCGCTGCACAACCCCAACAACCTGGCCGGCATCCGGGCGTTGCAAACGCTGGCCCCCGGCCTGCCGCAATACGCCAGCTTCGGCACCGCGTTCCACGCCCACCAACCCGAGGTCGCCACCACCTATGCCCTGCCCCGCGAACCGCGCAGCATGGGCATCCGGCGCTACGGGTTCCATGGCCTCAGCTATGCGTGGATCGTCACGCAGTTCGGAGCGGACCTGCCAAAGCGGTTGCTGGCCCTGCACCTCGGGTCAGGCGCATCGCTGTGTGCCATCCGCGACGGCACGTCAGTCGCCACGTCGATGGGGTATTCCCCGTTGGACGGTCTGACCATGGGCACCCGGTCGGGTGCCATTGATGGCATGGCCGTGCTGCGCCTGGCCGAGATCTATGGCGCGGACGAAGCATCGCGCCTGCTCAACCACGAAAGCGGCCTCAAGGGTCTGGGCGGCAGCAACGACATGCGCCTGCTGCTGGGGGCCGACACCGACCGCGCCAAACTGGCCGTCGAACATTTCTGCTACTGGGCCGCGCGGCACGCAGGCAGCGCCATCGTGGCCATGGGCGGACTTGACGCAGTCGCCTTTACCGGCGGTATCGGCGAAAACGCAGAACCCATCCGCGCCCGGATCATGGAACACCTGAGCCTGTTTGGCGACGTACCTGTGCACGTGGTCAAAGCCGACGAAGAACGCCAGATCGCCACCGATGCGCTGGCACTCATGACAGGAGAAAGTTGATGCCCAAGGACCAGCCAGACCTGAACCTGTCGCCGAAAGTGTCGGACGAGGTACGCAAGACGACCTGCTACATGTGCGCCTGCCGGTGCGGGATCAACGTGCATATGAAGGACGGTCAAGTCGCCTATATCGAAGGCAACCGCGACCACCCGGTGAACCAGGGCGTGCTGTGCGCCAAGGGGTCGGCGGGCATCATGCAGGTCACCGCCCCCTCGCGCCTGCGCGCACCGCTGAAACGGGTTGGCCCGCGCGGGTCGGGCGAGTTTCATGAAATCAGCTGGGACGAGGCACTGGAACTGGCCACCGAATGGCTGGCCCCGGTGCGCAAGGACGACCCCAGCAAGCTGGCCTTTTTCACCGGGCGCGACCAGTCGCAATCCTTTACCAGCTTCTGGGCCCAGAACTTCGGTACGCCCAATTACGCGGCCCATGGCGGTTTCTGCTCGGTCAACATGGCGGCCGCGGGCATCTACACCATGGGCGGCGCGTTCTGGGAATTCGGGCAGCCGGATTGGGACCACACCAAGCTGTTCATCCTGTTCGGCGTCGCCGAAGACCACGACAGCAATCCGATCAAGATGGGCATCGGCAAGATCAAGGCGCGCGGCGCGCGGGTCGTGGGCGTGAACCCGATCCGCACCGGCTATAACGCTGTGGCCGACGACTGGTACGGCATCACGCCGGGCACCGATGGCCTGCTGATCCTGGCGCTTGTCCACTGTCTGATGAACGCAGGCAAGATTGACGCAAACTACCTTGCGCAATACACAAATGCCCCCTGCCTCGTGAACGGCGACGAAAAATCGCCCGAGTTCGGCCTGTTGCTGCGCGATGATGACGGCAAGGAACTGGTGATCGACCGGACGACGGGCAAGCTGACCCCGTTCGATCAAAAGGGGGTCAAGCCCGACCTGACCGCCACCCACCGACACGCTGGCATCAGCCACCGCACGGTGATGCAGCACATGGCGGAACGCTACCTGTCAGACGATTACGCCCCCGAGACCGTGGCTGACCGCGTCGGCATCTCTGCCGCTCGCATCCGAACCCTGGCCGCCGAAATCGCGCGCGTCGCCTTTGACGAAGCCTTCGAGCTGGATCAGGAATGGACGGATTTTCGTGGCGAAACCCACACCAAGATGCAGGGCCGCCCTGTCAGTTTCCACGCCATGCGCGGCATCAGCGCCCACGCCAACGGGTTCCAGACCTGCCGCGCCCTGCACGTGCTGCAAATCCTGCTGGGGTCGGTCGAGGTGCCGGGCGGCTTCCGCTTCAAACCACCCTACCCCAAGCCTGCGACCGCACATCCCAAACCGCATTGCGGGGTGACACCGGCGGCACCGCTCGACGGCCCGCACCTGGGTTTTGTACACGGCCCCGACGATCTCGCACTCAAGGGCGACGGCACGCCCGCCCGCATCGACAAGGCGTTCACCTGGGAAAACCCGATGTCGGCGCACGGTCTGATGCACATGGTCATATCAAACGCGCACGCAGGCGATCCCTACAGGATCGACACCCTGTTCATGTACATGGCCAACATGTCGTGGAACTCGTCCATGAACACGCGCGGCGTGATCGACATGCTGACGGATCAGGACGACAACGGCGACTACGTGATCCCGCGCATCATCTATTCGGATGCATACAGCTCTGAAATGGTGGCCTATGCCGACCTGATCCTGCCCGACACGACCTATCTGGAACGGCACGACTGTATTTCGCTGCTGGACCGCCCCATTTGCGAGGCGGACGCGGCGGCGGACGCCATCCGCTGGCCCGTGATCGAACCGGACCGAGATGTGCGCGGGTTCCAGTCAGTTCTGTGCGATCTGGGCGCGCGGCTGGGTTTGCCCGGGTTCACCAACGACGACGGCAGCCAGAAATACGCGGACTACGCCGACTACATCGTCAATCACGAACGCAAGCCGGGCATCGGCCCGCTGGCGGGTTGGCGGATGGGCGACAAGGGCCTGCAATCGGGCCGTGGCGGGGTGAACGACGGCCAGCTCGACAACTACATCGAAAACGGCGGCTTCTTTGTCGAACACATCCCCGAAGGCGCCAATTACTACAAACCGTGGAACGCCGCGTATCAGGACTGGGCCGTGGGCATGGGGCTTTATGACAGCCCGCAACCCTACCTGTTCTCGCTCTATGTCGAGCCGATGCGCAAATTTCAACTCGCCGCAGAGGGCCACGGCGACCGCCAGCCCCCCGATCACCTGCGCGACCGGATCAAGTCCTCGATGGAGCCGCTGCCAATCTGGTATGACCCGGCCCCAGACAACCGCGGCGACGAATACCCCGTCACCGCACTGACGCAACGGCCCATGGCGATGTACCACTCATGGGGCTCACAGAACGCGTGGCTGCGGCAATTGCACGGGCACAACCCGCTGTACCTGCCGACGAAACTGATGCGCGAAAACAGCCTGACAGACGGCGATTGGGCGCGTGTCACATCGCCCCACGGCGAGATCACCGTGCCGGTTCTGGAAATGGCGGCGCTCAACGAAAATACGGTCTGGACCTGGAACGCCATCGGCAAGCGCAAGGGCGCATGGGCGCTGGACGAGGACGCGCCCGAAGCGACAAGGGGCTTTCTGCTCAACCACCTGATCCACGAATTGTTGCCGCCCAAGGGTGACGGGCTGCGGTGGGCCAATTCAGACCCGATTACCGGACAGGCGGCGTGGTTCGACCTCAAGGTGCGGATCGCCAAAGCCGATGCACCTGCCGAAAGCCAACCGGCCCTTGGCCCGATCAAGTCACCCGTGGGCAAAGGACCGGACACCGTGGCGCGAAAGGTGGGCAAATGACCGGGATCCAACGCACCTTGCTGGCAATCCTTGCCTTTCTGGCCATCGCCATCGGCACCTTCATCTACTTCATCGCGCACTGGGACAGTTCCAGAACCACCTCCATCGGGGCGGTGCACCAACCCGTCCCCGTCTCTGTCCAGAAAAAATCCCGGGGTCTGGGGCAGCGCCCCAGTCCTGCCCTCTCAACGAGGACAACGACATGACCACCCTGCCCCAATCCACCGAACGCAAGCTCGGCCTTGTCATCGACCTGGATACTTGCGTCGGCTGCCACGCCTGCGTGATCAGCTGCAAGGGCTGGAACACCGAAAACTACGGCGCGCCCCTGGCCGACACCGACGCCTATGGCGCGGACCCGTCGGGCACGTTCCTGAACCGCGTGCACAGCTACGAGGTGCAACCCGCCACCGGCGACGCCCAACTGATCCACTTTCCCAAATCCTGCCTGCATTGCGAGGACGCGCCCTGCGTCACCGTCTGCCCGACCGGGGCCAGCTACAAGCGGGTCGAGGACGGCATCGTGCTGGTAAACGAAACGGACTGCATCGGCTGCGGCCTGTGCGCCTGGGCCTGTCCCTACGGCGCGCGCGAAATGGACGCGGTTGAAAAGGTGATGAAGAAATGCACCCTTTGCGTCGACCGCATCTACAACGATAATCTGCCTGAAGAAGATCGTGAACCGGCCTGCGTGCGCACCTGCCCTGCAGGCGCACGCCACTTCGGGGACTTTGCGGACCCCGAAAGCAACGTGTCGAAACTGACCGCCGAACGCGGCGGCATCGACCTGATGCCGGAACAGGGCACCAAGCCCGTCAACCAGTACCTGCCACCGCGCCCCAAGGACACGCTGTCCGCCCCGGTCGAGGAATTCGACGTGCTGGCCCCCTATCTGGAACCCGTCGCGCAGGAAGCCAAGGGCTTTCTAGGCTGGCTCGACAAGACGTTGGAGAAACTCTGATGCATCCCGCACCCTCCGTCATCTTCTTTACCGTCTTTTCCGGGATCGGCTTTGGCCTTCTGACCTTTCTCGGGCTGGGGATGCCCGGCGTCACGGGGTGGTCGGCATTCGCGTTCTTCACCATCGCCTATCTGGCGGCGGTCGGCGGACTGATGTCCTCGACCTTCCACCTGGGCCACCCGGAACGCGCGCTCAAGGCGTTCAGTCAATGGCGTTCCTCGTGGCTCAGCCGCGAGGGGTGGTGCGCCGTGGCCGCGCTGGTCGTCATGGCGATCTACGGCGCTGGACTGGTGTTTCTGGGCGAGCGCTGGGCACTGCTGGGCATCATGGGCGCGATACTGTCGCTGCTGACGGTGTTCACCACTTCGATGATCTATACCCAGCTCAAGACGATCCCGCGCTGGAACACACCGCTGACGCCCGCGATGTTCCTCAGCTATTCGCTGGGCGGAGGCGCGTTGCTGGCCGGTCAGGTCAGCATCGCCATGATCCTGATCGCGATTGCAGGGATCATCCAGATCGTTTTGTGGTTCGTGGGTGATGGCGCCCTCGCCGGGTCCGGCACCACGCTGGCCACCGCGACAGGCCTGGGCGACCGCGGCACCGTCCGTGCATTCGAGCCGCCGCATACCGGCACCAACTATCTGCTGCGCGAATTCGCCTATGTGGTGGGGCGCAAGCACAGCCAAAAGCTGCGGATCATCTCGATCCTGCTGATGGCTGCGCTGCCCATCGTGCTGCTGGCGCTGCCGTTCTCACACTGGATGGCACTGGTCGCCGTGGTCTGCCACGTGGCGGGGGCACTGGTCTCGCGCTGGCTCTTCTTTGCAGAGGCCGAGCATGTGGTCGGCCTCTATTACGGCAAGCGCACAGCTTAGCCCGTAAGGCGGACCTGACGGTCCGCCCGCCGCTTCAATTGGTCAGACCCGCGTGGCGCAGGGCGTCATCGACCAGCGCCTTGGTGTCGTCGGACAGGCCTGTCAGGGGCAGACGCACTTCTTCGGAACACAGGTCCAGCTGCGACATGGCGTATTTGGCACCGACCAGCCCCGGTTCGGTAAAGATCGCCTTGTGCAGCGGCATCAGCCGGTCCTGGAGTCCCAGCGCCGTGCCATAGTCACCGGCCAGACAGGCCTCTTGCATCTGGCTCAGCAACTTGGGCGCGACATTGGCCGTGACCGAAATGCACCCGGTGCCGCCCTGGGCGTTGAACCCGTGGGCCGTGGCATCCTCGCCCGACAGCTGGATGAAATCCGCCCCACAGGCCATGCGCTGATCGCAGACGCGGGCCAGATCGCCGGTCGCGTCCTTGACCCCGACGATACGGGGCAGTTTGGCCAACGCGCCCATGGTCTCGGGCGTCATGTCGATTACGCTGCGGCCGGGAATGTTGTAGATGATGATCGGAATGTCGGCGCAGTCATGCAGCGCCGTGAAATGGGCAATCAGACCGCGCTGCGTAGGCTTGTTGTAGTACGGCGTGACGACCAGGGCCGCATCCGCACCGACGCGCGCGGCATGTTCGACAAAGCGCATCGCCTCGATCGTGTTGTTGGATCCGGCCCCGGCAATCACCGGTATGCGGCCTGCCGCGGCCTTGACCACGGTTTCGACAACCGTCTCGTGTTCTTCATGCGTCAGCGTCGGGCTTTCGCCTGTGGTGCCGACCGGCACCAGCCCGTGCGACCCTTCGCCGATGTGCCATTCCACCAGTTTCTTGAGGGCTTCCAGATCCACAGCGCCGTTTCGAAACGGCGTGACGAGGGCAGGCATAGAACCTTTGAACATTCTCACGCTCCTTTTTCAGGTTTGGCAGGCAGGGCCTGGGATGAATTACCGCTAATACCTGGAACGTGAGTTGAAAGGGCACGATCCACGCATATGCTCATGGCTCACACCATGGCGCGACAGGAAATGCAAGACATGAGCCGGATTGCCCTTGGACTATTTGCGGTGCTCCTGCTGGTGTCCACCGCCCTGGCCGAACGTCCCCGCCCCCTGGGCTGGGCGATGGATGCGTTGCGAAACGGCAGCTGGGACACTGCCGCGCGCCTTGCCGCACGCGACGGAGAAGTGGCCGCCGACGTCATCGAATGGCAACGCCTGCGTGCCGGGCGCGGCACGTATCAGGATATCACCCGCTTTCTCGACCGTCGCCCGGACTGGCCGGGCGAGGCCTACCTGCGCCGCCGCTCCGAACCCGACATCATCGCCGCAGGCGACGCTGCCGTGCTGGCCTTTTTTGCCGAAACCCCGCCGCAAACACCACGGGGCGTGCTGGCCCACGCCCAAGCCCTGCGCGCCACCGGACAGGCCGGAGAGGCGGATGCCTCCGTCGTTCTGGCCTGGCGCACCATGGAGATGAACGACACCGCGCATGCATTGTTTCTTGCCACCCACAGCGATCTGCTGAAACCGCATCACGTGGCCCGCCTAGACGCCATGCTTTGGGCGAGAGAGGCGGACGATGCACGCCGCATGTACGACCTTGTATCGAAGGACCGCGTGGCATTGGCACGCGCGCGGCTGGCCCTGCAGGGGCGCGAGGGCGCGGTGGATGCCCTGATCGACAAGATCCCCGAAACGCTGGCGGACGACGCCGGTCTGGCCCATGACCGCTTTGAATGGCGGGTGCGCAAGGGGCGATGGGACGACGCCAAGGCGCTGCTGCTGGAACGCTCGACCACGGCCGAGACCTTGGGCGAACCCGCCGGATGGGCGAACCGCCGCCGCGCACTGGCCCGGGACGAGATGCGCGATGGCGAACCGGCCCGCGCCTACGCGCTGGCGTCACAGCACTGGCTTGTCGAAGGGTCCGCCTATGCCGATCTGGAATGGCTGTCGGGCTATATCGCCCTGCGCCTGCTGGACGACCCGCAAACGGCATTGCAGCACTTCCGGAACCACCGCGCCGCCATCCGCTCCCCTATTTCGCGGGGGCGCGCGGGCTACTGGATCGGACGCGCGCATGAGGCTGCGGGCGACACCGAGGCCGCCAACACAGCTTTCGCCGATGGTGCGCAATTCCAGACATCGTTCTACGGTCTTTTGGCCGCCGAACGCGGGGGCCTGCCCATCGACCCCGATCTGGACGGGTCCGAGACCTTTGCCGATTGGCGCGCCTCTGATCTGCCACGACGCGACCTGTTCGAAGCAGGGCTGTTGTTGCAAGCCTCGGGCGAGTTGGACCTGGCGGAACGGTTCTGGACCCACCTTGCCGACGACCTTGACCGGGCCGAGGCAGGGATGCTGGGGCAAGCGGCCCTGGATGCAGAGCAACCGCATCTGGCGGTGATGATCGGCAAACGAGTGGCCCGGCGCGGCATCACGCTGCATGCGCCCTATTATCCGTTGCACCCGCTTGCCCGGGCCGACCTGCCCATGGCACCTGAAATGTCGCTGGCCATCGCCCGCCGCGAAAGCGAATTCGACCCATCGGTGCAATCGGGTGTCGGTGCGCGCGGCCTGATGCAGATCATGCCCGCCACGGGGCGCGAGGTCGCCGCCGGTCTGGGCCGCAGCGACGACCACACAACCGACCGGATGATCACCGACCCGGTCTACAACGCCGAACTTGGCGCGGCTTACCTCAGCGAAATGGCGGGCCGCTATGACGGCAACGTGGTGCTGATGTCCATCGCCTACAACGCAGGCCCCGGCCGCGCCGACCGCTGGATGGAGCTTTACGGCGACCCGCGTGATCTGGGCGAGGATTTCGACGTCATCGACTGGATCGAACACATCCCGTTCCGCGAAACCCGCAACTATGTGATGCGGGTGACCGAAAGCCTGCCGATTTATCGCGCGCGCCTGGGTGGCGATGCCCTGCCCATGCCGTTCTCCGAGGAATTGACCGGCTCAACCCTGCTGCCGTTCGCGCCACCAGGTGAATAGGCCTGCCGCCACGATGATGGCGGCGCCCATCGCCACGTTCCACTGCAACGCCTCGCCGAACAGGGTGATGCCCACGGCGGCGGCAAACACCATCTGGAAATAGGCAAAGGGCTGGACCGCGCTTGCCTCCGCCACCTCGTAGGTGCGGATCAAAAGCCAATGGCCTAACGCCCCGGTCAGGCACAGCGTCCCCATCCACGCCCAGTCCGGCGCGCTCATCGGCTCCCAGAACCACAGCCCCACCGCCGTCATCGCCACCGCACCCACCGTTCCCGTCCAGAAAAAGCTGGTGGCGGTGCTGTCGTCCCGCGCCACATAGCGGGTCAGCAGGCCATAGGTCGCGAACATGATGGCAGACACCAGCGGGATCACGGCCGCCGGATCGAACACGTCCAGACCGGGGCGCAGGATGAACAGCACGCCGACAAAGCCCACGCCGATCGCGCTCCACCGCCGCCAACCCACACGCTCGCCCAGAATGGGACCGGACAACGCCGCCACGATCAGCGGATAGGCGGCAAAGACCGCATGGCTTTCCACCAGCCCCAGCACGGTAAAGGCCGTCACCATCACACAGATCTCGGCCGCCAACAGAAGGCCGCGCAAGCCCTGCACCAGCGGCCTGCGGGAGCGGGCCGCAACCGCGATGCCCCCAGCCTTG
>JBCBFX010000022.1:0-48230 GCA_038527345.1 Pseudomonadota bacterium | reverse complement strand
CAGCGGAGACATGCGCACGCAACTGGTCCTGAAAACCGACAGGAACCGGTGAGCCAAAGCCAATCCCGACCTCTGCCAACCACAGCAAGACCTCTCGCACAGTATGCTCGCGCAAGCGTTTGGGGCAGAGTGGATCGACCAGCGCGGTCGCAGCACGTTCGAAGGCAGTAATAAGACGGTCGTCCCGCGACGTCGCGTGGCGATCACCGGGCGGCACCGCCAGCTCTTGCAGAGCCCTCTCGTCAAACAACAGGGCAGATGCGGTATAGCTGCCCTGACTTGGTTGGTTTTTGATAATCAGCGGTACCCGCGCTGGCAAGACGCCCAGGTATCCTGTGCGGATCACGGTTTCTGCGTCTTTCGTCCGCGCGGACTTGCGTCCCTGACGGACCAATACAATTGCGCAGTTTTCGGCGCATATGGCCCGAAAAACAGCATGACAGGACTGACGAATAAGATGGACGGACGACATGGTAGGTGAGGCTATCATGGGTTCTCAAGAAAACGAAACCTACCCATTCGCGCCTGCAAGCCACCATTCGCCGCTTTGCAGAAACCCGGTAGGTATGGGCTCGAAGCCGACGTTGCCTCTTTTGCGCCGATTGCGTCTGGATGTTTCCGGCGGGCCCCTACACCCCCGGAGGGGGCGGTGGTGGCAGGATGGTGAACAGCTGGGCCAGTTCGGTCACGTCCTCGGCCTTTTTCCAGCCGTCCTGGCCCGCGGTCCAGACATAGCTTTCGCGGCTCAACTCGCCCCCGCCAGCCATGCGGCCCAGCTGCGCCTTGGAAAACGGGCCCTTGGTTTCGCCGTTTTCGGCCACGTGCCAAACATGTTCGACGGGGGGCGGGGGTGGTGCGGCTGCGGCGGTGCGTGCAGGTTGTGCGCCCCACGGGTTTGCAGCGGCCCGCTGCCCCATTTGCAGACCCATGGCTGCCCCAAGACCGGCCTGCATTGCGTCGGATGCGCCGCCGCCCTCGCGCCCCAATGCCTCGGCGGCCTGGAACTGCATGTATTCGTTCAGGTTTCCGATCACGCCCATCGAGGAACGCTTGTCCATCACCTCCTCGACCGCCGGCGGCAACGAGATGTTTTCGATATACAATTCCGGCAGGGTCAGGCCATATTCGGCGATTTGGGCGCTGATCTCCTTGGCCACGATCTGGCCCAGTTCACGCGTGTTGGCCGCCATGTCCAGCACCGGGATGCCGGATTTCGCGAGGCTGCGCGACATCTCCTGCACGATGATGTTGCGGATCTGGAAGCTGATCTCGTCCATGGTGAATTCGCCGTCGGTGCCGACGATTTCGACCAGGAACCGGGCCGGGTCCGCCACCTTGACCGAATAGCTGCCGAACGCGCGCAGGCGCACGGGGCCGAATTCGGGGTCGCGGCAGATGATCGGGTTCTTGGTGCCCCATTTCAGGTCGTTGAAGCGGGTGGTGTTGACGAAATAGACCTCGGACTTGAACGGACTTTTGAAGCCGTGGTCCCAGTGCTGCAGCGTCGTCATGATGGGCATGTTGTTGGTTTCGAGCATATACAGACCCGGCGTGAACACATCGGCCAACTGCCCTTCGTGGACGAACACCGCCGCCTGCCCCTCGCGCACGGTCAGCTTGGCGCCGTACTTGATCTCGTGCCCCTCGCGTTCAAAGCGCCAGACCATGGTGTCGCGGGTGTCGTCAGTCCAGTGGATGACGTCGATGAATTCACCGGAGAGGAAATCGAAAATGCCCATGGGGTGTCTCCTGTAATGCAGTTGGCCGGGTGGCCGTCGTGTCAGTTGTGCCGCGTCACGTGCGGCATGGAAAGGGGAATGGTCACGATGGTCCGGCCCCATCAACAATTCCCGACGCAAGATCGCGGACGATGGGACGGGCCTGTTCCAGCGCCATGCCGGGCGACAGCCGATCATCGTACAGCATGGCCAGCAGCGCCTCGTCATGGGTGGTCAGCAAGGCAAACTCGTCGTCGTCATTGAAGATGCTGGGCCGCGCTTCGGGGCTGTCATTGGCCAATCCAAGGCCCTGTGCCAGTTCCTCGTGGATGCAGGACAGGCGCAAAAGGTCCGGGTTTTCGGCCCGGATCACGGCCACGGCGGCGGTATAGACATACGGGTCATCGCCGCCTGCATAGGCGGCCACGGCGCAATAGGTGTCGTCGCTGAGATTGCGGACCGGTGCGAGGTTCGTCTGTGTCACGCCCGGCAGCATGGGTGCGATGCGGTCGATGGTGGTGGCGCGGTCATCTTCGCTGACAAAGAACACGAGGAAATTCGGGTTGGGACCGACCGTCACCGGGTGCCCCGTGGCCCGCGTCAGCCGCCGGGCATAGGATTCGACGTCCCTGGTGTCGCGGTCCCGCTGGCTGCGGGGGACGGATGATCCGAAGACCACGCTCATCTGGACCGGGTCGACCCACCGGCGCAGGCGTGTCTGACCTCCTCGGCGCAGGTTTGGTCCGCCATATTCATTGAAAAAGGCGATCCTGATGAAATTGCGCGCCAACATGTCGGACGTAAAAGGTGTATCGGGGCCACCGCCGTCGCGGCGCAACAGGCCTTGGGTCAATTGGCTGGACTGCACAGCGCCGAGATATCCGCGCAGTTCTGCGCTTTTGGTCGAGGTGGGGCGGACCGGGTCGGGAATGAACACCGACGCCGGTTCCACCTGCTGTTCGGTTTCTGGCAAAGCGGGTTCAGGCAGCATCTCGCAGGCCGAAACAGCCATAAGGGCGGCCAGCCCCGTCAGCGCCCGCAATGGGCGCAAGGCTGGCCGTGTGAACATGATCAGCCCGGCACGGCGGTGCCGGCATTGTCGCCGACCCCGTCCTTGCGCGCCTTGGCCGACGCCAGCGTGTCGCGCAGGTCGGCCTCCATCTTTTTCAGATCCTCTTCGGCGGCGGCGCGCTTGGCTTTGCCCTCGTCGGCGATCTGGAGTGATTCCTCGATCGTGCCAATCAGGTCGGCATTGGCCTGCTTGACCGCTTCGATGTCGAACACGCCGCGCTCCATCTCTTCGCGGATCATCTTGTTGCTTTCGCGCAGGTTGGCCGCGTTCGAGGTCAGCAATTCGTTAGTCAGGTCATTGGCGTCGCGCACGGCGGCGGCGGCCTCGGCGCTGCGCTGGATGGTGACGGCCTGCGCCAGCTGGGTTTCCCACAGCGGAACGGTGTTGACGAGGGTCGAGTTGATCTTGGTCACGAGGCTTTTGTCGTTTTCCTGCACCAGCCGGATCGAGGGCAGCGACTGCATCGTCACCTGCCGCGTCAGTTTCAGGTCATGCACACGACGTTCCAGATCATCGCGGGCGGCGCGCAGGTCGCGCAGTTCCTGCGCTTTCATCACCTGGTCGCCTTCGGGTGCGGCCTGCACGGCGGCGTCAGCGGCGGGGATGTCATTTTTGTCCAGCTCTTCCAGCTTTTCGGTGCCTGCCGCGATATACAGCGCCAGTTCATCATAGAATTGCAACGTCTTGTCATAGAGCAGGTCGAGCGACTTGATGTCCTTGAGCAGCGTGTGTTCGTGGGCCAGCAGGTTGTCGGTGATCCTGTCGATCTGGTTCTGCACGGATTCGAACCGGGCCGTGAACTTTGCGAATGGTGCGGCCCGGCCCAACAGCTTTTCCCAGAAGGTGCGGTCGCGGCGCACGTCCAGCTCGCTGATCGAAAAGCCGCGGATCGTGGTCACGATGTTGCGCAGGCTGTCACCCGCCGGTCCCACGTCCTTGTTGCGCACATCGGCCAGCATCGCCTGACTGATGGTCTGCAATTCGGATTGCGCGGCCGAGCCGAAGGAGACGATGGAATTGGTGTCGGCCATGTCGATTTCGTCCATCCGGGCGCGAATTTCGGCACTCACCGGCGCGTCGGCCTCGGCCAGCGGGACGATGGCGCCCGCGTCCTTGGGTTCGGCCAGCACGACGGCGGTGACTTCCTCGACCTGCGCCATGGCGCTTTCGGCTTTTTGACGAATGGTATCTGACATGGTGTGGTTCCTGTTGGCTTAATCTGTAACATCATCGGCGGGCGATACGCGCACGCCTTCGCGCTGCAAGCGGTCGCGCAGAACGTCGATTTCAATGGTCAGGTCGGTGCGGTCCTCGAGCAGCATCTTACGGGTGCGGGTGGCGAAATTCTGTTCCAGGTCGTCGAGCAGGGCGGCGTAGTCATCGCGCGCCTTTTTGTCCCGTGTCCGGCTGTAGATGTCGGCGAATTTCGACGTCGCGTCGCGGGCCCCGATCAAATACACACCCAGGTACTTGCGGGCCTGGGTCAGGTCGCGGGGGTCTTCCTCGACCGTGCGGATCAGGTCACGCACGGTGGTCTTGAACTTGTCCAGCCGCAATTCCATCTTGCGATCCTCGGCCCGGGCCATGGCGTCGGTCATTGCGGCCAGCAGATCCTCGGCCCCGTCGACGACGCGGGCGACACGGTCCTGCTGGAAGGTGTCGACCCCTTCGAGCCCCTTGGATTTCAGCGGGTCGATGCCGAATGCGGCCAGGTGCAGGCCGAATGCGGCCAGCCCATAGAGCAGCGGTGCGATGATGCCGGGTTCGTAGCGATAGGCCGCCAGCGTGATGCCGAAGCCCACCAGGCACGCCGCCACCAGCTTGCGCGGCATGGCGGGGCGGCGCGCCACCTTGCGGGCGTTGAACGCGGCTTCGGCCCGCAACCCCTCGCGCAGGAGCCACGCGGCCAGCGTGAGTGCTGCGGCCGAGATCAGGGACATGACCAGCGCGGCGGCCCCGGATCCCAGCGCGATGAACACCATCGGGATGGCCGGGATGAACATGACATTGGCCCGCGCACCCACCGGGTCCACGGCCGCCCGGTCAAAGGCCGGGCGTTCGCCGGTGTCGGGCGCGTCGTCGGGGTCGGGGCTGTATTTGCCGCCGTATCGCTGCGCCATGGTCTACAGCCCTCCCAACAGTCCGGTGGTCACGCCGAACATCAGCGCGATCAGCACCGCGAATGCGATTTTCTGGAAGGCGGTCGATTGCATCAAGGGTCCCCACCGTTGGCTGTGTGCGACTATAGGCAGAATGCACATGCAGCACTAGTGCCGAGCGACACGCGTTTTCCATGCGCTTACGGCATGTTCCGCTGACCCGTGCCATCAACCCAAGCACCATTCCGTGCCCCTGTCAGATCGTGACGGGGCGGTTGGGGCGCAAGGGGGAATTTCCGCCGCGATGCGTCAGGCCCGGTCGGATGCCTCGCGGGCCAGGCTTTCGCTGAGCACGTCAATCTGCACATCCAGCCTGCTGCGCCCCTGGGACAGGTAGTCCTGCACCTTGGCCTCGTAGGACTGGCCCAGATCGTTCAGAAGCTGAATGAAACGGGCGTGGGCCTGCGTGTCGCCGGTGCCCCGATAGATGGCGCAAAACCGCTTTGACGCCTCGGCCGCACCGTCAAGGTACACACCGAGGTATTTCTGAAGGCTCCGGGCGCGCTCGGGGTCGTCCTGTACGGCTTGCAACATCTTTTCCACCGCCTTTTCGAACCGGATCAGCGGCGGCATGATGTCGGGGCAACCCAGCGGGGCCACGCGTTTCTTGATTTCGACCAGCCGTTCGTGGGCGGCGTGGCTTTTCTGGCCCACCTTGTGGGATTGGCGCTGTTCGACCGTGTCCAGGCCCTTGTGCCGCAGCGGGTCGAGGCCAAAGGACACAACGGTCAGGCCAAATGCGATCACGGCGACGAGCAGGATCTGCATGATGTCACCCCCGCGCATGGTGGTGGTCAGACCAACAGCCAGACCCATCAGGCCCGCGCCAATCAGCTTGAGCGGGTATTTGGGCCGTTTCGCGACGGTCGCTTCGTCATAGGTCGCGGCCGCCTTGAGCCCCAGGGAAATGCAATACAGTGCGGCCCCGAACACCCCAAGCAGCCCGCCGCAGAGCAGCAGGTTCAAACCGCTGGGTTGATCCAGCATGGAAAAGGCCAGCGGCAAAACGGCAAAGAACAGGATGCCCACGGCCTGCTGGTTGCGCGGGTCCTTTGGCACGTCGCCCAGTGTGGGGTCGGACCTGTTTCCGGTCAGCGACAGAAGTTGGACCAGCATGTCAAAGCCCCCCTAGAACCAGGTCAGATTGATCAGAAGCAGGAACAGGCCCAGAAAGGCCAGGTTCGGAAACAGCCGCTGGGTCGGGCCGTCACCGCCAAGGTTCAGGTGCAGCACATCTGCGATGGTGCGCAATGCCGCGCGGAACTGCCAGAACACGAACGCCACCGACACGATTGCGGCGCAAAAGCTGAGAAAGATCACAAGGATGGTCATGCCGCCCGTTGAACCATGCAACGTGGGCAAGAAAATGGCTGCTCCGGGGCGTTACCGCGGTTTTCGCCGCCGCTGCGGTTTCGGGCGTGGGTTGGCCGTGCCTGTGGGGGTTTCTGCATCCAGTCCCAACTGGTCGCGCATCACGCGGCGCCGCACCTCTTCCACGGCGCCGGGTTTCAGGTCGCCCAGCTTGAAGGGGCCATAGCTGATCCGGATCAGACGGTTCACGACCAGCCCGACATGCTCCATCGCGCGGCGGATTTCGCGGTTCTTGCCTTCGCGCAGGCCCACTGTCAGCCAGGCGTTGGCCCCCTGTTGGCGGTCAAGGGTGATCTGCATGGGCTGGAACCGCTCGCCCTCGATGGTCACTCCGGCGCGCAGCGGCTCAAGGATCTGGTCGGTTGGCCGTCCGTTGATGCGCACGCGGTAACGGCGCATCCAGCCAGTGCTGGGCAATTCCAGCTTGCGCTTGATTGCGCCGTCATTGGTCAACAGCAACAGTCCCTCCGAATTCAGGTCGAGCCGTCCGACGGTCATCACGCGCGGCATGTCTTCGGGCAGCTTGTCGAAGATGGTGGCGCGGCCCTGTTCATCCCTGGTGGTGGTCACCAGGCCTGCGGGCTTGTGGTAGAGCCACAGCCGTTCCGGTTCGGGCGCTTGCAGCGGCGCGCCGTCCACGGTGATCCTGTCGGCGTCGGTCACGTTCAGCGCGGGGCTGTCGATGGTCTTGCCGTTCACGGTGACGCGGCCCGCGGCGATCATCGCTTCGGCTCCGCGACGGCTGGCTGCGCCTGCGCGGGCAATGACCTTGGCGATGCGGTCGCCCTTGGGGGTGTCGGTGTTCATGGCGCGGCTTTAGCGGTTGCGCGGGCGCAGCGAAAGGGGCAGGGATGCGGGCCATGGAATTTCGCAGCCACATGGACGCCGCATTGGCGCAGGCGCGGGCCGCCGCCGCACGGGGCGAGGTGCCGGTGGGTGCGGTGATGGTCGGTCCGGACGGCAAGGTCGTCGCGCAGGCCGGAAACCGGACGCGCGCATTGAACGATCCCACGGCGCATGCGGAAATACTGGTCATCCGCGAAGCCTGTGCCGCGGCGGGGTCGGAGCGGCTGGTGGGCCATGAACTGTACGTGACGCTTGAGCCGTGCGCGATGTGTGCCGCGGCCATTTCCGCGGCGCGGATCGGGCGCCTGTATTACGCCGCGGCGGACCCGAAATCGGGCGGCGTGGCCCATGGCGCGCGGGTGTTTTCCCACGCCCAGGCGCATCATGTGCCCGAGGTCTATGACGGGATCGGTGCGGCCGCGGCGGAGCGTTTGTTGCAGGACTTCTTTGCCGCGCGCCGCTAGGCGTTTTCCGACACGGAAAACGCGCCGGAAACCGTGGCGGTTTCCGCTCGCCTGTCAGGGCATCGGCAACACTTGTGGACTGACCTGGGGAATGCGCGCATCCTGACCGGGTTTGCAGCAAGGGAGATTTGAGAAATGGATCAGTCACAAGCCGAGTGTTTGGCGAAAGACTATACTGCCGCGTGGAATTCCGGTGATCCGGATGCGGTGGCCGCTTTCTTTGCCAAGGGCGGAGAAATCGTAATCAACCGTGGTTCGCCCTGGACCGGGCAGGCGAAAGTGGCCGAGATGGCGGCGGGCTTTCACGCCGATGTCCCTGATCTGACCCTGTCCTGCGACGCGGTGCGCGCGGCGGGGGATCATCTGGTCTATGTCTGGACCTTCACCGGTCACGATGCGTCCACCGGCCACCCGCTGACCGTGCGCGGATGGGAGGAATGGGACCTTGCCCCGGATGGAAAGGTGCAGGCATCGCGCGGCTGGTTCGACGCCGCGGACTATGCGCGTCAGGCCGCGGGCGGCTGAACTGCCGCGCCACCGGTGCGCGCACCGATCAGAGTGAAATCGCCTGCATCACCTGTGGTTCGATCACGTTCACGCCCGGCAGGCCCGCCGTGAGCGCCGCGGCATCCTGTTCGAGGATGGGGAAGGTACGGTAGTGGCAGGGGATCACGGTCCTGAAATCGAAATAGCGTTTCGCGGCATAGGCGGCGGCGGCCATGTCCATGGTGAAATACCCGCCCGCCGACAGGATGCCGGTCTGCGGTTTGTAGAAATCCCCGATCCAGTCCATGTCGGCCATGATGTCGGTGTCGCCCGACAGGTACAGGCAGGCCTCTCCGTGCCGCAGGATATAGCCGCACTCCATCCCCATATAGGCCCCGCGCCCGTCCACTGCGATCGACGACGAATGCGACGCAGGCACCAGCGTGGCGGTCACATTGCCCAGCGTGATGGTGCCGCCCTTGTTGAAGGCGTGCCCCTCGACCGCGCCCTTACCGGTCAGGAATTGTGCCAGTTCATAGATGCCGGACACGGGCAGATCGCGGTCCTTGCTGATCTGCACCACGTCGGTGGTGTGATCGAAGTGGCCGTGGGTGACCAGGATATGAGTCGCTCCGTCGAGCGCGGTACCGTGGTCCAGACCCTCCATCATGGGATTGCCGTTCAACCACGGATCCACCAGCAGCACCTGGTCCCCGATCTCGATCCGAAAACTGCCGTGGCCCAGCCAGATGATATTCATTTGAATGTCCTCCCTTTCGGCCCACCTTAGCGCGAGTTGCCGGCTGCGGGAGCCTCCGGCGGGGATTTTTTGGGGACAGAGACAATGGACCTGTTGCGTCGGATCGATGGGTATTGCGAGCGGGTGGGGCCGGAATATTGGGCCGAGCCGGTCAATGCGGTGACCAACCTCGCCTTTGTCGTCGCGGCCCTGATCATGTGGCGGCGCAGTGCGGGCGTGCCCATGGCGCGGGTGCTGTGCGTGATTCTGGGGGCCATCGGCCTGGGCAGCTACCTGTTTCACACCCATGCACAGGTCTGGGCGGCCATTGTCGATGTGGCACCGATTGCCGCATTTATCCTGGTCTATCTGTTTGCCGTGAACCGGGATGTGGCGGGATGGCCGATCTGGGCCGCGCTGCTGGGCACTGTTCTGTTTCTGCCTTATGCCGCTCTGACCATCCCGCTGTGGGCGCAGTTGCCTGTGCTGGGTGTATCGGCGGGATATATCCCCGTGCCGGCGCTGATCCTGGTCTATGCGGCCATGCTGCGCCGTCGCGCACCGGCGCTGGCCCGGGGCTTTGTCATCGGCGCGGCCATCCTGTTTGTGTCACTGACCGCCCGCAGCGTGGACGAGGCTTTGTGTTCCAGCCTGCCGCTGGGCACGCATTTCCTGTGGCACCTGCTGAACGGCCTGATGCTTGGCTGGATGATCGAGGTTTATCGCCGTCATCGCACGCGCCCCGGGCTTGAAGGTGCAGGACCGGCGCGGTAAAGCCGCGCCAGAACAACGAGAGGTTCGCCCATGTCCATCGACGAAACCACGGCCGCCCGCGTGGCCAAGCTGGCCCGGATCAAGGTAGAAGACGACCACCTGCCCGCGCTGGCCGCCGAATTCAACACAATCCTCGGGTTTATCGAGCAGTTGAACGAGGTGGATGTGGACAATGTCGAGCCGATGACATCCGTCACACCCATGCGCCTGAAACGCCGCGAGGATATGGTGACCGATGGCCACCAGCAGGACAAGGTGCTGGCCAATGCGCCCGACGCGCGCGAGGGGTTCTTTGCCGTGCCGAAGGTGGTTGAATGATGACCGATCTGAACAAGCTGACGCTGGCCGATGCCCGCGATGCCCTGCGCAAGGGCGATGTGACGTCGCTGGAACTGACTGACGCCTGCCTGGATGCCATTGACGGCGCCGGTGCGCTGAACGCATTCGTCCACCACACACCCGATATTGCCCGCGACCGGGCCAAGGCCGCCGATGATCGGATCAAGGGCGGCGATGCGCCAGCCATGTGCGGCCTGCCCATCGGGATCAAGGATCTGTTCTGCACCAGGGGCGTGCCGAGCCAGGCGGGCAGCCGTATCCTCGAAGGGTTCCTGCCGGAATACGAATCCACCGTGTCCCAGAACCTTGCCGATGCGGGGGCCGTGATGCTGGGCAAGCTGAACATGGACGAATTCGCCATGGGATCCAGCAACGAAACTTCTGTTTATGGCAATGCCGTGAACCCGTGGAAGCCGGACGACCGGGAATTGACACCGGGTGGCTCTTCGGGCGGTTCAGCCTCGGCCGTGGCGGCGGACCTGTGTCTCGCGGCCACCGGCACCGACACCGGCGGGTCGATCCGTCAGCCTGCGGCCTTTACCGGGATCACCGGCATCAAGCCGACCTATGGACGCTGTTCGCGCTGGGGCGTGGTGGCCTTTGCCTCGTCCCTTGATCAGGCGGGGCCCATGACCAAGTCGGTGCGCGATGCCGCCATCATGCTGGAAGCCATGTGCAGCCACGACCCCAAGGACAGCACCAGCACCGATCTGCCCGTCCCCAATTTCGAGTCGATGCTGACCGGCGACATCAAGGGCAAGAAGATCGGTATCCCCAAGGAATACCGCATGGACGGGATGCCCGGCGAGATCGAAACGCTGTGGTCGCAGGGCGCCGACATGCTGCGTGATGCAGGGGCCGAGATCATCGACATCTCGCTGCCGCACACCAAATACGCGCTGCCCGCCTATTACGTGATTGCCCCGGCCGAAGCATCGAGCAACCTGGCCCGCTATGACGGCGTGCGCTATGGCCACCGCGCCAGGCTGGATCAGGGCGACGGCATCACCGAGATGTATGAAAAGACCCGCGCCGAAGGGTTCGGGGACGAGGTCAAGCGCCGCGTGATGATCGGCACCTATGTGCTGAGTGCCGGCTTTTATGACGCCTATTACAACCGGGCGCGCAAGGTGCGGACGCTGATCAAGAAGGACTTCGAGGACGTGTTTGCCGCTGGCATCGACGCGATCCTGACCCCTGCGACCCCCTCGGCCGCCTTTGGCCTGGGCGAGGCGTCGGACGATCCGGTGCAGATGTACCTGAACGACGTGTTCACCGTGACGGTCAACATGGCGGGCCTGCCGGGCATCGCGGTGCCGGCCGGGCTGGATGCACAGGGCCTGCCGCTGGGGCTGCAACTGATCGGTCGCCCCTGGGAAGAGGGTGATTTGCTGAACACCGCCTATGCGCTGGAGGCCCGCGCCGGGTTTGTGGCCAAGCCGCAGAAATGGTGGTAAACCGGCGCGGAACGGACCCAAAAAGGGCTGAGCAGAGATGACGATCCGCACATTCCTGTCGATGGGCGCTGTGGCCGCACTGGCCGCATGCCAACCGGCGGTGCCTGACAGCGGTGCCGGTTTCGTGGACCCTGGGCGCGGTGTCGGTTTCGATGATCCCTCGACACTGGCGGCGCGCGAGGCACGGCGGGCGCAACTGGAGCAGGGCAACATCGCACCGCCGCGGAACGTGGCGGCTGACACCTTGCCTCCGGCGACGACTTCCGCCGTGAACACGGTCACGCGTCCTACGCCCTCTGCGGCACAACCCCGAACGACATCGGCGCGCGCCGTGTCGGATCCCCAAGGGCTTGATGCCGAACTGGCACAGATCGCACGGCAGAACGATGCGAGCGCGGCGGCAGCGAACTCTGGCCAACAGGTGGTGAATGCCAGCCCGTCCAATGCGGCACCGGTGATCCTGAACAATCCCGGGATTTCGGACGAAAACGACTTTGACGCGGTGTCCTCGCGGCGCAGCATCGAAGGCGATGCGGCACGGCTGCAGCAGCGCCAGCAGCAATACCAGGTGGTGCAACCCACGGCGTTGCCGTCGCGCGCGGGCAACGGTCAACCCAACGTGGTGCAATACGCGCTGGCCACGAACCATGCGCGCGGCACGCGGGTGCACCGCCGGTTCTCGGTCGCGTCGGCCTCGAAATTCCAGCGGAACTGCGCGGTCTATGCGTCGGCGGACGAGGCGCAGATCGACTTTCTGGCCAGTGGCGGCCCCCAGCGGGACCGCAAGGGGCTGGACCCCGACGGCGACGGCTACGCCTGCAACTGGGACCCGGCCCCGTTCCGGCGGGCCGCCGGCAACTGAAACCCGCCACGGTGGAGATCCACCAGCACCCCAGCCCAAATCACGGCCCCCGGCGCGACGGGCTGACCCCGCGCTTCGTGGTGCTGCACTACACTGCGATGGACAGCGTCGGGGCGGCGATCGACCGGCTGTGCGATCCACAGCACGAGGTGTCGGCACACTACATCATTTGCCGGTCCGGCCGCGTGACCCAATTGGTGGCCGAGGGGCGCAGGGCCTGGCACGCAGGGGCGGGCGAATGGCAGGGGCTGCGGGACATGAACTCGCGCAGCATCGGGATCGAGCTGGACAATGACGGGCAGGGGCCCTTTGCCGAGGCGCTGATGCAAAGCCTTGAGGCGTTGCTGAGGCGTGTGCTGGTGGCCTGGGACATCCCAGCGCGCAACGTCATCGGACACTCGGACATGGCACCGGGGCGCAAGGTGGACCCCGGACCGTGGTTCGACTGGGTGCGGCTCGAGGCAGCCGGATTGGCGGGTCGCCGCGGCTATGATTTCGGTCCGCGCGACGGAACGCTCGATTTTTTTGCGGCCCTTGCACGAGATGCGGGCTATACCGACGATGTCGATCCCGAGACGCTGCTGGCGGCCGTGCGCTTGCGGTACAGGTCCTTTGCGACCGGTCCCTTGCAACCGGAGGATTTCACCCCGATCGGCCATACGGCGCTGTGGACCTGAGCACGCCCTCGCCCCTTCATCTCGCCGAATAAACTCCCGCCGGAGGCTCCGGCACCCGCCACCCGCGCAACTGCCAGCCATTGACGCGCCCCCCATGATCCACATATGCCGAGGACTGCGCGGAGGGGCGGATGGTCGCGGCAGCAATGCCGAGGAAAGTCCGGACTCCCGAAAGCAACGGTGCCGGGTAATTCCCGGGCGGGGCAACCCGACGGACAGCGCCACAGAAAACAGACCGCCCCGGCACGCCGGGGTCAGGGTGAAACGGTGGGGTAAAAGCCCACCGCCGGGCTGGCAACAGACCGGGCACGGCAAGCCCCACCGGGAGCAATGCCAAATAGGGACCGCGTGGGCCGGCAACGGTTCGGGGCCGCTTTTGCCCCAGCAGGTCCGGGTTGGCAGCTAGAGGCGCGTCGGCAACGGCGGGCCAAGAGGAATGGCCATCCAGGGCGGGGCGACCCGCCTGGACAGAATCCGGCTTACAGCCCCTCCGCGCATCTTGGGCTGAAAATCCGGGCCTTGGCCCTCGGGCGGGGTTGACTCGGCCCCGCGCACGGGTAAAAGCGGCGCTCGTACAGATTTTCCCGCTGGTCCGCATGGGCGGACCCGCGATGCAGGAGACACCCGATGGCCAAGCCAACCACGATCAAGATCCGCCTGAACTCGACCGCAGGCACCGGCCACTTCTACGTGACCAAGAAGAACGCGCGCACCATGACCGAAAAGATGGTGGTACGGAAATACGATCCCGTGGCGCGCAAGCACGTGGAATACAAGGAAGGCAAGATCAAGTAGCATCGCCTCTCTTTCGTGATTCAAGGGCCGCGCCGCAGGGACGCGGCCTTTTTCGTTTGCGGGAGCAGTGGGATGACAGAGGGTCTTGAATTGCGCGGCTGGGCGGTCGGTCGGGACGTTGAAGGCCTGCGCAATGGTGGTGCGGATCTGTGTTCGCAGAGGGGTCTGCATGATCTGACGCTCCGGTCGAAGAACGCGTTGGGTTCGCTGACGCACCTATCCTTGGCGGCGCAGAAGGGCTGCGCGTCCGAAGGACCATGGGGCACGTTCAGGGTGCATCGCAGCCATATGCATCGTCCGACGCACGCGCAGGAGGTTTCAACATGATCATACGCCCTTCGACCAAAGCGGATATGGCGGCCGTGGATGCGCTGCTGGCACGCACCTACCCCAAACTGCTCAAGGCGGATTATCCGCCCTCGGTCCTGGTGACGGCACTGCCGGTGATAAGCCGTGCGCGGCCCGAATTGCTGGTGTGTGGGACGTATTACGTGGCCGATCAGGACAGTGTGATCCTTGGCGCGGGCGGCTGGACCAGGGACAAAAAGGACCGAAGCCTCGGCCATATCCGCCACGTCGTGACGGATGACCGCGCCCTGCGGCGCGGTGTCGGGCGCGCGCTGATGGCACGCAGTTTCGAAGATGCGCGCGCGGCCGGGATCAGTCGCATGGAATGCTGGGCCACGCTGACGGCAGAGCCGTTTTACCACGCTGTCGGGTTCGAGACCTTGGGCCCGATGGACGTGACCCTGCAGGGCGGCATCGTCTTTCCGTCGTTGCGGATGATGCGCGACCTGTAACGGCGGGCGCACCACAGGTGCGCCTTACAATGCCCCGTAAGGCGCACCTGTGGTGCGCCCCGCGGCAAAACAAAAGGGCCGGTCGCGATGACCGGCCCCGATGTTTCGGCGTATCAGGATACGCCCTACTCTTGTTGACCCATGAACATCAGCAGGAACTGGAACAGGTTCAGGAACGAGATATACAGGCTCAGCGCGCCATCATAGGCGGCCTTGTCCAGCCATTCCTGATCCCCGTGCGACGCGTGTGCCACATAGGTGTTCTTGATGTCCTGCGTGTAGTAGGCCGTCAGCCCTGCAAACACGAGGATACCGATCATCGAGATCGCGTACATCATCGCAGGCGACTGCAGGAAGATGTTGATGATCATCGCCACGATCAGGCCGATCACACCCATCATCAGGAACGTGCCCATGCCGCTCAGGTTGCGCTTGGTGGTGTAGCCCCACAGGCTCAGCCCGGCAAAGGCGATGGACGTCACGATGAACGTCTGCGCGATCGAATAGGGGGTGTAGATCATGAAGACCGTCCCCATCGAAATGCCCATGACGGCCGCAAAGGCGAAAAAGCCCAGCTGTACCACAGCCGCCGACCCGCGCGACATCAGCGCGCCCCAGCCAAAGAAGACAAAGGCCAGCGGTGCCAGCATCAGCACCCATTTCAGCGGCGACACATACAGCGTGTAACCCAGGTCCGTCAGGTACCGGCCGTTGCCCAGCCCGTATTCGTTCGGAGTTGCCGTGATCGACAGACCCGAAATTGCCCATGCGGCAAGGGCCGTGATCAACATGCCCACGGACATTGTGCCGTAGACCTTGTTCATGTGGGCGCGCAGACCCTCGTCGATCTGGGCGGCGCGTGTTCCGGCTGCCGACCGGATCGTATTCAACTCAGCCATGTTTGACCTCCAAATTGATACTCGTTCCGACAGGTCATCCCGCCGGTCGCGGATTTCCGCCCGCGTTGCTGCGAATATCGTGTCAGGAGGGCTGCCTTTCAAGTGTTTTCAGGCAGGAACAGGGGCAGGATCCGCGACATTCCGACCATTTTTGTCATAAATGCCGCAGACTGCGTTTTCGGACCGCGGTTCGGGATCAGTCACGCCAGTTGGCGGGAACGTCCCAGACGGGCTTGGCCGCTTCACGGGCGGCGCGGTCGGCGCTGACGCCGATGTCGTTCAGCGCGCGTGCGTCCAAGCGAGCGAGTGCGCGGCGGGACCGCCAGACAGCCAGCGCCTGGGTCAGCGAAAAGCGGGCGGCGTGTCCCGGGGCAACGGTTTCGTGGCGGGCAAAAATATCGGCGAAGGCCATTGTGTCTCTCCTTGAATGGCGATGGTTGGGGCCGTTTTCATCAATTCTGTTGATCTATATGGAGAAGCATGGCACATTTTCAAAACGAATGTTTGTGACGCCATTCATCAAAAGGTGTGATATGAGAAATCTGGACATCACCACGCTACGCTCTTTCGTTGCGGTTGCCGAAAGCGGCGGTGTGACGCGGGCAGCGGGGTTCTTGCACCTCACGCAGTCTGCCGTGTCGATGCAGCTCAAGCGGCTGGAGGAATTGCTGGGCCTCGACCTCTTTGATCGGTCGGGGCGCAGCATTGCCCTGACTGCATCCGGCGAACAGCTTCTGGTCTATGCAAGACGCATGGTGGCGCTGAATGACGAGGTGATTACCCGCCTGACGGATCAGGCCTATGAGGGGGAAATCAAGCTGGGCGTGCCGCATGACATCGTCTATCCGGCCATTCCGCGGGTGCTGAAGCAGTTTCACGCAACCTTTCCCCGGGTGAAGGTGCAGCTTGAATCGTCCTACACCCGCCATCTCAAGGCCGAGTTCGCCAAGGGCAATTGCGATCTGATCCTGACAACCGAAATGGGGCTGGATCCGGATGGCGAAGAATTGTGCGTGAAACCGCTGTGCTGGGTCGGTGCGCCGGGAGGGTCGGCGTGGCGGCAGCGGCCCCTGCGTCTTGCCTTTGGGCGACTGTGTACTTTCCGCCCGCGCGTGGTCGAGCGTCTGGATGCAGCGGGCGTGCCGTGGGACGTGGTGGTCGAGACCGAAAGCGACCGCACGATCGAAGCGACGGTCAGTGCGGATCTGGCGGTGCATACCATGATCGAGGGCACCGAGCCGCCGCACCTGGACCGGATCGACCACGGGGGAACCCTGCCGGCGTTGCCTGAGCAAAAGATCAACCTATACGGTAGCGGTGGCGCGGGCGGAGAGGTGCATGACGCGTTGGTGGCCATGTTGCGACGCGCCTTTACCAGCGGGGAATCGCCGCGACTGCGGTCGGTTCAAAATGCTGCGCTCTCGTGATGCGATTCGGGGTCACCACCCGTTTAACGATTGCTGTCCGGTGCGGTGGAATAAGGAAATTCCGTTCAGTTTCTTAAGGCTATGTAAGATTTCATTGACAGCTGGTGCGTAAAGCTGATTAGTTCCACCGCAGCGCGAACTATCGCTATGATTGAGTGGTTTACGAGGGTGAAGGTGTTGTTGATGACCGATAGTGTCAGTTCTGCATCTGCTTTGTTTTGTGGGCCTGTCGCCGACGGAATTGCCCGCGTCGCACGTTCCTGTGACCAGATACTCGCGCTAACCGGGTGCATTTTATTGAAAAGATCACCAAAAAATGTAATGCATGGATATTATGGCGCATTGGCCCGTGTCGCTGCGAGTGACATACTTTGCTTTCGGGGTCTTCGCTTGTCCGGGTCGGAATTCAACGGCAGTCACCAAAAGGGGTCATCATGGCACATCCAGTAGATACGCATGTGGGCAAGCGCATTCGTCAGCGCAGATGGCTGATCGGCATGACCCAGCAGAAGCTGGCGGAACTCGTTGGCATCAAGTTTCAGCAGATCCAGAAGTACGAAACCGGGGCAAATCGTGTCAGCGCCTCGCGGCTTTGGGATATCGGCGAGGCGATGGGCGTTCCGGTTGCCTTTTTCTTCGAAGGGCTGCGGGAAGAGAACACTGTCACCGTGTCGGGATCTCCCGAAGCGCCTGCGGACATGCTTTCCGACAAGGAGGCGATGGACCTGGTGCGCACTTACTATGCCATACCCGAAGCGCAGCGCCGCAGGCTCTTTGAGTTGGCGCGCGTTCTCAGCGACGTCGCCTGAAGGCAAGTCACAGGCTTGCGCCCTGCCGCCGTGTCTGGCACGGCGGGGGCATGACACATGATCTTGATGCTCTGGCTGATGTGGCGCATGCGATGGCAGATGCGGCCCGTGCAGCGATCCTGCCGCATTTTCGCAGCGCTGCCCTGACCACCGACAACAAGCTGGAGGGCGGGTATGATCCCGTAACCGAGGCGGACCGTGCGGGGGAAAGGGCGATGCGCGCGGTGTTGCAGGCGCGCCGCCCCGATGACGGGATCGTGGGCGAGGAATTCGGCGCCCAACCCGGCACCAGCGGCATGACCTGGGTGATCGATCCGATCGACGGCACCCGCGCCTTTGTCGCCGGGGCGCCGACCTGGGGTGTTCTGATCGCCGTCGGACCCGATGATGGACCTGTTCTGGGTCTGATCGACCAACCCTATATCGGCGAGCGTTTCATCGGCTTTGGCGGGCAGGCACGGGCAACGGGGCCGTCCGGCACGCACCGTATCCGCACGCGATCCGCGCGGGATCTGTCGCAGGCTGTCCTGATGACCACCTTCCCAGAGGTGGGCACGCCCGCAGACCGCGCCGGATTCGAGGCGGTGGCGTCGCAGGTGCAACTGACCCGGTACGGTCTGGATTGCTATGCCTATGCGCTTGTGGCGTCGGGCCATGTGGATCTGGTGATCGAAGCGGGGTTGAACAGCTATGACATCCAGGCTCCGATGGCGCTGATCCAGGCGGCAGGTGGCATCGTCACAGATTGGCAGGGCGGCCCGGTGCACATGGGCGGGCGTGCTGTTGCGGCGGCAAATCCGCAGGTGCATGCCGCCGCCCTTGACCTTTTGACGGGTGCCACATGAGCCAATGGCTGATCCGCGGTGCGTCGCATCTGGTGACAATGGACGACGGCGCGCGCGTGCTGCGCGACGCGGACCTGCGCGTCCGCGACGGCGTGGTGCAGGCCATCGGTGCCGGGTTGGAGGTAGAGGCGGGCGAAGAGTTGGTCAACGCCGCAGGTTGCGTCGTGACACCGGGCCTCGTCAACACGCATCACCATCTGTACCAGACACTCACCCGTGCTGTGCCCGCGGCACAGGATGCTTTGCTGTTTGGCTGGTTGCAGACGCTGTACCCGATCTGGGCGCGGTTCGGGCCCGAGCAAATGTTTGTTTCGGCGCAGGTCGGATTGGCCGAACTGGCGCTGTCGGGCTGCACGCTCAGCAGCGATCACCTGTATCTTTATCCCAACGGGGCGCGACTGGACGATACCATCGCGGCTGCATCCGAAGTGGGCTTGCGCTTTCATCCGACGCGCGGCGCCATGAGCATCGGTGAAAGCGACGGCGGGTTGCCGCCGGATGATCTAGTGGAGCACGAGGCCGCAATCCTGGACGATTGTATTCGCGTGATCGACGCGTTCCATGACCCCGCCGCAGGGGCGATGTGCCGGGTCGGCGTCGCCCCCTGTTCGCCGTTTTCCGTCAGCCGCGAACTGATGCGCGACGCCGCCGTGTTGGCCCGCGACAAGGGTGTGATGCTGCACACTCACCTGGCCGAGAATGACGAGGACATCGCCTATTCCCTCGCGCAATTCGGCTGCCGGCCCGGGCAGTATGCCGAAGACCTGGGCTGGGTCGGTGGCGACGTGTGGCATGCCCATTGCGTCAAACTCGATCCGTCCGAGATTGCGCTGTTCGCGCAGACCGGAACAGGCGTGGCCCATTGCCCCTGTTCCAATTGCCGTCTGGGGTCGGGCATTGCACCGGTACGGGCGATGCGGGATGCCGGTGTGCCTGTTGGTCTGGGTGTGGACGGGTCGGCCAGCAACGACGCGGGCAACCTCGTGGCCGAGGCGCGGCAGGCTATGCTGTTGCAGCGCGTGGCGCGCGGGGCCGATGCCATGAGCGCGCAAGAGGCGTTGTGGATCGCGACGCGTGGCGGCGCACAGGTGCTGGGGCGCGACGATTGCGGGCATCTGTCGGTGGGCGCGCGGGCGGACATCGCGATCTGGGATGTGACCGGAGTTCAGAGTGCAGGCAGCTGGGACCCGGCGGCGCTGCTGCTGGCGGGGCCGACAACGGTGCGTGATCTGTTCGTCGAAGGCCGGCAGGTGGTCCGCAGCGGGCAGGTGACGACGGTGGATCTGCAGGCCGTTCTGAGCCGTCAGCGGGCACTGGCGCTGGCTTTGGCCGCGTAGCCGTTTTCCGACGCGGAAAACGGTTCGGAAACCGACGCGGTTTCCGGGCGCAGCGGTGGCCTTTTGTGCTGTTTTCCGCGTCGGAAAACAGCCGGAAACTGTGTCAGTTTCCGCCCCTTACACAGGTTCCGTTGACCCAGACGGCGTGTATGGCCCGGTCATCGCCCATCATGATCGTGGGAAAGACGGCGTCCCAGATGCTGTCGGCCTGATCCGCGCGTTGCGCGATGGCCGGAGTGGACGCCAAATCCAGTACTGTCAGGTCAGCGGCGTGACCCGGCGCGATGCGCCCGATCTCGTCCCGGCGGTGCAGCACCTGCGCCGACCCGGCCGTCGCCAGCCACAACAATTGCGCGGCGTGCACGGCCTGGCCGCGCAATTGCGCCACCTCGTAGGCTGCGGCCATCGTGCGCAACATCGAAAAGGAAGACCCGCCCCCGGTATCTGTTGCCAGCCCGACCTGCTGGCCTGCGCTGGACAGCCCGTGCAGATCGAACAGGCCCGAGCCGATGAACGTGTTCGAGGTCGGGCAGTGGGCCAGGCCTGCGCCGACCTCGGCCAGCCGGTCCCGTTCGCGCGGCTCAAGGTGGATGGCGTGGCCATACAGTCCCCGCGCGCCCAGCAATCCATGCATTTCGTAGGTGTCGAGGTAATCGCGCGCGTCCGGATACAGCCCCTTGGCCCACGCGACCTCGTCCAGCTGTTCGCTCAGGTGCGTTTGCATCAGCACGTCGGGATATTCGGCCCAGAGCGCGCCGAGAGCCTCGAGCTGTTCAGGCATCGAAGTTGGCGAGAAGCGCGGCGTGATGGCATAGCGGGCGCGTCCACGTCCATGCCAGCGCCCGAGCAGCGCCTTGCTGTCGTCATAGGCCGATTGCGCCGTGTCCCGCAGCCCGTCCGGGGCGTTTCGATCCATGCAGGTCTTGCCCGCAACAACGGCCATGTTGCGCTGCGCCGCGGCAGAAAACAGCGCATCGACGCTGCCGGGATGGATCGTGCAGTAGCTGGCCACAGACGTGGTGCCGTGATCCAGCACAAGGTCCAGATAGCGCGCGGCGATCTCGGCGGCGTAGGCGTCGTCCCCAAACCGCATCTCCTCGGGGAAGGTATAGGTGTTCAGCCAGTCGATCAGGCGCTTGCCCCAGGACGCGATGATGGCGGTCTGGGGATAGTGTGCGTGGGCATCCACAAAGCCGGGGCAGATCAGGTGGCCGGGATAGCGCGTCTCGGGCACGTCTGCGGTCTCTGCCGTTGGGCCGACGGCCACGATCTGCGCCCCGTCAAGCAGTATGGCGCTGTCCTCGTGCACGTGCACGGCATCGTCCCATGCCATCGTGAACGGGTTGCCGGAATAGGTCAGGACATGGCCGCGCAGGCGGTGCAGGGTGCTCATGCGTTTGTTATGCCGCCTGTGCCTGCTGACAACCAGACGAAATCCGGCGGCGTTGCATTGTCTCGGGCCGGTGTGGCCCCTATGGTCCGCGGGAATGCCACGCACCGGGGGAGGGACACACATGACAGAGCCATCTGACGTGACCGAACCGGGCGGCGACGACAACGCCTATGTCCTTGAGCGCAAAGACGTCTCGGCCATCCTGTATGCCGTCGATATCGAGGACCGGGACCAGCTGACCAAGCTGATGGAGCCGCTGCACGCGGCCGACATCGCGGACCTTCTGGAACAGATCAACGCCTTTGACCGGTCGCGCCTGATCCGGCTGTATGATCGGGAATTCGACGGTGACATCCTGTCGGAACTGGACGAGTCGATCCGGGAAGAGGTGATTGCCGTCCTGAAACCGGCCGTGCTGGCGGATGCGGTGCGCGATCTGGACAGCGACGACGTGGTCGACCTGATCGAGGATCTGGGCGATGCGCAGCAGGAACAGATCCTGGATGCGCTGGAAGACAGCGACCGGGCCATGGTCGAACAGTCGCTGGCCTTCCCTGAATACTCAGCCGGGCGCCTGATGCAGCGCGAGGTGGTGATGGCGCCCGAGCACTGGACCGTGGGCGAGGCCATCGACCGGATGCGCGATGCCAGGGCCGAGGAACTGCCCAAGCAGTTCTATCACATCGTGCTGGTGGACCCGCGCCTGCACCCGGTGGGCAACGTGACCCTCGGCAGCCTGATGCGGTCCCGGCGTGACGTGCCCTTGCGCGAGCTTGTCGAAGAGACGTTCCAGATCATCCCGGCCGCACAGGACGAAAGCGACGTGGCCTATGCATTCAACCAGTATCACCTGATTTCCGCCCCTGTGGTGGATGACGAAGGCCGCCTGATCGGGGCCATCACCATCGACGATGCCATGGCGGTGCTGGACGAGGAGCACGAGGAAGACATCCTGCGGCTGGCCGGTGTGGGCGAGGAATCGGCGCTTTCGGACAACGTCAAGGAGACCACCCGCCGCCGTCTTCCGTGGCTGGCGGTGAACCTTGTGACGTCGATCCTTGCCTCCATGGTCATTGCGCAGTTCGAGGCGGCCATTGCGCAGATCGTGGCACTGGCCGTGCTGATGCCCATCGTCGCCTCTATGGGCGGGAACGCCGGGACACAGTCCCTGACCGTTGCTGTGCGCGCGCTCGCCACCAAGGATCTGACCGGAGCAAACGTCTGGCGCGTGATCCGGCGCGAGGTTCTGGTGGGGCTTTTGAACGGCTTGGTCTTTGCGGTGGTGATGGGAATTGTCGGCGTGATCTGGTTCGGCTCGCCTGACCTTGGGTATGTGATTGCCGCGGCCATGGTGGTGAATATGGTGGTGGCGGGCCTGGCCGGGACCGTGATTCCGGTGATCCTGGACCGCGTCGGGATCGACCCGGCATTGGCCTCGGGGGCCTTTGTGACCACCGTGACGGATGTGGTGGGCTTTTTTGCCTTTCTGGGCCTGGCTGCGATGGTGTTGTTGTGAGCCGCCGGCCGGACGCTGTTTGGCTGCGCCAAATGCGCCCCGCCCGCCGTCCCACATGACCCTGGCCGAGGACAAAGCGGCCGTGCGCAGGGTGGCGTTCGCTGCGCGCAAGGCGGCGTTCGACCTGGACCGGGGCGGGGCAAGTGGCATGCTGTCGTCGGTGCTGGCGGGGCATCGGGGGGTGCCGCTTGCCGGATACATGCCCATGCGGTCCGAGATCGACCCGCTGCCTGCCATGGCCGAGGCGGCCGCCCACGGGCCTGTGGCCGTGCCGGTGATCATGGCTGCGGCGCAGCCGTTGCGGTTTTCCCGCTGGACCCCCGAGGCCCCCATGCGCGACGGTCCGTTCGGGGCGCGGGTGCCGGAGGTTGAAGATTTCCTGGAACCGGAGATCCTGATTGTCCCGCTGGTGGCCTTTACCCGATCCGGCGGTCGGCTGGGCTATGGCGGCGGCTTCTATGACCGCACCTTGCAAGGGTTGCGCGCCCGGCGCGCCACCCTTGCCATCGGGTTTGCCTATGGCGCGCAGCAGATGCAATCCTTGCCGTTGGAACCGACCGATCAGCCGCTTGACCTGATTGTCACGGACACCGAGATCATCGACGTGTCCGGGGGCTCTGCCCCCCGGCGCTGACGCGCCGTCCCCCGGGATTTTTCGGGACAAAGACAGGGACCCCTTGGCTTTGACCCTGTGTGCGGCATATGGGGCAGTATGAAGATTTTGTTTTTGGGCGATGTGATGGGCCGGGCCGGTCGCCGGGCGGTGACGGAGACGTTGCCGCGTTTGCGCGCGGACTGGGGTCTGGATTTCGTTGTGGTCAACGGCGAGAACGCGACTTCGGGCATGGGCCTGTCGGGCGCGCATGCCAAGGTGCTGTTCGAAGCCGGGGCCGATTGCGTGACCCTTGGCGACCATGCATTCGACCAGAAGGACATGATGCAGTTCATCGAGGACGAGCCGCGTCTGATCCGTCCCCTGAATTTTTCCAAGGCGGCACCCGGCAAGGGCGCGCGGGTGTTTTCCACGGCCAAGGGGCACAAGGTGCTGGTGGCGCAGGCCCTGGGCCAGGTGTTCATGAAGCGCCCTTTCGACGACCCGTTTTCAGCGCTTGAGACGGTGTTTCGCACGCATCCGCTGGGCGGTGCCGTCGACGCCATACTGGTGGATTTCCATTGCGAGGCCACGTCCGAGAAGATGGCCATGGGCCATTGGTGTGACGGCCGCGCCAGCCTGATGGTGGGCACCCACACCCATGTACCCACTGCCGATGCCATGATCCTGGGCCGCGGCTGTGCCTATCTGACCGATGCGGGCATGTGTGGCGACTACAATTCCGTCATCGGTATGCAGCGGGACGAACCCTTGCGCCGCTTCATCACCGGCATGCCGAAGGAACGGTTTTCGCCCGCGCTGGGCGAAGCCACCCTGTCGGGTGTCTATGTGGAGACCGGCGACGATGGCCGCACCATCCGGGTCGAGATGGTGCGCCAGGGCGGGCTGCTGCCGCAGGCCGGGCCATGAGCCGCAATGACGTGATCCGCTATGGTGCGGTGCTGATCCTGCTGGGTGCAGGCTGGGGCCTGACCATGCCGCTGACCAAGATCGCGGTGAGCGGCGGTTATCAGCATTTTGGTCTGCTGTTCTGGCAACTGGCCATTGGCGTGGCGGTCATGAGCCTGCTTGCCCTGCCCATGGGAGTGCGCCTGCCCTTTGGTCCGGCGCAGATGCGTGTCTATGTCATCGTCGCGCTGATCGGGTCGGTCCTGCCCAATTCGGCCAGCTATCAGGCGGCGGTGCATCTGCCGTCGGGGGTGTTGTCGATCCTGCTGAGCATGATCCCGATCTGGGCTTTTCCCATAGCCTTGGCGCTGCGTTTGGACCGGTTCGAGGGGCGACGTCTGGCCGGATTGCTGGCCGGGCTGACGGCGGTGCTGCTGATCGTGCTGCCGGGGGCCGAGATGTCGGGGGCCATCCCGGTGTTCTGGGTGGCTGTCGGCCTGATCTCGGGGCTTTTCTATGCGTTCGAGGGGAATTACGTGGCCCGCTGGGGTACGGCGGGGCTGAGCCCGGTGCAGGTTTTGTGGGGTGCGTCGCTGGTGGGGATGGTGATTGCCTTGCCGCTGGCGCTGGTCAGCGGGCAGTGGATCGATCCGCGCCCGCCTTATGGCGCGCCTGATCTGGCGCAGATGCTCGGCTCGGCCCTGCATGTGCTGGTCTATGCCGGCTATGTCTGGCTGGTGGGGCGGGCAGGGCCCGTCTTTGCCGTGCAGGTCAGTTTCCTTGTCACGCTGTTCGGCGTGCTGTGGGCGCGCCTGATCCTGGCCGAGGCCTATGCCCCAACCGTCTGGGCCGCGCTGGCCCTCATGCTGGTCGGCATGTATCTGGTGCAACCCCGTAAGGCGCATCTTGATGCGCCCCGCGCGATGGGGGACACTGCGCCCTGAACGCGGCCAGAGAACGCAAAACCCATGGGCCTGATCGAGCTTTCCGCCACGACCAACGCGATCCTCACGCTGACGGTCGTGGGTATCATGTTTGTCCTGTTTCTGCGCGAAAGCTTTCCGGCCGAGGTCGTGGCGATTGGTGGCGTGGCCTTGATGCTGCTGACCGGTGCGCTGCCGTACGAGGCGGCGCTGGCCGTGCTGTCGAACCCGGCGCCGTGGACCATCGCGGCCATGTTCATCATCATGGGGGCATTGGTGCGTACGGGTGCGCTGGATTCCTTTACCGGGCTGGCGGATAGGCAGGCCCGGACAAACCCCGTCATCGCCATTGCGATGCTGATGGCCTTTGTCATCTTTGCGTCGGCCATCGTGTCCAACACGCCTGTGGTCGTGGTGATGATCCCGGTCTTTATCCAACTGGCCAAGACCATGGGGCTGAGCCCTGCAAAGCTGCTGATCCCGCTGTCTTACGCTGCGATCCTTGGCGGCACGCTGACCCTGATCGGCACCTCGACCAACCTGCTGGTCGACGGGGTGGCGCGGACGCAGGGGCTGGAACCCTTTACCATCTTCGAAGTCACGCCACTGGGCCTGATCCTCGTGGTCTGGGGCATGATCTATTTGCGCTTCATCGGCCCGCATCTGCTGCCTGACCGCGACAGCATGGCGGGGCTGCTGAGTGATCGCAGCCGCATGAAGTTCTTTACCGAGGCCGTCATTCCGCCCGAATCCAACCTGATCGGGCGCGAGGTGCTGAGCGTGCAGCTGTTCAAGCGCGACGGGGTGCGGTTGATCGACGTGATCCGTGGCGACAGCTCGCTGCGCCGCAACCTGCAGGACGTCACCTTGCAGGTGGGTGACCGGGTGGTGCTGCGCACCCAGATGACCGAGTTGCTGAGCCTGCAAAGCAACAAGGAACTCAAGCGGCTTGACCAGGTGGGCGCTGTCGAGACCACGACGGTCGAGGTGCTGATCACCCCGGGCTGCAAGATGATCGGGCGGTCGCTGGGGGCCTTGCGGCTGCGTCGTCGCTACGGGGTGTATCCGTTGGCCGTGCACCGCCGGAACCAGAACATCGGGCGGCAGCTGGACGATCTGGTGGTCCGTGTGGGCGACACCCTGCTGCTCGAAGGCGCGCCCGAGGACATCCAGCGCCTGGCCTCGGACATGGACATGGTCGACGTGTCCAAGCCGTCGCAGCGGGCTTACCGCCGCAGCCACGCGCCGATTGCCCTGGTTGCCTTGCTGGGCATCGTGGTGCTGGCGGCCCTGGGGCTTGCGCCCATATTCCTGGCTTCGGTTCTGGCGGTCGCGGTGGTTCTTGTTACCCGCTGCATCGACGCGGACGAGGCGTTTTCCTTTGTCGATGGCCGCCTGCTGGCGCTGATCTTTGCGATGCTGGGGATCGGGGCCGCGCTTGAGGCATCGGGTGCGGTAAAGCTGATTGTCGAGGCCATCGCGCCGGGGCTGGCGCTGCTGCCGCCATTCCTGATCATCTGGGCCATCTATCTGCTGACGAGCGTGCTGACCGAACTGGTGTCGAACAATGCCGTGGCCGTCGTGGTGACCCCCATCGCCATCGGGCTGGCAGAGGTGCTGGGGATCGATGCGCGGCCCCTGGTGGTGGCGGTGATGGTGGCGGCCTCTGCGTCCTTTGCCACGCCCATCGGATACCAGACCAACATGCTGGTGTACGGACCGGGGGGGTACAAGTTCACCGATTTCATGCGGGTGGGGATCCCGCTGAACCTGAGCGTGGGGTTGCTGGCCTCGGCCGTGATCCCGTTCATCTGGCCGTTGTGAGGATTCGGCGTGTCCCTCGGGGGGCCAGAGTTGGGCCCCAGAGAATTCAATGGCTTACAGCGGCGCACTAGGGTTGTGTAAAGAATCTGCCCGGATGGATCAGCTTTGATCGGGACTTGTTGCGAAAGCACGGAAAGGCAGCTGAGAGCCCAAATTGCCGGATGCTGCATGGCGCACCGATGTCGGCTTAGGTCATGCAAGTTTCATCCCGGGCTGTCTTGGTCGCAAAGCAATTCCAGAACATTCCGGATCAACTGTTTTTCGCTCGTAGGTTTGATCAAGTGTCTATCCCGTGGCTTGATCCCGTTGCCGTGGATTGCGGCTTCGGTCGGGTAACCTGAAATAAACAAGACGCACAAATCTGGCATAAGCTTGCGTGCTTTCTCCGCCAGTTCCGGGCCTTGAAGAGATCCGGGCATGACTATGTCTGTGATAAGAAGGTCGGGATTCAATCCGGTGACAAGCTCCTGATAGGCGGCATCTCCCGATGATGCCTCGATGACTTTTAGGTTTTCTGTTTGCAACTGCCGCGCCAAAACCCGGCGCACTTTTTCTTCGTCTTCAACGAGCAGGACTGTTTTCCCCGAAACACCCACCCGCGACATGATCTGGTCCGAAGTATCGTCTTCCGCATCGGTTTCTGCGACTGGAAAGTACAGCTTAAATGTAGAACCTACTCCGGGTTCACTATATGCGCGGATCGTGCCTTTTGATTGCCGCATGAACCCAAACACCATCGACAGGCCCAGCCCAGTGCCCTTGCCCACGGGTTTGGTCGAATAAAAGGGTTCGAACACCCTTTTAAGCTTGTCATTATCCATGCCTTCGCCAGTGTCAGATACGGCCAGCATGACGTATCGTCCCGGTGAAATTTCCTCATCGCGCGTTTCAACGTAATCGGCATCAATTCTCACATTGCGCGTCTCCATCGTTAAACGACCTCCATCGGGCATGGCATCACGGGCGTTGTTAAGGATGTTGAGAAGCGCGGTTTCAAGCAAAGCCGGATCGATGTTGGCCTTCCAAAGACCACCACCTGTGACCGTTTCCATCCTGACGTTGGCCGGAAACAACCGCCGGACCAGTCGATCCGCCCGTGTGACTGTATCATTTAAGTCGATCACAACGGGAGACAGTCGCGCTTTGCGACCGTAGGTAAGTAGCTGTTGGGTTAGCGCACCACCACGCTTGGCAGCTTCTAAGGCGCTTTCGATGAATTCTGTTCTGTCGGCATCGTCCGGATCACGCTCCAGAAATTCAAGATTGCCCTGAACGACCGCCAACAGATTGTTAAAATCATGAGCCACACCTCCGACGAGACCCCCAATTGCGTCCATCCTTTGTTTCTGCTCAAGCTCCGCTGCGACACGCTTTGCTTCGGAGTTGTCGAACATAATGGCAAGTGATCTGACATACCCATCGGCTTCGTCGTATTGAGCAATGGCCGACATCAAGACAGGCAGAACTTTCCCGTCTTTCCGAACAAAATCATAGGCGATATTATAGATGCTGCCAGTGCGGAAAAATTCGGGCAATACAATGTCGGTCGCATATTTACGGGACTCTTCGGTGAGGAATTCAACCGATTTGCGCCCAACCAATTCTTCTGACGAATAACCTAGTTTCTGCGCCCAGAAACGGCTCACCTTTATCAGAACCCCCTTCGCATCAATCGAGTGCATAAGAATGGGTGCCGCAGTGAACAGCGGTTCCAGAGGATCATCTGACCCAATATTTTGCCAAAACCGAAGAATGTTGTTGGTCATAGCATTTCCATTCTGTCTAAGAGCAAAACCGTCAGGCGTCCGAGTGAGTACTGTGAGCGATTGGGACTACACATCAAGATACCGCAATTCGCCCGTTCAGACAATTTATTGAGGTCCGCCTTCGAATGCAGGCACTCAGCCAGCTCACACGGAGCGAAACAGATGAGGTTGCCCAAAAGAAGACATCGGTGCACCCGCAGCGAAATGGCGCTTTGTCCCGCAAAACGCCCATTCCCGCCCTAGGCAATCGCTCCGGACCGCCCTGCGTTTCGTCCTGAAAAGATGCAGCCGCCCAGGAATGTCCCCTCGAGCGCGTTGTAGCCGTGGTATCCGCCGCCGCCGAAGCCTGCGACCTCTCCGGCGGCGAACAGGCCCGGGACGGTCTGGCCGTCGGCCCCGATCATCTGGCTGTCGAGGTTGGTTTGCAGCCCGCCCAGCGTCTTGCGCGTCAGGATGTGCAGTTTGACCGCGATCAGGGGGCCGTTGGACGGATCGAGGAACTTGTGCGGCTTGGCGGTGCGGATCAGCCTGTCTCCGCGGTAGTTGCGGGCGGCGTGGATCGCCATCATCTGCGCGTCCTTGGAAAACGGGTTGTCGACCTGTGCGTCCCGCGCCTCGATCTGGCTGCGCAGTTTCGCTTCGGAAATCAGGTTGCCGCCCGCGACCTGGTTCATTCCGTTGACCAGCGTGGTCAGATCGTTGGCCACGACAAAATCCTCGCCCCGTTCCTTGAACGCCTCCACCGGGTCGGTGGCGCGCGCGCCTGAGAGGAGGCGCTGCTTGATCACCTCCGACCATTTCTTGGACGTGAAATCGGGGTTCTGCTCTGAGCCAGACAGCGCGAATTCCTTCTTGATCACTTTCTGGGTCAAAACGAACCAGCTGTAGTCGTAGCCCGTTTTCAGGATCTCGCGCAGGGTGCCCATGCTGTCGAAACCGGGCAGGGCAGGGGGCGCAAAGCGGTTGCCTGTCGCGTCGAACCACATGGACGACGGCCCCGGCAGGATGCGGATGCCGTGGGCGGGCCAGATCGGATCCCAGTTCTTGACCCCTTCGGTGTAGTGCCACATGCGGTCACCGTTGATGACATGGCCGCCGGCCTGTGCGCTGATGTCGATCATGCGCCCGTCCACGTGGGCGGGCACGCCGGCCACCATGTCCTTGGGTGCGGGGCCCAGCCGGTCGGTGGGCCAGACCTTGCGCACCATCTCGAAATTGCCGCCGATGCCGCCCGACGTCACGATGACCGAAGGGGCGCGGAGTTCAAACTCACCCACAGCGTCGCGGTTGGTCTTTTGCCCCCGCTCGGCGCTGTCATCGGCCAGCAGGGTGCCGCTGACGCCCCTGGCCGCACCGTTTTCCATGTCGATGCGGTCGACCTGGTGCCGGAAGCGAAAGGTGATCAGGCCCGCCCGCTCATGTTCCTCGCACCGGCGCACGAAATGTTCGATGATCCCCGGCCCGGTGCCCCAGGTGATGTGAAAGCGCGGGACCGAATTGCCGTGCCCGTCGGCAAAGCCGCCCCCGCGTTCGGCCCAGCCGACGACCGGAAACCAGCGCAGGCCCATGTTGTGCAACCAGCCGCGCATGGAACCGGCGGCAAATTCGATATAGGCCTCGGCCCATTTGCGGGGCCAGTCGTCTTCGGCCCGGTCAAACTGCGCGCTGCCCATCCAGTCGGACAGGGCAAGCGCTTCGCTGTCGCGGATGCCCATGCGCCGCTGTTCCGGCGTATCGACCATGAACAGGCCGCCCAGGGACCAGAACGCCTGTCCCCCCAGAAAGCTGCGCGGTTCCTGGTCCACGATCAGGACCTTTTTGCCGCGGTCCCCCAGTTCGGCGGCGGCGGCCAGACCCGCCAGCCCCGATCCCACGACGATGGCGTCTGCCTGGTCCATGCTGTTTCCCCCTTAACGACTGCGGAACCACGCCACGAACGGTGCGGCGACCAGGTACATGGTGATCCCGTAAACCGCAGAGGGCAAGGCCATGGTGCTGAACCCTTCGGACTGGCCCGAGATCAGGGCCGCCAGCGTGATGCCGAGTGTGGCGTTCTGTATGCCTGTCTCGATGCTGATGGTCTTGGCCTGGTCCCAGCCCAGCATGGCGATGCGTGCAAGGCCCAGACCGATCAGCAGAAGTGCCACGTTTAGCAGGATCAGCGCCGGGCCAAGCGTCCCGAGGTTTTCGACGAACAGGCCCCAATTCCCTGCCAGAGCGGCCACCACAATGACAAGAAAGAGGATCGTGGCAAGGATCGACAGCGGCCGGTCGATGGCCGCCGCCATACCCGGCGCGACGTGGCGCAGGGTGACGCCGATGGCGACGGGCAGCGTGGTGATCAGGAACACCGCGATGGTCAGCGAGGCGACGGAGACCTGAATGGTCGAGCCACCCAGGAACCACTCCACGCTGAGTGCAGCCAGGAACGGCACGGTCAGCAGGCTGAGCAGGCTGATCACCGCCGTCAGCGACACAGACAGGGCCACGTCCCCCCTGGACAGTTTCGCCACCATGTTCGAGGTCACGCCCCCGGGACAGAGGCTGAGCAGCATGAAGCCCACAGCGATTTCGCCCGACAGGCCAAAGGCGATCACCGTCATGAAGGCGGAGATCGGCAGCAGCACCACCTGACAAAGCGCACCGACCGCAAAGGCCCCCGGGGCCTTGAGCACGCGGGCAAAGTCGCCTGCCGTCAGGCCGACGCCGAGGCTGAGCATGATGACCGCCAGCGACAGCGGCAGCACGACGTTGATCAGAATATCCATGGAAGTCCCCCATTTCGGGCGAGACTAGGCGCGGCAATGCCAAGCTGGCAATCGTGCCCCTGCGTTACCTAGCCGTAGCGTGCCGCAAAACGGCGCAGGATTTCGGCCGGTTGGGTGACGTTGGACGCGTGGCAGATGTTGATCAGGCGGGCCGCGTCCTCGGGCGGGAAATAGCCGTGGTTGCGGTAGATGTTGATCCGGTTTTCAAAGTCGCGGGCGTCGGCTTCGGGGTGGAACTGGGTGGCATAGACGTTTTTGCCGTGCCGGATCATCTGGAACGGGCAGGGGACCGAGGCCACCAGATGGGTGCATCCGGGGGGCAGGGCCTGCACCGCCTCCTTGTGGCCGACGAAGGCCTCGAATTCCGGATGCAGGTCGGCGGTCAGCGGATCGGTTGCGCCATCTGTGGTCAACGTGCAGACGGAGGGGCCGACCGGTTCGCCAAAGCGCGCCTTGCTGACCGTGCCGCCAAGGTGCTGTGCCAGCACGCCCAGGCCGTAGCAGCAGCCCATGAACGGCAGGTCCTGTTCGGTGATCTGCGGCATCAGGGACATCACCTGTGCCTCGATCCGCGCCTCGACCGCATCCCTGGTCGCAGGATCGTCCGACACGCAGCCCGGACCGCCGCCCACGATGGTGCCGGCATAGTCGCGCAGGTCCATGTCGTCGGGCAGGTCGTCCTGATCCAGCCGGATGCGGTGCGCGCGGGTTTCGGGCAACTGGCATTTGTCCAGGATCGCCGCGAATTCCTGATCGCTTGCATCGGTTTCCGGGCGGGCCTGAAGGATCAAGAAGCGTTTCATGCCCGTCTCAAAGCGGCCAGAAGATCAGGATGGCCGGGATCGACACGGCGATCACGATGATTTCCAGCGGCAGGCCAATGCGCCAGTAATCGCCGAAATGATAGCCGCCGGGGCCCAGGATCAGCGTGTTATTCTTGTGCCCGATGGGGGTCAGGAACGCAGACGAGGCCGCCACCGCAACCGCCATCAGGAACGGATCGGGCGAGACACCCAGCGTCTGCGCCATCTGGATGCCCACCGGGGCCGCCACGATGGTGGTGGCGGTGTTGTTCAGCACGTCCGACAGGCTCATCGTGACCACCATCAGCACCGTCAGCACGGCCCATGCGGGCAACCCCTGGGTCAGGGTGATGAGCCAACCGGCAATCAGTTCGGTGCCGCCCGAGCTTTCCAGCGCGGCCCCCAGCGGTATCATGCTGCCCAGCAGAACCACCACGGGCCATTCGATATGGGTATAGAGCTCCGACAGCGGCACGATCTTGGACAGGACATAGGCGATGACCACAAGACCCAGCGCGATGGGCAGATACAGCAGCCCGACACTGGCCGCCGCGACCGCACCGGCAAAAATGGCGATGGCCAGCCACACCTTGTCGTCTGCCGTCACCGACAGGCCCCGTTCAGCCAGCGGCAGGCAGCCCAGCCACTGCGTGACATCCGCGCCCGTGTCCCGCGGCACCAGCAACAGCAGGATGTCGCCGGTGCGCACGGGGGTCTTGCGGATCTGTTCGGTGATTTTGCGCCCCTCGCGCGAGATGCCCATCAGCACGGTGGATTGCCGCCACGCCAGCCCCACGGCCTGCGCCGTGCGCCCGACAAGGCGGGAACTGTCGGTCACCACCACCTCGATGATCTCGACCCCGTCGCCCGCGGCCTTCAGCCGTTCCTCGCGCTGGGCGTCAGCCACGGCAAGCCCGGTGGCTGCGCGGAATTCGTCCAGCGCGTCGGGCGTGGCTTCGAGCACCAGCGCGTCGCCGGCCTGCAATACGGAATTGCGGGCCTGCCCGTAACGGCGCTTGCCATCGCGGATCAGGCCGATCAGGGCAACGTCGGCCTTTTCCGCCTCGCCTGCCAGATCACCCATCCGGGTGCCGATATGCTTGCTGTCTTCGGGCACGGTCAGTTCGGCGATGTATTCCGACACATCCTCAAGCTCGGACGTGGCATCGGCCCGTTCCGGGATCAGCCGCCAGCCCACCAGCGCCACAAAGATCAGTCCGGCAATCGCCGCGACGCCCCCTACGGGGGCAAAGTCGAACATCCGGAATGGCTCGCCCAGGCTATCCTGCCGGATCGTGGCGATGATGATGTTGGGGGGCGTGCCGATCAACGTGACCATGCCACCCAGGATCGTGGCAAAGCTGAGCGGCATCAGCGACAGCCCCGGGCTGCGTCCGGCCTTGCGCGCCGTCTGCACATCCACCGGCATCAGCAGCGCCAGTGCGGCCACGTTGTTCATGAAGGCCGACAGCACACCGCCAATGGCCCCCATCAGCGCGATGTGGCTGCCCAGACTGCGGCTGGCATCCACCAGCGTGCGGGTGATCAGGAACACCGCACCCGACCGGACCAGCCCCGCCGACACCACCGGCATCAGCAGCGCCAGTGCGGCCACGTTGTTCATGAAGGCCGACAGCACACCGCCAATGGCCCCCATCAGCGCGATGTGGCTGCCCAGACTGCGGCTGGCATCCACCAGCGTGCGGGTGATCAGGAACACCGCACCCGACCGCACCAGCCCCGCCGACACCACCAGCACCAGCGCCACCACCAGCGTCGCCGGGTGGCCAAACCCGGAAAATGCGTCCTTTGACGGCACCACGCCCAGCACCACCGCCACCATCAACGCGGAAAAGGCGACGATGTCATAGCGGAACCGCCCCCACAGCAACATGCCGAACACCGCGCCGAACAGCACAAACAGGATGATCTGGTCGGTTGTCATCTGAACGGGCGCGCATGGTTGATCGGCGCACGTGGCAGGTGTATCGACCAAGGCCACTGTCCGGAATTCAAGTGCTTGTCCATGTCGTTCATTCTTGTCGTGTCTACCGCGTCCCTTTTGCAAGACCTGACAGAGCGCAAGGGTCGAAACAACCTTGAAAAGCAGCGCCACGGTCAGCCGCGCCAGGCCTTGCAGCAGGTGTTGCTGCGGATGTCGCGCGATATGGAGCATCGCGGCGGCGACATTCGCCACCTGCGCGCGGACCATTTCGAAGAGCGGCCCGATATCCTTGGGCGCTATCCCCCCAACAGCTTTGGCGACCTGCTTTCGAAATATGCAGGGCATGTGGATGTGCCATCCGCAAGCGCCCATGCCGCCGCGCAGCCGCACGGCTATGTGGCGGCGTTCGACTACTGGCGACTGAACCTGTCGGTGCTGGCGACCTATGTCGAGGATACGGTGGGTCCGGCGCTGGTCCTGATGAATGCAAACCGGTCGGACCTGATAGCGGACCGGCTGCGCCATCTGGGGCGCGGTCACGTGGCATTTGATGCACTTCTGGACACCGCCCTGGCCGAGGTGGCCGTGGCGCGATCTTGACAAATGGCCGCCAGCGCCTTAAGTGTTGGCTTGCAGAACAACACCTTTGATGAAAATCACGGAGGTTTCCTGATGGCCTATGCGGATGTGGACGTGATCCACAACGATGCAGCAGACAACAACGTCGTTCCCGTTCCGGTCAAGGTGCCGGATGGCGCGGGCGACTGTGACGCGGCCGATACTGCCGCGCGCAAGGCCGTGCTGACACTGGCCAGCAAGGAGATTGCCGCCGGTCTGGGCGCGCGGGTGCTGCGCGACATGCTGGCCGAACGGGGCGTGTCGATGCGGCAGGTGGCGCGGATGACCGGCTTTGACGTGTCGGTCCTGTCCAATATCGCGCGGGGCAAGCACGTGTCGGGGCCGGAGTTGTGGACCCTGATCGCGCTGGCCAGTGCCATGGGATACGATCTGGACCTGACGTTCCGGGCACAATGATCCCACAGGGACTGACCTGGGCCAGCGGTCTGACGGCGCTGTCCACCCTTCTTCTTTCCTTTTCAATGTTGCGGGGTCTGTGGTTCGTGCTGCGTGCGCGGCGACTGGATGCCCGTGCCGACCAGGCGGCCACCGCACTGAACAGCCTTTCGGGACAGGCCCGGCAAACCCGACAGGCCCAGATCGACGCCGACAAGGCGCGTGCGGACGATCTGCTGAACTTCGCATCGCTGCTGCCCATGTGGGTCATTGCCTTGACCATTGCCGCTATCCTGCTGGGCGTCGCGGCCCGGGTTATCGCTGTCTTTTCCGGCTGAGACTTGCCCCCGGGGTGCCTTCTGGACTAGGACGCACCCCAGCAAATTCCGCATACAAACGCACGAGGTCACCGATGGCAGGCCATTCCAAATGGGCAAACATCCAGCACCGCAAGGGACGCCAGGACAAGCTGCGCGCCAAACTGTTTTCCAAGCTCAGCAAGGAAATCACCATCGCCGCCAAGATGGGCGACCCTGATCCCGACAAGAACCCGCGCCTGCGGCTGGCGGTCAAGGAGGCCAAGTCGCAATCGATGCCCAAGGACAACATCGATCGCGCAATCAAGAAGTCGGTCGCGGGCGAGGGCGAGGATTACGAGGAAATCCGGTACGAAGGCTATGGACCCAACGGCGTGGCGGTGATCGTCGAGGCGATGACCGACAACCGCAACCGCACCGCATCGACCGTGCGCTCGACCTTTACCAAGAATGGCGGGAATCTGGGCGAGACGGGCAGCGTCGGCTTCATGTTCGAGCGCAAGGGCGAGGTGACATATGCGGCCGATGTAGGCGACGCCGACACCGTGATGATGGCGGCGATCGAGGCGGGGGCCGAGGACGTCGAAAGCACTGAGGACGGGCATATCATCTGGTGCGCCGACACCGACCTGAACGAGGTGTCCAACGCGTTGGAGGCGGAGCTGGGCGAATCCGATTCCACCAAGCTGGTGTGGCGCCCCACCACCACGACCGACATGGATCTGGACGGGATGCAGAAGCTGATGCGCCTGATCGATGCATTGGAGGATGACGACGACGTGCAGCGCGTCACCACCAATTTCGAGGCCAGCGACGAAGTGATGGCGCAGCTTGAGGCCTGAACCAACGCCCTGACGCACACCGCCGCCCGCATCTGGCGGTGCTGCCGGTTCGGGTTATCCATCGCCAAACGCACATGCCGGCGATTGCTGTGTTCAGTTGCTCAATGAGCCACGTAAAGGGGACCATGTGGAAATGGAACTGAACACGTCCGCTGGCGGCAACAGTTGGAATATCATGCCTGAGAACGCTGTCGCGGGTGTCGTGCTGGCGGTCTTGTTCCTGTATTTCTTTGTGCGCCACTTCATCTTTGTGCTGATGGTGTTCGACATGGTCTTGGGGTGGCTGCGACACTTCCGTTGGTTCCCAAACGAGGGAAAGCGCATGAGCGCTTTTGTGCACTGGATCATCGCGCTTGCGCTGTTCTTGGGCTTTCTCGTGGTTGGGGGTGCAGCGGGCTGGTTGGAATACACACCAATTTAACGCGTGCGGCCTGCGTCATGACCGGATGGTGTAATCCGTGTCGGGGCGTCTGGCCCGGCGTCAGAGAAAGATCGACCGGGCGACCTGGCTCCAGCTCGAGGGCGTTGCCCCCTGCGGGCCCGGGGTCTGGCGGCGCAGCCGGCGCATCAGCCCCTTGAGATCGTTCAGACGGGCACGCGCGGCACTGCCCCCGGCGCGACTTTGCACCGAGAGAATCTTTTCCTGCGTCTGCAGTGCGGCCTCGATCAGTTCGAGGTCCTGTTTGGTCAGATCAACGCTGTGTGTATCGTCAAGCATCGGGTTTGAACCTTGTTGTCGTTCGTCAACATATGGGTACTGTGAAGGCATACGCCAATCATCAATCTTCAGATCACTGTGATACGCGTCCGCCCTGACAGAAGCTGGCAGTATTCCGCCGTGGGGTTCCGTCGATATAGGGATGCGTCGCAGCCGTGTCGCCTGTTGAAATGTGCATGGCAGCTGTGCAGAAAACGTATGGCGCGCAACGGCTTGTTGTCCAGTCATGTGGCGGGTAGGACAACCGGACCCTGACGGAGCGGGCCATGGCGTCTTTCATTTCCGGTTTTGTGCTGTCGTTTTCCCTGATCCTGGCGATCGGGGCGCAGAATGCATTCGTGCTGCGGCAGGGGTTGCGGCGCGCCCATGTGTTCTGGGTGTGCCTGACCTGTGCGCTGTCGGATGCGGTGCTGATTGCGGCCGGGGTCGCGGGTTTTGGCGCATTGGCCCAAGCCTTTCCCTTGTTCGAGACGATCATGCGCTACGGCGGGGCGGCGTTCCTGTTGTGGTACGGCTGGCTGAATGCACGGTCGGCCTGGCGCGGGGGGCAGGCCATCGACACCGGCGGAACCGAGACCCAGAGCCTGCGCGCTGCCATCCTGACGGTACTGGCGCTGACATGGCTGAACCCTCATGTGTATCTGGACACGGTTGTGTTGATTGGGTCGATTTCGGCGCAATACCCGGATCGGCTGGTGTTCGGCATCGGCGCGGTACTGGCCAGCTTTGTTTTCTTCTTTTCGCTGGGCTATGGCGCGCGGCTGCTGTCGCCGCTGTTTGCGCGCCCCCGGGCGTGGCAGGTGCTGGACGGCATCATCGCGCTGACGATGTGGGCCATCGCGCTAAAGCTGCTTTATTTCTAGCGGTTGCACCTTGGCCCGCTTTGCCCCTTGATGCGGCCTATGTCTGACGCCCATGCCAAACCGATTGTCGGCATCTTCTGGATGTTCGTGACGGGCCTGCTGTTCGTGGCGGTCACGGCGGTGGTCAAGTACATGGGCCCGCGCGTGCCCCCGGCGGAAATGGCGTTTCTGCGTTACGTGCTGGGGCTGGTGTTCCTGATCCCGGTGCTGCGTCCGCTGGTGCAGACCCGTTTGACGGCGCGGCAGTGGAAGCTGTTTGGCCTGCGTGGCGCGTTTCATGCGTTGGGCGTGATGCTGTGGTTTTACGCCATGACCCGCATCCCCATCGCCGAGGTGACGGCGATGAATTACCTGTCCCCTGTCTATGTCGCCATCGGGGCCGCGCTGTTTCTGGGCGAACGGTTGGCGGCGCGGCGCATCGCCGCGATTTTCATCGCGCTGGTGGGGGTGGCGGTGATCCTGCGCCCGGGGTTCCGCGAGGTCGAGGCCGGGCATGTCGCCATGCTGATCTGCGCGATTGTCTTTGCAGGGTCCTACCTGCTGGCCAAGATCATGGCGGACGAGACGAAACCGGCCGTGGTCGTGGCGATGCTGTCGATCTTTGTCACCATCGGTCTGACCCCCTTTGCCATTGCCGTTTGGGTGACGCCCACTGGCACGGAACTGGCGCTGCTTTTCCTGGTCGCGTGCCTGGCGACGGCGGGGCATTACACGATGACCATGGCCTTTGCCGCAGCCCCTGTCACCGTGACCCAGCCCATCACGTTTTTGCAACTGGTCTGGGCCGTGCTGCTGGGGGCTGTGGTCTTTGCCGAGCCGGTGGATGGCTGGGTGATCCTGGGCGGGCTGCTGATCCTTGGGGCGGTGACCTACATTACCCTGCGTGAGGCGGCCCTGAAGCGGCGCGCCATGACGCCGCCCAGCCCCGCCACCAAGCTTTGACCGATTGACGAACGCTGCGCCCCGCGCCACCGTCTGCCCGATGCGCGGCCCCGAGTCGCGCGCAGGGGAGACGACCATGGCAATCCATACGCAACCGAAGGCCAGCCATTTCATCGACGGAAAGTATGTCGAGGACGCGGCGGGCAAGCCCATCGACGTGATCTATCCCGCGACGGGCGAGGTGGTGGCGCGGGTCCATGCCGCAACCCCTGCCATCATCGACCGCGCACTGGCCTCGGCAAAGGCCGCGCAATCGGCATGGGCCGCGATGACCGGCACCGAACGGGGCCGCATCCTGCGCCGTGCCGCCGACATCATGCGCGATCGCAACCATGATCTGAGCGTGCTGGAAACCTATGACACCGGCAAGCCGTACCAGGAAACCAGCGTGGTCGATGCCACCAGCGGGGCCGACGCGCTGGAATATTTCGGCGGCATGGCGGCCACCATCACGGGCGAACATATCCCGCTGGGCGAGGACTGGGTTTACACCCGCCGTGAACCGTTGGGCGTGTGCGCAGGGATCGGTGCCTGGAACTATCCCACGCAGATCGCCTGCTGGAAGGGGGCACCCGCGCTGGCCTGCGGGAACACGATGGTGTTCAAGCCATCCGAAACGACCCCGCTATGCGCCCTGCAAGTGGCCGAGATCCTGCACGAGGCGGGCTTGCCCGCAGGCTGCTACAACGTGATCCAGGGCATGGGCGAGGTGGGGGCCGCACTGGTGGCGGACGACCGCGTCGACAAGGTATCGCTGACCGGGTCGGTGCCCACGGGGGCCAAGGTCTATGCGGCCGCTGCCGCAGGCATCAAGCACGTGACCATGGAACTGGGCGGCAAATCGCCCCTGATCATCTTTGACGATGCGGATGTGGAAAACGCGGTGTCGGGTGCGATCCTGGGCAACTTCTATTCTTCGGGGCAGGTCTGTTCCAACGGCACGCGGGTGTTCGTGCAGGCGGGCATCCGGCAGGCGTTCCTGACGCGCCTGGCCGAACGGTTGCAGGATGCGGTGATCGGCGACCCGTTGGACCCCGCAACCAGCTTTGGCCCGATGGTCAGCCAGCGCCAGATGGAGATCGTGCAGGATTACATCGCCAAGGGCGTGCAGGAGGGCGCGCAGATGGTGTTTGGCGGCAAGCGGCTGGACCGCGACGGGTTCTACCTGGAACCCACGGTCTTTGCCGGGGTGACCGATGACATGACCATCGCGCGCGAAGAGATATTCGGCCCCGTCATGGCGGTTCTGGATTTCGAGACCGAGGACGAGGTGATGGCGCGCGCCAACGATACGCCCTATGGGCTGGCCGCTGGCGTGTTCACGCGCGACCTGACCCGCGCCCACCGGGTGGCCGGCGGGTTCGAGGCGGGGACCTGCTATATCAACACCTACAACGACGCCCCGGTCGAGGCCCCCTTTGGCGGATCGAAACGGTCGGGCGTGGGGCGGGAGAATTCCAGGGCCGCGATCGAGCATTACAGCCAGATCAAGTCTGTCTATGTGCGCATGGGCGATCTGGAGGCCCCATTTTGAACCTGCGCGCCGTCCTTTTTCCGAAGGCCGCCCACCCACCCACCCCGTCCTCCGGAAAAAGGACGCGGTGATGGAGGCGGACTACGTCATTGTGGGCGCGGGCAGCGCTGGCTGTGCCGTGGCATACCGGCTGGCCGAGGCCGGGCGGTCGGTGCTGGTGGTCGAACATGGCGGCACCGATTGGGGGCCGTTCATCCAGATGCCCGCCGCCCTGTCCTATCCGATGAACATGTCGCGCTATGACTGGGGCTACTGGTCCGAACCCGAGCCGCATCTGGGCGGGCGGCGGCTGGCCTGTCCGCGGGGCAAGGTGATTGGTGGCTCATCCTCGATCAATGGGATGGTCTATGTGCGCGGCCACGCGATGGACTATGACCACTGGGCCGACAGCGGGGCCAAGGGCTGGGGCTATGCGGATGTGCTGCCGTACTTCAAACGGATGGAGACGTGGCATTCCGGCGGCCATGGTGGCGATCCGGCCTGGCGCGGGACGGATGGGCCGCTGCATATCAGCCGCGGTCCACGGACCAATCCGCTGGTGCGGGCCTTTGTCGACGCGGGTCGGCAGGCGGGATACCCTGTCACCGGCGACTACAACGGCCAGCAGCAGGAAGGGTTCGGCCCGTTCGAGGCGACGGTGCATCAAGGACGGCGTTGGTCGGCGGCCAATGCGTATCTGCGGCCCGCCCTGAAACAGCCCAACTGCGATCTGGTGCGCGGTCTGGTCGAGAGGGTGGTGATGGAAGACGGTCGCGCGGTCGGCGTGTCGCTTGCCGGGGGGCAGGTCGTGCGTGCGCGGGCCGAGGTGATCCTGGCGGCATCCGCCATCAACTCGCCCAAGCTGCTGATGCTGTCGGGGATCGGACCGGGCGCGCACCTGGCGGACCACGGCATAGAGGTGGTGGCAGACCGGCCCGGCGTGGGCGCGAACCTGCAGGATCATCTGGAGCTGTACATCCAGATGGCAGCGAAACAGCCGGTGTCGCTTTACAAGCACTGGAACCTGTTTTCCAAGGCGCTGATCGGGGCGCAGTGGCTGTTTACCAAGACGGGATTGGGCGCGTCGAACCAGTTCGAAAGCTGTGGTTTCATCCGCAGCCGGGCAGGGGTGCCCTATCCCGATATCCAGTTTCATTTTCTGCCCATCGCGGTGCGCTATGACGGCAAGGCGGCGGCCGAGGGGCACGGGTTTCAGGCCCATGTCGGTCCGATGCGGTCCGAAAGCCGCGGGACCGTGACGTTGCGGTCGGCCCAGCCAGGCGACGATCCGGTGATCCGGTTCAACTACATGAGCGATCCGCAGGACTGGGAGGATTTCCGCACCGGCATCCGCCTGACGCGCGAGATCTTTGCGCAAGAGGCGTTTGCGCCCTTTGCCAAGCACGAGATCCAGCCCGGGGATGCGGCGCAAAGCGACGACGACCTGGACGCGGTGATCCGCGACCATGCCGAAAGCGCCTATCACCCCTGTGGCACCTGCCGCATGGGGGCGGCGGATGATCCGGGCGCAGTCGTGGATCCCAAGGGCCGCGTGATCGGGGTGGATGCCTTGCGCGTTGTCGACAGCTCTATCTTTCCCCGCATCACCAATGGAAACCTGAACGGCCCGTCGATCATGGTGGGCGAGAAGTTGGCGGATCATATCCTGGGCGCCGATCCGCTGCCGCCCAGCAATGCGGAACCGTGGGTGCATCCCGCCTGGGCGACGCAGCAACGTTAAGGATGCCGTCAGTTTGGCGTTGAAGTCTTAACGCGCTCCGCGCAGGTTAACGGAGTGTTAAGACTTTGTTCCCTCCTCGTTCTGTGCCTGCTGCCAATGGCGGCGCTGGCCGATATCAGGGGGCGGGTGCATGTGATCGATGCCGACACCATCGATGTGGGCAATGTACGCATCCGGCTGCACGCCATCGACGCGCCCGAGATGGACCAATCCTGTCTGACGGATCAGGGCGCATCCTTTGCCTGCGGGCAATGGGCCACGCAGCAGGTGCGCGCGCGGTTCGGCGGCAAACGCGCCCGCTGTGTGCCGCGGGAAAGGGACCGCCACGGGCGAACGGTGGCCAAATGCACTGTGCGCGGCGTGGACATGGGGGCCGAGATCGTCGGCCAAGGCTGGGCCTTTGCCTATCGGCGCTACGGGATGGATTACGATCTGGATGAAAAGGCGGCCTTTGTCGCGGATCGCGGGCTGCACGGGTTCCGCGTGCAATCGCCCGCTGCCTTTCGGCGATCCCGCACCGGCGGCAGTGCGCCGTCCGATCCGTCCTGCCGGATCAAGGGCAACATCTCGAAATCCGGGTACATCTTTCACTTGCCGGGGCAGGAGTTCTATGACCGGACCAGCATCAATCCGGCGCGGGGCGAGCGGTGGTTCTGTTCGGCGGCCGAGGCGCACGCAGCAGGTTGGCGCCCCGCACGACGCTAGCCGGGGCGCACGTGCAAGTGCGCCTTACGGGCGTCAGTTCACGGCGTAGGGCAACACCCCCCGCACATCCGGATCGACCGACAATTGCCGTTCCAGCGGCGGGACCGACCGTTGGTGGCACATCTTGCGTTCGCAGATGCGACAGGAAATGCCGATGGGTTCGAACGCCTCGGCCCGGGAAACGTCCAGCCCATCGGCATAGACCAGACTGGCGGCGTGCTTGACCTCGCACCCCAGCGCGATGGCATAGCGCCGCACAGGCGCGCCAAAGCGCCCGCCGGTCTTGGACACATCGCGGGCCAGCGACACATACCGCACCCCATCCGGCGTTTCCGCCAGTTGCCGCAGGAATTGCCCCGGCAATTCGAACGCGCGGTGCACGTTCCAAAGCGGGCAGGCCCCGCCGAAGCGGGCAAATTGCAGCCGCGTGGCCGAGTGCCGTTTCGTGATCGTGCCCGCCTGATCGACGCGGACAAAGAAGAAGGGGATGCCCTTGGCCCCCGGCCTTTGCAGGGTCGACAGCCGGTGGCACACCTGTTCGATCGACGCGCCGAACCGCGTGGCGAGTTGTTCCAGATCGTGCCGGGTGGATTGCGCGGCCTCCAGGAAACGGGTGTAGGGCATCAGGGCAGCGCCAGCGAAATAGTTGGCCAGACCGATCTTGGCGATGGCGCGCGCCTCGGTTGTCTGGAAGCGGGCAAGATCGAGCGTGGCTTCAAGCAGCGCGTCCTGTCGCGCCAGTGCCACCTGCAACAGCATCTGGAAGGTCTGTGTTTCAGCGCTGGCGCGGGTCGAGATATGCAGCGCCCGGGCATCGGGGTCGAAGCGGCGCAGGGTGTCGCTGTCCTCGAACTGCAAGGTGATCCCGGCCTGGGTCAGTGCGTCGGTGGCGCCGGCGCGGATGGTGTCGTACCGGCCTTCGGCGGTGGCAAAGTGTTCGGCGGCACGGTCCACGGCGTCGATGTAGTTGTCGCAATAGTGAAAGAAATCGCGCACTTCTTCCCATGGGCTGGGGCGCGCGCGGGCGTCTTCGCGCCCCAATGCCTCGTCCAATGACGCCAGCCGTTCGTGGGTTTGCCGATAGGCGCGGTGCAGGTCAAGAAACGCATGCGCAAGGGCGGGCGCGTTCGAGGCTGCAAGCCGCAGGTCGGCCAGGGGCGGCATGTCGCCGGAAAATACCGGGTCGGCCAATGCTTCGCGCATGTCGGACACCAGCCGTTCGCCGTCGCCCGAGCTGAGTTCGGTCACGTCCAACCCGAATTCCTGCGCGAGGCTAAGGACAACCGATGTGCTGACGGGCCGGTTGTTGTTTTCCATCTGGTTGAGATAGGGCAGGGACACGCCAAGCTTGGCGGCGAAATCCTTTTGTGTCAGGCCGATGCGCGTGCGGATTTCACGCAGCTTGGCGCCGGCATAGAGTTTGGGGGCTGCCATCGTGGCCTCGCTTTGCAGGTTTGCAATGCGTGCAGGCTAGGTTTGCAAAGCGCTGCGCGCAACCCGTCAGGCCAGGCGCAAGCGCCGTTCGCGGCGATAGACCGCAGCGATGGCGATGACGGCGGCAAGGCCCGTCAGGACCATGATGTAGAGAAGGGGATAGGCCCCCGTCTCGGGCGTAAGCAGCAATCCCGCCAGCGCCGAAAGGGCCGCACCCCCGCCGATCATGATGGCACCGGCAAGGCCCGACGCCGTTCCCGCCAGATGCGGCCGAACCGAAAGCGCGCCAGCCGTCGCGTTGGGAATGACAAGCCCGTTGCCGATGACGGCGGCAAGGCCCGTCAGGACCATGATGTAGAGAAGGGGATAGGCCCCCGTCTCGGGCGTAAGCAGCAATCCCGCCAGCGCCGAAAGGGCCGCACCCCCGCCGATCATGATGGCACCGGCAAGGCCCGACGCCGTTCCCGCCAGATGCGGCCGAACCGAAAGCGCGCCAGCCGTCGCGTTGGGAATGACAAGCCCGTTGCCGATACCCACAAAGGTCATCATGCCGAAGAAGCTGGTGGGTGACCCGGCTCCGACCGCGAATATCGCGAGGGAAACCGCTGTGCCGAACAGGTTTGCGATCGACCCCCAAAGCACCATGCGATTGACGCCGAATGTGGTGGCGAAACGCCCGCTGAGGCCGTTGCCGATGAAATAGCCGACCGCCGGGGCACCGAAGTAGAAGCCCAGCTCGGCCTCGCCCATGCCGAAAATCGTGCTGCCGACAAAGGGCGCGCCGCCGAGGTACGCAAAGAAAGAGCCGGAGCAGAACGCCGCTGCCAGCGAATACCCCCAGAAGCGGGGCGAGCGCAGCAATTCCGGGTATTCGCGGAACTGGCCCAGAACGGTCTTGGACGAGGGTTGCGCGGTTTCGCCCACATCGGCCCAGACCAGCCAGAACAGCAACGCACCCACAAGGAAGAACAGCCAGAAGTTGCCTTTCCAGCCGACCGCTTCCTCGATCAGTCCGCCGATCCCGGGCGAGATCATGGGCACGACGGCCATGCCCATGGTCACATAGCCGATCATCGATGCCGATTGATCCTGATCGTAAAGGTCGCGGATGATGGCGCGGCTCAGCACCATGGCGACGGCGATGATGGCCTGACACATGCGGAAAAACAGGAACACCTCGGCCGTGGGCGCATAGATGCAGCCCAGCGTGGCCACCATGAACAGCCCGATGCCCCACAACAGCACCTTGCGCCGCCCCAGATTGTCCGACACTGGCCCAATCACCGTTTGCATCATGGCCGATACGGCAAGGTACAGGGCGACCGACAATTGCATCAGCCGGTATTCGGTATCGAAATAGGCAGTCATGTTCGGCAGGCTGGGCAGGAACATGTTCATGACCATGGCCGACACGCCCGCAAGCAGGATCAGCGTCGCGATATGCGGGGGCGAGGTGCGGTCCAGAAACCGGACCTTGGTTGGTGTGCGCATTGCCGAGAGGTATGGCTGCGCAACTGAACTGTCCAGTGCAGTTGTGCAGAGTCCGTTGTGCTTTGCATGCTTTGCAGTTTGCAGCCATCGTGCTGCAAAATATTTGCAAATATGCCGATTGGCGCTTTCACCACCCCTGCGCGCACCTGTATGGTGCGCCAAACCAATTGCGGGGGCACCATGACCGACATCCTGACCGAACTCGAAATCCGGCGCGAGGCCGCGCGCCTGGGTGGCGGGCAAAAGCGCATCGACGCGCAGCATGGCCGCGGCAAGCTGACCGCCCGCGAGCGCATCGACCTGCTGCTGGACGAAGGCTCGTTCGAAGAGTTCGACATGTTCGTCACCCACCGCTGCACCGACTTCGGGATGGAACAGCAAAAACCCGCAGGCGACGGTGTCGTCACCGGTTGGGGCACGATCAACGGGCGTATGGTCTATGTGTTCAGCCAGGATTTCACCGTCTTTGGCGGATCGCTGTCCGAAACCCACGCCCAGAAGATCTGCAAGATCATGGATATGGCGATGCAGAACGGCGCGCCTGTGATCGGCATCAACGATTCCGGTGGTGCCCGAATTCAGGAAGGTGTGGCGTCGCTTGCCGGCTATGCCGAGGTATTCCAGCGCAACATCATGGCATCCGGCGTCGTGCCGCAGATCAGCGTGATCATGGGGCCATGCGCGGGCGGTGCTGTATATTCCCCCGCGATGACCGACTTCATCTTCATGGTCAAGGACACGTCCTACATGTTCGTGACCGGCCCAGACGTTGTGAAAACCGTGACCAACGAACAGGTGACGGCAGAGGAACTGGGAGGGGCCAGCACGCACACGAAAAAGTCCAGCGTGGCCGATGGCGCGTTCGAAAACGATGTCGAGGCGATGGCCGAGGTGCGTCGTCTGGTCGATTTCCTGCCGCTCAACAACCGTCAGAAACCACCCGTGCGCCCCTTCTTTGACGAACCGGGCCGGATCGAGGCCAGTCTCGACACCCTGATCCCCGACAACCCCAACACGCCCTATGACATGAAGGAATTGATCCTGAAGGTCGCGGACGAGGCGGATTTCTACGAGATCCAGGAGGATTTCGCCAAGAACATCATCACCGGATTTATCCGGCTCGAAGGGCAGACCGTGGGTGTGGTGGCCAATCAGCCCATGGTGCTGGCGGGCTGTCTGGACATTGACAGCAGCCGCAAGGCCGCGCGTTTCGTCCGGTTCTGCGATGCGTTCGAAATCCCGATCTTGACGCTGGTGGATGTGCCCGGCTTCCTGCCCGGCACGTCACAGGAATATGGCGGCGTGATCAAACACGGAGCCAAGCTGCTGTTCGCCTATGGCGAGGCGACGGTGCCCAAGGTCACGGTGATCACCCGCAAAGCCTATGGCGGGGCCTATGACGTGATGGCGTCAAAGCACCTGCGCGGCGATTTCAACTATGCCTGGCCCACGGCCGAGATCGCGGTGATGGGCGCAAAGGGCGCGACCGAGATCATCCACCGCGCCGACCTTGGCGATGCCGACAAGATCGCGGCCCACACCAAGGATTACGAGGACCGGTTCGCCAACCCGTTCGTGGCTGCGGAAAAAGGGTTCATCGACGAGGTGATCCAGCCACGCAGCACGCGCAAACGGATCAGCCGGGCCTTTGCCGCACTGCGCGGGAAGAAGCTGCAGAACCCGTGGAAGAAGCACGACAACATTCCGTTGTGACGTGCACCTGAAACCTGACTTGAACCCGTGAATTGGAGTTACGATGCGCTTTGTCTTGATGATTATCCTTGTTGTGTTCGCCCTGCCTGCCGCTGCGCAGCAGGAGCGTGAATGCCGCGGCAAGAAGCCGTTCAAGCTGGATGATGGTGCCTATGGGTGCCTGTTGGAGGTTGGCAGCGCGCGGATCACCACCACAACCACCCGCGACGATGGTGCGAGTTCCTCGACCAAGAGAAACCAGGCGGGCCAGATCCAGGTGTTGATGTTTGGACCCTACAACGGGTCACGCCAAGTGGCCGGTTCGCGGATCAAGGCGTTGTGCAAGACCTTCTTGCCGGACCTCAAGGCGGCGCAGCCCAATGTACGGTATCACCAGGTGGTTGTGGCCATGATCTGGCCTCGGGTCGAAAACCCCGGGGACTATGTGGCGGCGTCCCGGTCCAAAGTCGCGGTACAACCGGGCTATTCCAGCGCGCAGTGCCGTGGCGTGAGGTTCTTTGTCAAATGAGCAAAGGCTGGGGGAATAAAAGATGGATATGACATGTCATGCGTCATTGGCTGCCCCGGTGCGGGGTACGCTGCCGCCGCTTGGCTGGCAAACCCGTGCCGGTCCCATGGCAAC
>JBCBFX010000021.1:31292-49728 GCA_038527345.1 Pseudomonadota bacterium | reverse complement strand
CCCAGGCCACGCCCATCAGCGCCAGCCCAACCCAGACCCCGGTGCCAAGCAGCAGGAACAGGACAAACAGGAACAGCGTTATCGCATAGACTTCTTCCATCACCCTACTCCGCGAAACTTTGATCGACGAGGTCGCGCTGAATGCGGTGATCCCCCCGGAAAATGACGTGCACCAGGTGGTCACTGAGCGAGATGGCCAGAATACCGCCTCCGATCACCATGACGGACTGCGGAATCCACATCGGCGTGGCGTCCTGCGCCTGGCTGACCTCGTTGAATTTCCACGACCAGTAGGTGAACCAGTAAGCATAATAGGTGAAGTACCACATCACTGCCGCCGCAATGCCGAAACACCATACCTCCATGAACCGGCGAAGCCGCTCCGGCACCGCATTCAGCAGGATCGACACCCGGATATGCGAACCGCGGTTAAGCGCATTGGCAAAGGCAAAAAAACTGGCCGCCGCCATCGCATAGCCCGCGTAATTGGCGGCACCGGGGAAAATCTCGCCCGTCCAGCGGGCCACCATCTGCGCCACGATCAACAGCAGGATCGCAATCAGGCACAGGGCTGCCAGAATACCCGCGGCAAGATACAGAAAATCGAGAAAGCGGCGCAGGACGCGCAGGGCACCCGTCATAGGTCAGTCTCCGGGGCTGAAAAGCGCCCGGGCCGCGCAATTGCTGCCCGGGCATGCGCGCTTATTGCGCGTTGTAGGCATCAAGGATGGCCGCGCCGGTCTCGCCTGCCGCTTCCAGCCACTCGGCGGCCATGGTCTCGCCCACGGCGCGCAGGTCGGTCATCAGCTGATCGCCCGCAGGTGCAACGGTCATGCCGCCTTCGGCCAGACCGGCCAGGGTAAAGCCGGTGTATTCCTTGGCGCGCCACGTGCCTGCATATTCAGCCATGGCCGCACAGGCGTTGATCACGTTCTTGTTCTGGTCGGACACACCGGCCCAGACATCGTTGTTGATCAGCATGTAGTTGCGGGGCAGCCACGCATCGACGGAATAGAAATGGCTCAGGCTTTCCCAGACCTTGCGGTCATAGCCCGTGGCACCAGAGGACACCATCGATTCCGCCACGCCGGTGGCAAAGGCCTGGCTGATTTCAGCCGCCTCGATCGATACGGGCAGCATCTTGGTCAGTTCGGCCATGCGCGCGGTGGCGTTGTTGTAGGACCGGAATTTCAACCCCTCCATGTCAGCGACGGAGTTCACTTCCTTGTTGAAATAAAGACCCTGCGGCGGCCACGGCACGGAATAGAGCATCGTCATGTTCTGTTCGGCCAGCAGCTCGTTCACATGCGGCTTGGCCGCTTCGTACAGCTTCTCGTGCTCGTCAAAGGACGACACCAGGAAGGGAACGGAATCCCAGCCGAAAATCGCGCTTTCGTTCTGGTGGCCCGACAACAGACGCTCACCAATGGGCACCTGGCCTGTCTGAACGGCACGCTTGATGTCAGCCCCGGCATAAAGCGACCCGGACGGGTGCGTGGTGATCTCGATCTCGCCACCGGTCCCGGTGGTGACGCATTTGGCAAATTCAGCCCCCGTCACCGAGTGAAAATTGGAGCCTGAATAGGCCATGGGCAGGTCCCACTTTTCCTGCGCCACTGCAGGCATCGCCAACAGTGTCGCCGTGGCAACGCCCGCGCAAAGTGTCGTGATTTTTGTCATGTTCGTCTCCCTGATGGTCAAAATTCCGCGGTCTCATGCAAAACGCATGGGATCAAATGCACCGATGTCGGTGTTGACAGGTTGGTCCGCGACAAGACCTGCAACGATCCTTCCCGTTTTTGGACCACCGGTCAATCCAATGTGATGATGGCCAAAGGCGGTGAACACGCCCGTGTCGCGCACCTCGCCGATCAAGGGCAGGCTGTCCGAGGGCGCAGGCCTGTGCCCAAGCCAAGGTGTCTCTCCCTTGTAGCTCAAGCCGGGAAAGGCGGCTTTTGCCTGTTTTCGAAGCAGTCTCAGGGCCGCGTCGGACGGCCCTGCCTCCAACCCGCCGAACTCCACGACACCGGCACAGCGCAGACCTGCGGCCATGGGGGTCGCCACGAACTTGCCACTGGCCACCATGATGGGATGGGATGGCCCGCCCGTCGCGTCTTCAAAAATGATGTGATAGCCGCGCTCAGTCTCGATCGGGATGTCGAGGCCCAGCTTCCGCATCAGCGGCTTTGACCACACGCCCGTCGCCAAAACGGCCTGATCGCACGCATGTCGCCCTTGGGATGTGACAACGGCGGCCACCTTGCCGTCCGCCATCTCGAAATCCTTGATCTCGGCCTGCTGAACGGTGCCTCCCAACCCTTCGAACACTGCCGCCAACGCTTTCACATACCCGCCGGGATCACGGATGTAGCCATGGTCGGTCATCGTCGCGAGACATCCGACCGCGGGCGACAATTGCGGCTCGAAGGACCGCACCGCCTCGCCCTCGCGAATGACCGGCTCGAACCCTGCGTCGCGGCGCAGGCTCCAGGTGTAGCTGTCTGCCTCGAACGCGGCGCGGTCCGCATAGGCAAAGGAGTAGTCGGTGTCGTGGACCCAGCCGGCGGCATCGGTATCGGCCACCAGTGACTTGTGCTGATCCACACTGTCCCCGATGATCGTGACCAGCCCACGCGAGATCCGGCGCGTGTCACTGTCATTGGCGGTGCCCAGATACCTGATCAGCCACGGGAGCAGTCTGGGGAAATAAGCCCATCGCAAAAACAGCGGAAAATCGGGGTTCATCAGCATCCCTGGGGCTTTGCGCACCAGCCCGGGCGCGGTCACGGGTGCCACGGAACAGGCGGCGATCACACCGGCATTCCCATGCGAGGTGCCTTCGCCGGGTGGCAACCGGTCAATGATCGTCACCTCTGCATCGGAAAAGCGGCGCAGCCAAATTCCGGTAGACACACCGACAATCCCGGCGCCTGCAATGATCACCTGTTTTGTCATCACTCTTGTTCCCCATTGACCGGCCAAGCAAGGCACAGCCTTGTGCGTGACGCAAGAGCCGCGCTAGCGTGCCACGGATTGCGCGGCATGACGCGCCAGTCGGAAAGACCAGATGATGACAACACATGGCGGCAAAACCGTCTACGGGGCGTCCGTCGGCATTCTGATGCTGAACACCCGCTTTCCCCGCATTCCGGGCGATATCGGGAATGCGGTCACATGGCCCTTTCCCGTGCAATACAAGGTCGTAACCGCTGCGACGCCCGACAACGTGGTGCGTGGTGATGCGACACCGTTGCTGGACGCGTTCATCGACGCCGGCCGCGAACTGGTCAGGCTCGGCTGCGACGGCATAGCCACCAATTGCGGGTTCCTGGTGCCGTTCCAGACCGAATTGTCCCGCGCCCTCGGTGTACCGGTGGCATCCTCGTCCCTCCTGCAAGCGCCGCTGATCCGGCAAACGTTGCCGGCCGATCAGGACGTGGGCATTCTCACCATCTCATCCGAAACCCTGACCAACGCACATCTCGACGCCGCAGGCATCCCGCGCGACACGCCTGTTGCGGGTACAGGTGCGGGGTCGCATTTTTCCACCCAAGTGCTGGGCGACGCCGATCAGATCGACTTCGAACAGGCGCGCGCCGACAACGTCAGCGCCGCCGAAAAGCTGGTCCACGCGCATCCGACCATTGGCGCGATCCTGCTGGAATGCACCAACATGGTGCCGTACGCCGCAGACATACGCCGCGCCACGGGCCGGCCTGTCTTTTCGATCTATACGTACCTGCTGTGGTTCCAATCGGGCCTGCTGCCCCGCCGCTTCCCCAGCGACCTTGACGACCTGCCGCAGGTGCGGACGACATGAGCGACCACCGCATCACCGGACTGCGCGTCCACTGCGTGCATGTCCCGGCCAAGGCGGTCCATTCTCACGGGTCCGGCGACGTCGGCGGCATCAACGCCGCGCTCTGCGAGCTGACCACGGACACGGGTCTCACCGGTTGGGGCGAGGCGGCTCCCTGGCCCGTCTTTACCGGCACGCTGGACGCGAACGCTGCCGCCCTGCATGTCCATCTGCGCCCTCACATCATTGGCAAGGACCCCACGCAAGTCGAACCGGTCATGGCGTTGGCCGACCGCGTCCTTGTCGGCCATCCAGAGGCCAAGGCCGCTCTCGAATGCGCGCTTCTCGATCTGACGGGCCAGATATCAAACCTGCCCATCGCCGAGCTTGTGGGTGGCAGGCACCGCAGCATGATCCCGCTCAGCTTCTCTGTCGCCAATCCCGACTTCGACGCGGACCTTGACGACATCGCGCGCATCTGGGCGGATGGCGTGCGCATTTTCAAACTGAAAACCGGTTTCTCCGACCACGCATTCGACCTCATGCGGCTCGAGAAACTGCGCGACACATACGGCGACTCCATACGCCTGCGCATTGACTACAATCAGGGTCTGCGCGCCTACGACGCCATCCGTCACATCCGCGATCTCGAAGCCTTTCGCCCGGACTTTGTCGAACAACCCGTGCGCATGCACGAACGCGAGGCGCTGGCCGATATCACCCGGGCGGTGGACGTGCCGATCATGGCGGACGAGTCGGTGTTCAACGTGCGCGAGGCTTTGCGCGGTTCCAGCGCCCGCATCGCCGACATCTTCTCGCTCAAGACGGCCAAATCAGGAGGCATCCGCCGCTGCATCGAAATCGCCGCCATCGCCCGCGCGGCAGGGATCGAGGTTTATGGCGGCTGCATGTTCGAAACGTCCATTGCCCACATGGCAGGCGCGCACCTGATGGCGGCCATCCCCGACCTGACGCTTGGATGCGAGTTCTACATGTCGACCTATTACGCGGAAACGGACCTCGCCACCGCGCCGTTCCCGGTCAAGGACGGCCACGTCCACTTGCCCAACACGCCGGGCCTTGGCACTGCGCCCGATCCAGACATGCTGGCGCGCCACCGCACCCATCTGCTGGAGGACACGCAATGACACACACGGAACGCATGAACGGCGCGCGGGTCCTGCTGCGGATGTTGGAGCTTCATGACGTAACGCATGTGTTCGGCCTGCCCGGCGAAACGACCATCGGCTGGTACAAGGAATGGCGGGCGCACTCGGATATCGAATTCGTCCTCACCCGTGATGAACGCACCGCGTCTTACGCTGCCGAAAGCTACGCCAAGATCACCGGCAAACCCGCTGTGCTCGAAGCCCCAAGCCCCGGCGTCACCCATTGCACGCCCGGCATCACAGAGGCGTTCCTGAGCTCGGTTCCCATCATCTTCTTCAGCTCTGACATTCCCATGAACCAGGACAAGAAACACGGGCTCACCGGTGTCGATCAAACAGCACTCTACAACAGTATCTGCAAGGAATCCTTTGTCGTTACAAAGGTTTCCGACATCCCCTTTCTGCTGCGTCGCGCATTCCGCGTCGCCACGTCCGGCCGCCCTGCCCCTGTCCACATCCGTGTGCCGATCAACATCTTCGGAGAAGAGGCCGAGTTGAGCGACCTGTATGCCGAAGCAGATTACAGCACGTATCCGGCCCACCGACCGGTGGCCGACCACGGCAAAATCCGGGCAGCGATCGACGCGCTGCTTTCGGCGAAGAAGCCAGTGATCGTGTGTGGGCAGGGCAGCCTGATTTCAAAGGCATCGGAGGCCATCCTCGAACTGGCCGAGATGCTGCAAATCCCGGTCGGCACGACCACGCCGGGCAAAGGGACCATTCCCGAGGATCACCCTCTGGCGCTGCGCGTGATTGGCGGCAGGGGCGGCATGGAGTATTCCAATCGATACGTGCAAGATGCCGATTTGGTCTTCTTCATCGGTTCCAACACCGACAGCGCCGCAACGGATCACTGGAAACTGTATGGTGATCCGGACACAAAGAGCTTTCTGCATCTCGACATCGCCGAGGCACATGTGGGCAACAATTTTCCCGTCAAGGTCGCGCTGGTCGGAGACGCACGTGCCAGCCTGTCCTACATGCTGGAAACGCTCAGGTCCGAGCATCCGAACCTGACCCGGCCGCGGATCGACCTGACCCAGACGAAAGCGACCGCACTCGACAAGGTGTTCAGCGCGAACATACCGATGCCTGCTGGGACAGTGTCACCGGTGAAGCTTTCACAAGTCCTTGATCAGATCATGCCAGACGACGCGATCGTCACGTCCGAACCGGGCGTCAGCGCGATTTACCCGTCTGCGCTGCTGACATTTCGCAAGGCCGGGCGGCGCTACATCACCAACTACTCCATGGGCGCATTGGGCTATGCGGTGCCGGCTGGTCTGGGCGCGTGTTATGCGACAGACGGACCGGTCATATCGCTTACGGGTGACGGGTCATTCGGCTTTGTGATGGGTGACATGGAAACGCTGAAGCGGTCCGGCAGGAATGTGACCATCATCCTGAACCGCAACGACAGTTTCGGGTGGATCAGGGGCGAGGCCGTCCTGCTGGATGATGTGGATGCGCCTTGGTCGACAGATTTTGGCGCAGTTGATTACATCAAGGTCGCCGAAGGCTTTGGCTTCGAAACAGCCCGCATAACCGCGGAGGCGGAGATCGAGCCGGTCCTCGTTGATGCCATCGCAAATCCGGGGGCGAACTTTATCGAAATCAGGGTCCCGACACAGGATGAAATCGTGCCTTTCGTTCCAAACTGGGTTCGAGCAGCAAGAGACAAGAACCTGCCACACTTCTACTGACTGCACGCTGACCAAACAGTGAAACAGCCGGAACCCGCCCGTTCAACGGGTCGACCGAAGCAATCTCAAGTTGCCCGATGCCTTACCCGGGATCGCAATGATACGGACCATCAATGCGCCTGCTCGGATGCATTCAGTGTCGAACGGTTGGCACGTGCGGCGTGACCTGCCCCCCGCTGCTCCCCTGTTCATAAGGAGAGCCTGCGGGTCCGGAGCGCCGCAACGGTGCATTCGGTGCTGTGCAGGGAACAACATCAACCGCGCCGGTCACCGTTGGGGGACGATGAGCTTTTCGATCTTGGAACAGACACCAACGGCACCATCCATGCAGGCGGCGGGATCGGTACGATCAACGGCAGCGCGTTCAACGATATCATCACCGGCTTTGCAGCGACAAACGGCAATGAATAGATCGACGTTTCCGGCGTATCCCGTCTCAATGCCATTGGCGACGTGGTTGGGCCGATGGGCATTGCGGTGCACCAGGGCGGTAGCGCGCTGATCTCTATGGGCGGTGGCACTTCGGTCTTGTTGCGCGACGTGCGCTTGGGTGATCTGGACATCGGCGACGTCATCTTCTGACCGGATCGGCAGTCGATGCCGATTTCTCGCCTTTGTGCACCTGCCGTGAAAGACCGGTTTCCGACCCTTTCCACGCCCGTTGCTCGATACTCGGTGCAAGAATTCCGTGCGTGCCCACAGGCACAAAGGCACACAGGACGAACATCAGGCGAAGCCCGCGGCAGCGCTGTCACCCCCCGCGCAGGAAATCGACCACCAGCCGGTTGAAGAATTCGGGCCGTTCGGCATGAACGGCATGGGCGCATTGCGGAACCACGGCCAGATGACAGTCCTGGATGGTACGCCACAACGTCTCGATCTGCGGCCAGGCATAGGTGCGGTCCCTGTCGCCCCAGAGCACCAGCGTCTTGGCCGTGATGGACGGCAGATATGCAGCCCCGGACCAATCGCGCATCGCCTCCAACCCGGCGATGATCGCGGGCAGGTTGGCCCGCGCGGCGATGTCGGCACAGGCCGGGTAGCCGGGGGCATCCTCGCGCGTCAGAAACCACGTGGCGGCGATACGGCGGGCCGTGGCTTCGGCCCCGTCGGTCCGCGCGCGCTGCATCGAGGTGTCGATCGTCTCGAACCGTCCGGGCAAAACACCGACCGATCCGGTGGCATAGAGGATCAGACGGGCCACGCGGTCCGGGGCCTGATGCACCATCTCCTGCACGATCATACCGCCCATCGAGTGACCAAGCAGATCGAACCGGTCGACCCCCTGCCGGCTCAGGTCCGACAGCACCCATGCGGCGAAATCGGCAATGCTGTGCAAGGGGTCCAGATGCGCGTTGCGGCCAAAGCCGGGCAGATCCACGCAGATCAACCCCGCCAACCCCTGTTGCGCCTGCCATTGGTCACTGCCGCCCATGAACCCATGAACGAATACCAGCGGCGTCACCGCCGCCCGCCCTGCACGATACGGTCCAGGATCATGGCACAAAACAGGATGGAGAAGCCTGCGAGTATGCCCTGCCCCACATTGGCGTATTGCAACGCTTCCAGCACGTCTTCGCCCAGGCCCTTGGCCCCGATCAGCGAGGCGACCACCACCATCGCAAGCGACAGCATGATCGTCTGGTTGATGCCCGCCCGGATCGACGGGCTGGCCAGCGGCAGGTCCACCTTGGTCAGCAGATACCACTTGTTCGCCCCGAAACTGATTGCCGCCTCGCGCACGCTCTCGGGCACCCCGCGCAGGCCCAGCACCGTCAGGCGCACAACGGGCGTGCCGCCAAAGATCATCGTGGTGACGACGGCGGCGGGCTTGCCGGTGCCAAAGAAGGCGATGACCGGGATCATGAAGACAAAGGCGGGCATCGTTTGCATGAAATCCATGATGGGCTGGATCGCCGCATAAAACCGCGGGCGGCGGGCAGCGAACATGCCCAGCGGGATGCCGATCAGGATCGAAAGGCAGGCAGCCGTGCCCAGCAGGGCCAACGTGGTCATCGCCTTTTCCCAGAACCCCAACAGACCCATATAGGCCAGAAACGCCCCCGAATAGATCGCCATGCGCACCCCCGCCGTCAGCCATGTCAGCAGGATGATCAGCGACGCAATCACGATCCACGGCGTGCTGACAAACACCAGTTCCAGCGCGTCCAGAACCAGCCGGATGCCATAGGTGATGCCATCGAACAGCGCCTCGCCCGACAGGACGGCCCAGTTGAAGAACGCCTCGACCCAGTCGATGGCCGTCAGGCGGATGTCGGGTTGGGTGGGAAAGTCGGTCAGAAGGGAAAACCGGCCCGGAAAGCTGTAATGCAGCATGGCGGCCGCCACCATCAGCGCCATGAACACCGCGCTGAACGCAATTTGGGTGACGGGCATGCCGGACCGAACGGATCGGTCCGACAGCCATTCGGAAAACCGGGATTCCAACGCCCAGTTGGCCGACAGGGATTGTGCCGCCTTGGCCGCCAGCAGGATGAGCAGGCCGGTCAGCGCGATTGCGGGCCCTTCGGCGGCCAGCGCGTCGGCCTCGGCCCGGATGCCACCGATATTCGCCTCGAGGCTGTCGACCGTACGGCGGTAGACGTCAACCTTGTCCGACCCGGTTTCGATGGCCGCCTCCAGCTGGCTGCGCCGCAACTCCAGCGTGCCTTCGATGCTTTCGATGCGGGCGCGGGCGTCGGCGGCCAAGTCGCCGAACAGGCCGCGTGCGATCTGCACGAACCCCAGCGCCTCGATGATCAGGAACGGCAGCGCCCAGGACCAAAGGCCCCGCGCCCCGAACCAGATCGGGCCAAACAGGCCCGCCATGATGTTCAGTGTGGGCGTAAACCGGGCGGACGCGCCGATCTTGTCGAAGTTGCGTATATAGTAGTCGGGGCTGGTGCGGACAAAGGTGCGGATATTGTCGCGCCGTTCCTCGGCATAGGCGCGTGCCGCCTCGCTTTCGGTGTCTTCCAGCGGATTAAGGTTAACATCCTTCATGAGACCTCGGTCCCTTCGATGACTGTGCGCAGCAGGTCCGCGCGTGTGATGACCCCGACGTCCGCGCCGCCATCCTCGACCAGGATGGGTTTGTCGTCGTCGATGGCCATGTTGATCAGATTGCTGAGGGTCTCGCCCTCGTTCACGCGAATGGCGTCGGCGGGCAGCGGGCCGGAGCCATTGGTATAGGCAGCGATGGGCTGCATCACGGCGTGCGCATGCACCACCTTCAGGCGCGAGATCCCGGCGACGAAATCGGCCACGTAGTCATCGGCCGGATGCATCACGATGTCTTCGGCGGTTCCGATCTGCACCATCTTGCCGTCGCGCATGATGGCGATGCGGTCGCCGATGCGCACGGCCTCGTCCAGATCATGGGTGATGAAAACGGTGGTCTTTTTCAGGATCTTGGACAAGCGGATGAATTCATCCTGCAACTGCCGCCGGATCAGCGGGTCGAGGGCCGAAAACGGTTCGTCCATCAGCAGCACATCGGGGTTCGCGGCCAGCGCACGGGCCAGCCCCACGCGCTGCTGCATCCCGCCCGACAACTCGTGCGCGAATTTCGCGCCCCATGCGCCCAGCTCCACGATATCCAGAATGGCGGCGGCCTGCCGCATCCGCTCGTTCTTGGCCACCTGGCGGATTTCCAGCGGCATCGCCACGTTGTCCAGCACGGACCGGTGCGGCATCAGGGCAAAGTTCTGGAACACCATGCCGATCTTCTGGTTGCGAAAGCGTTGCAGAGCCTTCGGACCCAGCGCCATCACGTCGGTGCCTTCGATTTCTATCTTGCCATCAGTGGGTTCCAGCAAACGGTTGAAGTGACGTACCAGCGTGGACTTGCCGCTGCCGGACAGGCCCATGACGCAGAAAATCTCGCCCCGGTCCACCGACAGGCTGACATCGGCCACACCCACCACGGCGTTGAATTCGGCCAGCACCTCGGCTTTGGTCAGGCCGCGGTCGCGGATGGCCTGCAGCGCCTGTTCGGGCTTGGCGCCGAAAATCTTCCAGACGTTGGAAATTTCGATCACGGTCTCGTTGGACATGCCGCTTCCCCGTCCCCCTATCGGGGCGGCACCGGTGTCGTTCCGGCCCCGCCCCCTGCTTGATCGCGTGAGTGGATCAGAGGCCCAGCATCGCGTCGACGCGGTCCGAATTTGCCGCAACCCAATCCTTGGCCACATCCGCCGGATCACGGCCGTTGGCGCTGATCTCGAAGGCAAGGCTGCTGACGTCATCGGCGGTCAATGCGAAGTTGGCGAAGAATTCGGCAATCGCGGGCGAGCGTTCGGGCAGCGAATTGGACCATGCGATCTGCACCTGTTTCAGCGCGTCCTTGGTGGCGACGCTGGATTTTTCGTACCAGTCCGCATCGTCCGATGGCTGCACCATCACGTATTTCGCAGGGTCATAGGTGGGCTCTGACAGCATCTGCACGTCGAACATGAACCACACCGCGTGAGGTTTGTAGCAATAGAACGCATAGCCCTCGCCCTTGGCGATGCTGTCCTTGATGCGGGCTGTCTTGACGCTTTCCTCGGCCCGGATGGGTTCGATGAAATCCAGCAGACCATAGTCGCGTGTCTTGACCTCGTTCACGTTGGCCGAGGCCCAGCCGGGCGCGCCGATCCACATCTCGCCCTTGCCGTTGCCATCGCTGTCCATCAGCGCAGCCACGTCCGGGCGGCCCAGATCGGCAATGTCGGTGATGTTGTTGGCCTCGCCAAAATCCTTGGACACGCAGAAGCCCTGATTGCCCTCGTAGGGGTTTGACGACAGCGTCACGGTGCCCGCACCGTCCACGTATTTCTTGGTAAAGCTTTCCTGGTTGGGCAGCCACACGTCCGGGTGCACATCGATGTCGCCCTTGCCCTGATCCATGGCCTGGAAAATCGTGGCGTTGTTGCCGGGCACGTATTCGACCTGCCCGCCGATGCGGCTGGTCACCACCTCGCCCAGCACATGCGCAATGGCCTGCGCGCCTGTCCAGGACGGCACGCCGATCTTGACCTCTTCGGCGGCGAATGCCGGCAGGGCCAGCACGCTGACAGCCGTGGCAAGGCCCAGTGATTTCAATGTGGTCTTCATGGTTTTCTCCTCTGTTGGAACGCGCCTTTTGTCGGCGCTTGAATTAGCTCAGGGACGCAAGCACCTGATCCTGATAGGCAAAAAGGGCGGTTGCTCCGCCTGTGTGCAGGAACAGGACCGTGTCGGTCGGTTCAAAGAAACCTTGGCGGATCATCCCGATCAAGCCCGCCATGCCCTTGGCCGAATAAACGGGGTCCAAAAGGATGCCTTCGCGCTGCGCAGTCAGGCGAATTGCCTCCATCGTGGACTCTGCGGGAATGCCGTAACCTTCGCCGACATAGCCGTCATCGACCAGGACCTTGCTGAGCGGGACGCCATCGGCCCCCAGCTTGGCAAGCGTCTTTTGGGTCAGGCCGTGCACCGCGTTCATCTGCCGTTCGCGGGGCTGGCGGACGCTCACGCCCATCACCGGCAGATCGTGGCCGATCACCTCGAACCCGGCGACAAGGCCCGCCTGGGTGCCGGTGCTGCCGGTGGCCATCACAAGCCAGTCGAAATGCTGGCCCGTGTCACGTGTGTGGTCGGCGATTTCCTGCGCGCATCTGGCGTAGCCAAGCGCACCCGTGGGGTTCGATCCGCCGCCGGGGATGAAAAACGGCCGGTGCCCGTCAGCGCGCAGCGCGTCCGCGACGGTCTGTGCCTCTGCATTCATGTCCAACCCTGCGGGGCGGAATTCGTGGGTCGCGCCGAACAGGTTGTCGAGCAGCACGTTCCCCGTTTCCTCATAGGCCTGGTCGACCCCCGGCACCCGGCGTTCCAGCAGCACGTGGCATTTCATGCCGACCTTGCAGGCCGCCGCGGCCGTCTGGCGGACATGGTTGGATTGCACCGCCCCTTGGGTGACCAGCATGTCGGCCTTGGCCTGCATCGCTTCGCCCACCAGGAATTCAAGCTTGCGGGTCTTGTTGCCGCCCGTGGCCAGCCCGGTGCAGTCGTCGCGCTTGATGAACAGGCGCGGGCCGCCCAGTGCCTCGCTCAGCCGGGGCATCGCCTCGATCGGGGTGGGCTGGTGGCACAGATGGGTCCGCGGAAAGCGGTCAAAGTCGATGCGGGCGGTATCGCGCGGCAGCGTTTGGGTATCGGCCATTGTGCCTCCTGACGAGAAAACGAACGGTTTCAGCTTGCGGCAGGATGCGGCGGTGATCCAATGTCATGTTGGTATGGCATTATGCAAATTTTGCATTACGCTGCCCGATTATGGACCTGTTTCTGTTTCGTGACCTTGCGCGCCTGCGCCAGACCGGCAACTTTTCCCAGGCTGCGGCGCTGGCGAACCTGAGCCAGCCGGCGTTCAGCCGCAGGATCAAGTCGCTTGAGGGGTGGGTCGGCGCGACGCTGGTCGACCGGTCGCGCCAGCCCGTGCAACTGAGCAAGGCGGGCGAACAGATGCTTGAGGCCGGATTGCAGGCGCTGGCCCGGATCGAACAGGAACGCAGCCAGATCCTCGAGGCGCAGTCCCTGCCCGACAAATACGTGGTGACATTTGGCGCGCAGCATTCCATCGGGTGGCGTTTCTACCCGGCATGGCTGCAAGCGCTCGAGGATGCCTATGGCCCGATCCTGTCGCGGCTGCGGGCCGATGACCTGCCCAACTGTCTGGCCGATCTGAAGTCGGGGGATGTGGATTTCGTCATCGCCTATGACAGCGCCGAGGGTGGACCGCACGGGACGATGGCGTCGATCAAGATCGGGGCAGACCAGTTGATCCCGGTCTGCAAACCCGTGATCCCGGCAGGCCCACCGATTTTTGGTTTTGAAACGGATGCGGTGCAGATGCCGTTCCTGCGCTTTGGCGATGCGGCGCCCATCGGCGCGCTGCTTGAGCCGCTGTTCGCCCGGCATGACCTGTCGCGGCGGCTGCGCACGGTCTACGAAAACTCGATGGCCGGGGCGTTGCGGATACGTGCGCGCGAAGGCGACGGTGTCGCGTGGTTGCCGCAATCGCTGGTGCAGCCCGATCTGGACACCGGCGTACTGGTGCGTACGGGCGCGGCGGAATGGGTGGTGGATCTGGACATCCGACTGCTGTTCAACGCTGCAAGATCCAACCGTGTGACGCGGGCCATCTGGTCGTTTCTGGAGGTCCGTCAATCGGTGCCGTTGCTGGCGCAATCCACGGGTCAAGCCGGTTAGGGGTCCATCCATCTGTCGCGGACAAATCGCTGCATCCGGTCCAGTTGCGCAGCATCAACCCGGTAGATGTTGCGCGCGCCCGACGGGGTAGAACACACCAGCCCTGCCTCGCGCAGGACGCGCAAGTGCTGCGACACGGCCGGTTGCGACGCCCCGACCGCGTCTGTCAATTCCCTTACGCTGGCCGGAGACCGCGCCAGCAAGTCCAGCAGCCTTTGTCGCATCGGATGGGCCAGCGCCCCGAATTGCCGTTCGAAAGCCATTCCTGAAATCAGATCCGATCCAAACAACAGATGCATGCGGTCCGAGAATTGCGGACCATGGAACGCGCGTGGGGTGGAACATGCGACTGCGCCAGTGGAAACCACGAAACCCGGTATGTGAATGGGGTCAATGCCTCATTCATGAGCACGGAGTGTTGCGCACGCTCAAGCCCAAGGCAGGTTTCGATGGCCGGACTACTCTGACCGGATGCGCCCGAAAGTGGACAATCGGTTGATCTCGTCCAGCCGGTCCAGGTTGACCACAGTCGACAGCATCAGCCGATCCTGGCTCCAGTCGCCGGGGCGCTGGATGGCGACGGTTGTCAGTGTGATCAGCGCCAGCAGCGGCACCGCAATCGCGGCAAAGACCAGCCGTTCACATGTCAGCTTGCGCACTTCCAGCACGGACAGGATGCGGCGGTGCAAAAAACTGTGTTCGCTGTCGGCAAGCGAAGACCGGTCCGCTGTCACCAGCGTCACCTTGGGCACCGCGATGACAAAGGACCGGTCGCGGCGAAGCGTTTTCTGACACACCGACAGCAGCGTATCGCAATAAGCGCGCGCGTCGATCCGGCCCTTGGTCAGCACCCGGCTGTCGCAGTTGAATTCGCGCAGCGCTTCGACCTGGCGTTTCCACGCGTGATAGGCGGGGTTCAGGAAAAACAGCGGTTTCAATGCCTCCAGCACGATTTCCCATTCCAGATCACCCTGTCGGATGTGTTCGAATTCGTGCGCCAGCGAGACGTTCAATTCGTCCGCCCGGGTCAGCATGTGCGTGGGGATCACCACGTAGTAGTTGCGCCACCCGCGTGTGGAAAACGGCACCAGCGTCCTGTCCGACAGATGTATACGGATGCGTCCGATCCCCCGCCACGCATAGGAATGCGACACGATCCGCCACAGGCAGAACACCGAACAGACCAGCCTTACAAGGCCCAGCACAAAGCCCAGCACGAACACCGCGATGACCGCCTGCGCCAGCAGGCCCGCGCCGGTCAGCACGTTCAGCATAAAGGTGTCGCGCATCAGGATGATGCCCTCGAAATCCGAGGCTTTCATCTGGAACCCGCCGTTCAGATAATATGACACCACGAAATCCGACAGGTTCACATTGACTTGCGCGACAACGCCGCTGCCTTGAAGCGTAGCGAAGCCAAGCGCGATCAGCGGCGCGCAGAGGATGGCGACAAAGACGGTGTTCAATAGCCGCAACTGGGTACCATAGGCATGTTTCAGTCCCACGCGGTCCATCAACCCGCGCAGCCCCCGCCACATCAGGTAGGCCAGACAAATCAGGATGTTGGCATTCAGGAATGCGTCAAGCAGCGCTTCACCCGCTATCATTTTTCAACCTCCGATCCACGAGTGCCCGGATTTGCCCCAGTGCTTCTTCTGACAGCGCGTCGTCATCGACCAGCCGCGCCACCAGTGACGCGGGCGTGTCGTCAAACAGCTTCACGGACAGATCGCGCAGCGACCGCGACTGATACGCGTCCTTGGCCAGGGTCGGTTGGTAGACGTGGCTCTTGCCCTCTTTCCGGCTGGTCACGAATTCCTTTTGTTCGAGGATGCGCAGGATCGTGGCCCCTGACGTATATGCCAGGGCCCGTTCCTGTGGCAGCCGGTCCAGAACGTCGCGCACCGTCCCCTCCCCTATGGCCCAAAGCTCATTCATGAACTCGAGTTCCACTTCCGTCAGCAGATCGCTTTTCTTTTTTTTCATTGTTGTCCCGTCCCGGGAAACCGCTCGGCCCTTATGAGGGGTGAGTAAACAGTAACCATGTCGTTTCCCAAAGCAGAATCTCACACTTTCCTGAAGCAGAAGATGCCCCAGACCACACTCAGGCCCAGCGGCCACCACAGCGGCTGGCCCATCAGGCCAAGCCAGGCAAGAAAGATATAGGCTGATCCCAAAAGAGAGATGAACAGCCGATCCCCCAGCGTCGTGGTCAGCCCCAGGATGCCCTTGCGTTCGATCCCGTCGCGGTATTTGAACCCTTCAAGCAGGCCGATAACGGCGATGGCCCCGAAAATCGCGCAGAACAGGGCGAACGTGGCCGGTGTCCACGCCATCCAGAAGCTGGGCCACAGCGGATCGGTCCAGGTGAACCCCTTTTCCTCTTGCTGTTGCGCGACATTGCCCCATCCCTGCGCCCATGCGGGATGGGCTGTAAGGATCAGCGCGGCAGTGGTCAGTCGTTTCATCACACCCTCCCCAGGGCAAAGCCCTTGGCGATGTAGTTGCGCACGAAATAGATCACGATGGCGCCGGGGATGATGGTCAGCGTCCCCGCCGCAGCCAGCAGGCCCAGTTCATAACCCGCCGACGATGCGGTTTTGGTCATCGTGGCGGCGATGGGTTTCGCCTCGACCGCTGTCAGCGTCTTGGCAAGCAGCAATTCGACCCAACTGAACATGAAGCAAAAGAACGCCGCCACACCCACACCCGCCTTGATCGTCGGCAGGAAGATGGTGACGAAGAAGCGCGGAAAGGAATAGCCGTCCACATAGGCCGTTTCGTCCAGTTCCTTGGGCACGCCGCCCATGAACCCTTCGAGGATCCAGACCGCAAGGGGGATGTTGAACAGGCAATGGGCCAAAGCCACAGCGAGGTGCGTGTCGAACAGGCCGACCGAGCTGTAAAGCTGAAAGAACGGCAAAGCGAACACCGCCGCAGGGGCCATCCGGTTGGTCAGCAGCCAGAAGAACAGCTGCTTGTCGCCCAGGAACCTGTAGCGCGAGAATGCATAGGCCGCAGGCAACGCCACGCACACCGAAATCACCGTGTTCAGAGAGACATAGACGATCGAATTGATGTAGCCCCAGTACCATGTGGGGTCGGTGAAGATGACGCGGTAATTGTCGAGCGTGAACGTCTGGGGAAACAGGCTGAAACCGCCCAGGATTTCCTGCGTCGTCTTGAAGCTCATGGCGACCAGCCAGTAGATCGGCAACATCAGGAACAGGATGTAGAAGATTGGAATGAGGGAACGTTTTCTCATTTTTCATCATCCTTCGTCATCAGGGTGTAGAACAGCCACGACACCAGCAGCGTGATCGCAAAATAGATCAGGCTCATCGCGGCCGCAGGCCCCAGGTCGAACTGCCCCAACGCGATTTTCACCAGATCGATGGACAGCAACGTCGTCGAGTTGCCCGGTCCACCCCCGGTCAGAACAAAGGGTTCTGTGTAGATGTTGAAGCTGTCCATGAACCGCAACAGGATGGCGATGGTCAGAACGGTCTTCATCTTCGGCAGTTGGATATAGCGAAACACCTTCCACGGGCTCGCCCCGTCGATCTTGGCCGCCTGGTAATAGGCGTCCGGGATCGACACGAGGCCCGCATAGCTGAGCAGCACCACAAGCGACGTCCAGTGCCACACGTCCATGGTGACGATCGTTACCCACGCCGCAAACGGGTTCTGGGTCATGTCGTATTCGATGCCCAGCGTGTGGTTCATCAGGTATCCCAGCAGGCCGATGTCCGGCAGGGTAAAGATGTTCCACATCGCGCCCACCACATTCCACGGAATCAGCATGGGCAGCGCCATGGTCACAAGGCAGACCGGCACCCACATCCCCTGCCGCGGCATCGACAGGGCGATAATGATGCCCAGCGGCACCTCGATGATCAGGATCAGGAACGTGAACAGGAATTGCCGTCCCAATGCCGCATGAAACCGGTCCGACCGCAGGATCTGTTCGAACCAGTCGAGGCCCTGCCAGAAGAACACGTTGTTGCCGAACGTCTCCTGCACCGAATAGTTGACCACCGTCATGATCGGCACCAGCGCGTTGAACGCCACCAGCAGCAGAACGGGCAGGACAAAGAACCAGGCGCGTTGGTTTTCGGTTTTCATGTCGCCGCCTCCGTCAGATGTTTCATTGACGCGCCTCTGTCGCGATCCACCCATCCCGGTACAGCCGCGTCTGGTCCTGGCGGAAGGCGAGGTGCACCTCGGCCCCCTGCTCCACCTGCGCCTCATCCACCACGGCCTTGACCGGGGTATCGCCCACCACCGTCTCGACCACCGCATGGCGGCCGACGTCTGAAACCTTGCGCACGCGAGCGGGCACGCCCTCATTGGCCAGCGTCACGAATTCCGGGCGGATGCCCAGTTGCGTGGCACCGCCCGTGCCGGTGACGGGGCCTTCGACGGCGACGGTCTGTCCCTCGAAAACCACGCGCCCGTCCTGTTCCGTGGCGGGCAGGATGTTCATGCCGGGCGATCCGATGAAGTGGCCGACAAAGGTGTGTTGCGGCCGTTCG
>JBCBFX010000021.1:0-31282 GCA_038527345.1 Pseudomonadota bacterium | reverse complement strand
GGTCGTGGGTCACGTAGATCATGGTGGCGCGCACCCGCTGGTGCAGTTCCTTGAGCTTGGAGCGCAGCTTCCATTTCAAGTGCGGATCGATCACGGTCAGCGGCTCGTCGAACATGACGACATTCACGTCGTCGCGCACCAGCCCGCGCCCCATGGAAATCTTCTGCTTGTTGTCGGGGCTCAGGTGCGAGGCGCGGGTGTCCAGCATCTCTTCGACCTCGAGCATCGCGGCGATGTCCGCGACGCGTTCGGCAATCCGCCCCTCGTCCACACCGCGATTGCGCAAGGGAAAGGACAGGTTTTCGCGCACCGTCATCGTGTCGTAGATCACCGGGAACTGGAACACCTGCGCGATGTTGCGCTGATCGGGCGGCAGGTCGGTCACATCGCGGTCGTCAAACAGGATGCGCCCCTCGGACGGGACCAGCAGCCCCGATATGATGTTGAGCAGCGTGGACTTGCCGCAGCCCGACGGGCCCAGCAGCGCATAGGCCCCGCCGTCCTCCCAATCGAGATCGATGGATTTCAGCGCAAAGTCCTCGGGGCCCCTGGGGTTGGGCAGGTAGGAATGGCGCAGCTTGGAAAGGGTGATCTTGGCCACTAGGCGACAAGGCTCCCGTCTGGGGCAAAGTAGAATGCTTTGCTGGTGTCCATGTAAAACCGGTGATCCTCGCCCACGTTGTAGGCATGGACGCCGTGGGCCAGCGACACCCAGCCGTCATCGCCCATCAGGAAGTGCGCGCTGGATTCAGAGCCGGACAGTTCCGTCACCTGCACCGTGCCGTTCAGCGTGACGTCGGCGCCCACCGTCTTGACCGGGGTGACGTGATGCGGGCGGATCGCGACGGTATAGATGCCATCGGCCAGATTGGCGACCGCCCCCTGCAACTGCCATGACACGCCGGTGGGAAGCTCGGCCTGATCGCCCACCTTCTTGATTCGTGCGGCGTTGATCGGCGGGTCCGAAAACACGCGGGCGGCGGTCAGCGTGGCCGGGGTGCGATAGATTTCGGCCGTGGGGCCGAATTGCGTGACGACGCCGTCGTCCATCAGCCCGGTGTAGCCACCCAGCAGCAGCGCCTCTTCGGGTTCGGACGTGGCATAGACGACCACGGCCCCGCGCCCGGCAAACAGTTCGGGCAGTTGTTCGCGCAGCTCTTCGCGCAGCTTGTAGTCCAGATTGGCCAGCGGTTCGTCCAGGAACACGGCCCGGCTTTCCTTGGCGATGGCGCGGGCCAGCGCGCAGCGTTGTTGCTGGCCGCCCGACAGTTCCTGCGGACGGCGGTGCAGCATCGGACCCAATTGCAGGATATCGGCCGCCTCTTGTACACGGCCCTCGATTTCGGACCTGGCCATGCCTGCGACCCGCAGGGGGGATGCGATGTTTTCAAAAACCGTCATGTGCGGGTAGTTCACGAAAAATTGGTGCACGAGGCTGATGTTGCGTTTTTGAGTCGACAGGCGCGACACGTCCTGCCCCTCCATGATGATCTGGCCGGATGCCAGCGGGTCCAGCCCCGCCATCAACTTGATCAGCGATGTCTTGCCCGCCCCGGTCTGGCCCAGCAGCACGTTGAAATGCCCCGGTTCCAGCGTCAGCGACGTGGGCTTGATATGCGTGATGCCACGAACCGTTTTCGTGGCGTCCCTCAACTCGATTCCCATGGTTCCCCTACCCCGATGAGACGTCGGCCGAAGCCAAAGTGGCGGCTTCGACCAGACATCCGGCCCCGAGGTTGGATCGGGGCCGGACAGATTGGTGGTTTACTGGTTCCAGCGGGCCACAAGTTCGTCGTAGTTGACGGTCTCGCCTTGTGGTTTTTCGTTGTCCAGCTTGGGCTTGGCCCCGCCATTGGCGAACCAGTATTCGGCGTCACGCTCTTCGTTCAGGCGCGGGCCGCAGCCGCCATAGACACCAGCCGCCTCATCGGCCTGCTGCATCCGGGCCATTGTGATGTCCATCTCCTCGGCCAGACGGTCCATGGCTTGCTGCGGGGTGAACGCACCCGAGTTCACGTCACCGATCTGCTGCCACCAGATCTGCGCCAGCTTGGGATAGTCGGGCACGTTGATGCCGGTGGGCGACCATGCCACGCGGTCAGGCGAACGGTAGAATTCGACCAGACCGCCCAGTTTGGGCGCGCGTTCGGTGAACGACTCGTGGTTGACGGAAGAGTCGCGGATGAATGTCAGACCCACATGGGACTTTTTCACATCCACGGTCTTGGACGTCACGAACTGGGCATAGAGCCAGGCCGCTTGCGCCCGATCCGACGGTGTCGACTTCAGGAAGGTCCAGGACCCCACGTCCTGATAGCCAACCTTTTGCCCTTCGGTCCAGTAGGGGCCATGCGGGCTGGGCGCCATCCGCCACAGCGGGTTGCCGTCGTCGTCCACGGTGTTGTTGCCTTCGGACTTCGGCTTGACCATGTCGGCGGTAAAGGCCGTGTACCAGAAGATCTGCTGGGCCACGTTGCCCTGGCTCAGCGCCGGCAGCGATTGGTAGAAGTCAAAGGACGCGGCACCGGGCGGTGCATAGGCGCGCAGCCATTCGTCCCACTTGCGGATCGCATAGACCGCTGCCGGACCGTTGGCCGCCCCACCACGGGTGACGGATGCACCGGCGGGGTTACAGGACCCGGCTTCCATCCGGATGCCCCATTCGTCGATCGGGATACCGTTCGGTTCGCCCACCGACCCGGCACCGGCCATCGACAACCACGCATCGGTCATGCGCCAGCCCAGGTCGGGCGCGCGCTTGCCATAGTCCATGTGACCGTAGATCGCGACGCCGTCGATTTCCTTGACGTCGTTCGAGAAGAACTCGGCAATGTCCTCGTAGGCCGACCAGTTGACCGGCACACCCAGATCATAGCCGTACTTGTCCTTGAACGCGGCCTTGTACTCTTCGTTGTCGAACCAGTCCTTGCGGAACCAATACAGGTTCGCGAACTGCTGGTCGGGCAGTTGATACAGGTTCCCGTCAGGGCCGGTGGTGAACTGGATGCCCATGAAGTCATCCAGGTCCAGCGTGGGCGATGTGGTCGCCGCCCAGTCACCCGCCATCTGTTCGGTCAGGTTATAGGCCAGTTGCAGGCGCGAATGGGTGCCGATCAGGTCGCTGTCGTTGACGTAGCCGTCATACAGGTTGCGCTGCGTCTGCATTTGCGTCTGCACGGCCTGAACGACCTCGCCCTCGCCCAGGATCTGGTGGTTCACCTTGATGCCGGTGATTTCCTCGAACGCTTTGGTCAACACTTCGGATTCGTAGCCGTGGGTCGGAATACCCTCGGACAATACGTTGATTTCCATGCCCGAAAAGGGCTCGGCCGCCTGGATGAACCATTGCATTTCCGCCAGCTGTTCCTCTTTGGACAGCGTGGATGGCTGGAATTCCTGATCAATCCATTTTTGGGCTGCAGCTTCATCGGCAATAGCAGACCCGGTCCCCGCGACGATGGCACAAATGGCCGTCGCGGAGATAAGATACTTACGCATCTTTTCTCCTCCCAAGATATGTTTGTGAGCTGGATCGCCCCAGCCGGGATCAGGCTATGCCGGGTGTGTTCACAGTGTCAAACTAATTCTTTAGTAGAGTTTGGCGCGAAAATTCCTATTTTATTTCAGCCTATTGCGCCGCGAAGCAAATGTTGAAAGCGCTTTGGGGCCAGGCGGCAGGCCCGCGACACCCAATGCACGTACACCCGGAACGATTCCGCTGCGCCGCAGTGTATCAGGTGATGACATCCGGCGACGTGCGCCCGGTTCGCGCCTCGATCCCGGCCAGGGCATCGGCCGCTGCGATGATGCCCGCCAGCGCCTGTTGCGGGTCCTGTTTCAGCGCGTCCGGCGCGGTCTCGAGCTGTTCGAGATACACGCGCAGCGTTGCCCCTTCGGTTCCGGTGCCGGACAGGCGGAACACCACGCGCCCGCCCCCGTCGAAATAGATGCGAATGCCCTGGCCCGTGGCCCGCGACCCGTCCACCGGATCGTCATAGGCAAATTCGTCCGCCGCCGTGACGGTCAGGCCGCCCGCTTGCGTGCCGGGCAAGGTTTCCAGACTGTCGCGCAGGTGCTGCATCAGGCCATTGGCGGCCTGCGTGTCCACGGCCTCGTAATCGTGGCGGGTGTAGTAGTTCCGCCCATAGCGGGCCCAGTGATCATCCAGGATCGCAGCCACCGACTTGCCCGTCCTGGCCAGGATGTTCAGCCACAGCAGGACTGCCCACAACCCGTCCTTTTCCCGCACATGGTTCGATCCGGTGCCGGCGCTTTCCTCGCCACAGATCGTGGCGCGCCCGTCGTCCAGCAATGTGCCAAAGAACTTCCAGCCCGTGGGCGTTTCATAAAGGGCGATGCCCTTGGCTTCGGCCACGCGGTCGGCTGCACCGGATGTGGGCATGGAACGGGCCACCCCCGCCAGACCATCCGCATAGCCCGGGGCCAGGTGCGCCAGATCCGTCAGCACGGCCAGACTGTCAGACGGGCTGACATAGCATCCGCGCCCCACGATCATGTTGCGGTCACCGTCCCCGTCCGACGCAGCACCGAAATCAGGGGCGTCGGCGCCGTGCATGATGTCCATCAACGCCCTGGCCCAGACCGGGTTCGGGTCCGGATGCCCGCCGCCGAAATCCGGCAGCGGTGTGCCGTTCAGCACAGTGCCCGCAGGTGCGCCCAATCGATCCTCGAGGATGCGGCGGGCATAGGGGCCGGTCACGGCGTGCATCGCATCAAAACAGACCCGGTAGCCGCCCGCGAACATCGCGGCAATGGCATCAAAGTCGAACAGCTGTTCCATCAGGACGGCGTAGTCGTCGACCGGGTCCACGATCTCGACCGCCATGTCGCCGACGTGGGTTTCGCCCAGTGCGCCCAGATCCACGTCCGGTGTGCTCAGGCTGTTGTAGCTGTCGATATGGCCTGTGCGTTCAAAGATGCGGGCCGTGACCTCTTCGGTGGCGGGGCCGCCATTGGGGCCGTTGTATTTCAGGCCGAAATCCTCGTCCGGGCCGCCGGGATTGTGGCTGGCCGACAGGATCAGACCACCGTCCGCACCGCGCAAGCGGATCAGGTGCGACGCGGCGGGCGTGGACAACAGCCCACCCTGCCCCACGATGCACGATGCCGCACCATTGGCTGCCGCCATGCGCAGGATCGTCTGAATGGCTGTGTCGTTGAAAAAACGCCCGTCGCCGCCCACCACAAGGGTCTTGCCCGCGACACCGCCAATACCGTCAAAGATCGACTGCACGTAGTTCTCAAGATAGCCCGGCTGCATGAAGACGCGGGTTTTCTTGCGCAGACCGCTGGTGCCCGGTTTCTGGCCGTCGATGGGCCGGGTCGAAATCACCTGAACGGTCATTCTGATGTCTCCATTTCGGTGCGCGCGGCAGCGGCACCGCGTTTGATCTTGACCGGTTGCATCTTGAAGGCGACGACGGAATCCGCCGCGATGCCGGTCTTGCGATTGAGTTGGCCCGACGAGGTGCCCATGGTCGTGTCCAGCACGCGCACCCATTCCTGCCCCTCGGGCACGTCGGGCAACACGATTTTCACCGCGTCGCCTGCGTTGAACACCAGATAGATGGCCCCCAGGCGCGGCACGTAAGACGGCGTGCCGCGTGCCATGCGCATCTCGACACCCAGCAGGCGCAGATCGGGCTGGTTCCAGTCATCCTCTGTCATCTCGGCGCTGTCGGCACGGCGCCAGAACACGTCCTGCACCCCGTCGACGAACCGTTCCTGCGCGTGCAGGAACCGCTTTTGCCGCAGGATCGGGTTGTTGCGGCGAAAGGCGATGATCTTGTGGCAGAAGCTCATGAAATCCGGGTCGGCCTCGTCCCAGTTGACCCAGCCGATTTCGTTGTCCTGGCAATAGGCGTTGTTGTTGCCGCCCTGCGAATTGCCCAATTCGTCCCCGGCAAGGATCATTGGCGTGCCCTGGCTCAGCATCAGGGTCGCCATCATGTTGCGGCGGCGACGGGCGCGCGCGGCCATCACGTCGGGATCGTCCGAAGGCCCTTCGACGCCCAGGTTGTCGGACCAGTTGTGGTCATGGCCGTCGCGGTTGTCTTCGCCGTTGGCGATGTTGTTCTTGGCTGCGTAGCTGACCGTGTCCATCAGGGTGAACCCGTCATGGGCGGTCAGAAAATTGACGGACGAGGTCGCAGGACGCCCGTCATGGTCAAAGCGCAGGGCCGATCCCGTCACGCGCGCGGCCAGCTTGCGGGTCATGCCGCTGTCGCCGCGCCAAAAGCGTCGCACCTGGTCGCGGTACTTGTCGTTCCATTCGGTAAAGGGGGCGGGAAAGGCCCCCAGCTGGTACCCGCCCGGCCCCACATCCCACGGCTCGGCGATCAGTTTGACCTTGTTCAGCACCGGATCCTGCCGGATGGCCCGGCAAAACGGCCCGTCCCGGTCGAACCCGCCGGATGTGCGCGCCAGGGTGGAGGCCAGATCAAAGCGGAACCCGTCCACATGCATGACCTCGACCCAGTAGCGCAAACTGTCCATCACCATCCGCAGCACAAACGGATGGTCCAGATCCAGCGTGTTGCCGCAGCCGGTGTCGTTGATGTAGTGCCGCTTGTCATGGGCCAGCCGGTAGTAGCTGGCATTGTCGAACCCGCGAAAGCACAGGGTCGGCCCCATCTGGTCGCCCTCGGCGGTGTGGTTATAGACCACATCCAGGATCACCTCGATCCCCGCCGAATGGAACCGCGCAACCATTTGCTGAAATTCGGATATATTTGAATGGCTCAGATAGCGTGGCTCAGGTGCGAAAAAGCCATATGTCATGTAGCCCCAGTAATTCCGCAGCCCCTGTTCCACAAGGAACCGATCATCGACAAACGCCTGCGAGGGCAACAATTCGATCGCCGTCACGCCCAGGTTCGACAGGTGATCCAGGATCGGGTCCGATGCCATGCCAAGGAACGTCCCGGCGTTGGGGATGTCTTCGCGGGTGGCGGTCAGCCCTTTGACGTGGGCCTCGTAGATCACCGTTTCGTTCCACGGATGGTTCAGGCGCATCCGGTCCTGCCGTCCCCAGGTAAAGGCCGGGTCCTCGACCACGGACCGGGGCATGTATTTGGCGCTGTCGCGGTCGTCGAAACTCAGATCCGCGTCGCGGTGGCCGACGGTGTAGCCGTAAAGCGCATCGTGCCATTCGACCTGCCCGTCCAGCCGTTTCGAATATGGGTCGATCAGGAACTTGTGCGGATTAAACCGGTGCCCTTCGTCGGGCTTGTATGGCCCATGCACCCGGTAGCCGTATTTCTGGCCCGGACGCAGGCCCGAGATGTAGCCGTGCCAGACATGCCCGTCCCGTTCAGCCAGGTCGATCAGGTAGACCTCGTTGCCCTGCGCATCGCACAGGCACAGCGTCACCTTGGTCGCGTGCTGCGAAAAGACGGCAAAGTTGACGCCTTCGCCATCAAAGGTGGCCCCGAGCGGAAAGGCCTGGCCGGCTGTCAGCTGGTAACGGTTCATCGGGACCCTTCGGTCAATTCGGTATAAAGCGCGGCATAGGCCGCCGCCGATGGCCCCCACCCCACAGGGTGTGCCATGGCGTTGCGCTGCATCCTGGACCATGTTTTCGGCTGTTCGAACAGGTCACACAGCTTGGTCAGGGCCGACGACAGGGCGTCGGCGGTGATGGGGTGGAACTGGATGCCGGTTGCAACGTCCCTTGCCATGGTTGCAGGTGTGGCCGGGATCACGGTGTCGGCCAAGCCGCCGGTCAATGCCACAACGGGCAAGGTTCCATAGCGCAGCCCGTAAAGCTGTGTCAGGCCACAAGGTTCAAAGCGCGACGGCACCAGGATCGCATCGCCCCCGGCCATTATGCGGTGCGACAGCGCCTCGTCATATCCGATGCGGGCCGCGACATTGGGGCTGTCGTGCTGCGTGAACGCATGTTCCAGTGCCGGATCGCCCGACCCGAGCAATGCAAGCTGCCCGCCGCGGTCCAGCAGCGTCGGCAGCGCCTCAAGCAGCAGGTCCAGCCCCTTTTGCCCGGTCAGCCGCGAAATCACCACGCACAGCGGGCCATTGGCCTCCGGCAGGCCGAATTCGGCGCGCAGGGCGCGGGTGTTGGCGGTCTTGCCGCGCGGGGTCTTGTAAGGGGTGATCAGCGGATCGGTCGCGGGCGACCAGACGTCTTCGTCGATGCCGTTCAGGATACCCGACAGCACGTCGCGGCGCGCACGCAGCACGCCGTCCAGCCCCATGCCGAATTCCGGCGTCATCAGTTCCTGCGCATAGGTGGGTGACACGGTGGTCAGACGATCGGCACAGATCAGACCGGCCTTGAGCGCCGAAAGCTGGCCGAAATATTCGACCTTTTCAGCGGTGAAGTCACTGACCGCAATGCCCAGGGCCGCGCCGCGCGTGGCCGGGGCCAGCCCCTGAAACGCGATGTTGTGGATCGTCACGACCGTCCCGACCTGCGTGCCATCGCGCGTGATGTAATAGGGCGTCAGCCCCGCCTGCCAGTCGTGGCAATGTACAATCTGCGGCACCCAGTCCGCCAGCCGGCCCGCCGCGATATCGGCTGCCACGCGGCACAGGGCGGCAAAGCGTTCGGGGTTGTCGGGCCAATCCGCGCCGTCCGCATTCAGGTAAATGCCCGCATCCCTGTCAAACAGGTGCGGCGCATCCAGCACCAGCAGGTCCAGCCCCGCGGCCTTGGCCGCCAGCACCCGCGCACTGCCATCGAACAGCGCGTCATAGTCGGCGACCACCTGCGCGTCCGTCACCGCCGCCATCACCGCCGGGTATCCCGGCAACAGCGTGCGCATCCGCACGCCATGGCCCAGCAGCGCACCGGGCAGCGCGCCCGCCACGTCCGCCAGCCCGCCGGTTTTCACCAGCGGCACGCATTCCGAGGTGACGGACAGCGCCTCGATCACTGGGCCGCCTCCCATTTCGCGATCATCTCCTTGGTGATCAGGGTCGTGCCCTTTTCGCTGACGCGGAAGAACTTGGCGTCATCGGCCGGGTCCTCGCCCACCACAAGCCCGGTGGGAATTTCCACACCGCGGTCGATCACGCATTTGCGCAGCCGGGCGGACCGGTTGATGACCACGTTGGGCAGCACCACGGAATGGTCGAGCACGGCATAGGAATTGGTGTGCACTTGGGTGAACAGCAGCGAATTGCGCACCTCGGTGCCCGAGATGATGCAACCGCCCGAAACCATCGACGAAATCGCCACGCCGCGGCGATCCTTTTCGTCGTGGATGAACTTGGCGGGCGGCACCGATTCCGAATAGGTCCAGATCGGCCACTCCTGATCCCAAAGGTCCAGTTCCGGGATAAAGTTGGTCAGGTCGATATTCGCCTCCCAGAACGCATCAAGCGTGCCGACGTCGCGCCAATAGCTGGGCGCACCTTCGGCCCGCACGCAGCTGTCGTCAAAGCGGTGAGCCACGGCCTTGCCGTTCCTGACGATATCGGGGATCAGGTCATTGCCGAAGTCGTGGCTGGAATTCGGGTCGTCCCGGTCCGCAATCAGCAATTCGCGCAGGTATTTCCAGTTGAAGACATAGATGCCCATGGACGCCAGCGCCTTGGTTGCGTCCTCGGGCGTGCTGGGCGGATCGGCGGGCTTTTCCAGAAAGCTGGTGATGTTGCTGTCGGCGTCCACGGCCATCACCCCAAACGCGCTCGCCTCTTCGCGGGGAACGGTCAGGCAGCCCACGGTCACGTTCGCGCCTGCCTCGACATGCTGACGCAGCATGATCTCATAATCCATCTTGTAGATGTGGTCGCCCGCCAGAATGACAATATAATCAATACCGTAGCTATCGATGATGTCGATGTTTTGCGTGACGGCATCGGCGGTGCCGCGATACCACATATCCTCGGACACGCGCTGCGACGCGGGCAGGATATCAAGGAACTCGTTCCGCTCGGCCCGGAAGAAATTCCAGCCGCGCTGGCAGTGACGGATCAGAGAATGGGCCTTGTATTGCGTGGCGACCGCCATGCGGCGGATGCCGGAGTTGACGGCGTTGGACAGGGCAAAGTCGATGATCCGGGTCTTGCCGCCAAAATACACCGCCGGTTTGACGCGCCGGTCGGTCAGTTCCCTGAGCCGCGAACCGCGTCCGCCCGCCAGCACGAATGCCATGGACCGCTGAGACAGCCGTTTGGTTTCTGCCATGTCCTTTTCCTCCCCTTACTTTCCGTGACGCAACATCAGGGTCGCCAACGGCGGCACGGTGATGTCGATGTGTTGCGGCAGCCCGTCCCAGTCGCCCGCCTGCGTCTGGACGGACCCGCCATTGCCGCGGTCGCCGCCACCGTAAATGCCCGCGTCCGTGTTCAGCACCTCGTCCCAGGTGCCGGCCTCTGGCACGCCGATGCGCCATGTGCGTTCGACGGGCGTGAAGTTGCACACAACCGCAACCGGGGCATCGCCGTTCTCGCCGAACCGGGCAAAGGCGGTCAGCGACTGATCGGGATCGTTGGCCAGCCAGCGGAACCCGCTGGGGTCGCAATCGCGCCGGTGCAGCGCGGGCGTGTCGCGATACAGACGGTTGAGATCACGCACCAGCGTCTGCATGCCTTTCTGGTTGGCCCCGTGCAGCGCGTCCCAGTCCAGGGACTCGTCATGGTTCCATTCCTGCCACTGACCGAACTCGCAGCCCATGAACAACAGCTTCTTGCCCGGGTGGCCCCACATGAAGCCGTAATAGGCGCGCAGGTTGGCGAACTTCTCCCACTCGTTCCCCGGCATCTTGTCGATCATCGACCCCTTGCCGTGCACCACCTCGTCATGGCTGATCGGCAGGATGAAGTTTTCCGAAAACGAATAATCAATCGGGAACGTCATCAGGTGGTGATCGTACTTGCGGTGAACGGGGTCCTTTTCGATGTAGCGCAGGGTGTCGTTCATCCACCCCATGTTCCACTTGTACCCAAAGCCAAGCCCGCCCGCGTCCACCGGGCTGGACACCCCGGGAAAGGCGGTGGATTCTTCGGCCACGGTCATGACACCGTCCACCTCGCCATAGCAAACGGTGTTCATTTCCTTGAGGAAATCAATCGCTTCGTAGTTCTCGCGACCGCCGTCGCGGTTCGGGATCCATTCATGCGCCTCGCGGCTATAGTCGCGATACAGCATCGAGGCGACAGCATCCACGCGCAGCCCGTCCACGTGATATTCCTTGAGCCAGTACAGCGCATTGGCGGTCAGGAAATTGCGCACTTCGATCCGGCCGTAATTGTAGATCAGGGTGTTCCAGTCCTTGTGGAACCCTTCGCGCGGGTCCGAGTGCTCGTACAGGTGCGTGCCGTCGAACTGCGCCAGCCCATGGGGGTCGGACGGAAAGTGCCCGGGCACCCAGTCCAGAATGACCCCAAGGCCCGCGTTGTGCGCCGCTTCCACCAGATCGCGGAATTCGTGGGGCGGGCCAAAGCGAATGGTGGGGGCGTACATGCCCACCGGCTGGTAGCCCCAGCTGCCGTCAAAGGGAAATTCGCTGATCGGCATGAATTCGAGGTGGGTAAAGCCCATCCATTGGGCATATTCCACCAGTTCCTTGGCCAGTTCCTTGTAGCTCAGCTTGCGCCCGTCCGCGGCCCGCCGCCACGATCCCAGATGCACCTCGTAGATCGACATGGGCTGGTCGCGCTGCTGCCGGGCGCCGCGTTCCGCCATCCATCCATCGTCGTCCCAGCCATAGCCCGAGATATCGCGCACGATGGACGAGGTCGCGGGGGGGTGTTCGGCACCGAAGCCGACCGGATCGGCCTTCATCATCGGGACCCCGTGGTCGGGGCGGATTTCGTATTTGTAATGGGTGCCGTCGCCGATGCCGGGCAGGAACAGCTCCCACACGCCGGTGGCGCCGACACGCCGCATCGGGTGCTGCGCACCGTTCCAGCCGTTGAAGTCCCCCACGACGGACACCCGGGTCGCATTGGGTGCCCAGACGGCAAAATGCGTGCCGGCCACGCCGTCGATCCGTGTCACATGCGCGCCCAGCGCATCCCACAGGCGGCGGTGCGTGCCTTCGCCCATCAGGTACCGATCCATCTCGCCCAGCACCGGACCAAAGCGGTAGGGGTCATCGAATGTCCATTCGCTGCCGTCGGCATAGGTCGCGGTCAGCGTGTGCGCGCACCTGGACCGGGGCACCGGCCCGGCAAACAACGCGCCGTCCAGCCCGGGGATATCCGTCTGACTGCGCCCGAACGTGGCGGTCAGGCGGGTGGCATTGGGCACAAACGCCACAAGCCACGACTTGCCCTTGGTCGTGTGTATGCCCAGCACGTCGAACGGTGCCCCGTGGCGTCCATGCAGCAGCGCATCGATATCGTCGCGCGTCATATGTGGCGGCAGTTTGGTGTTGGTCATATTGCCCTTCTGCACCTTTATATCGCCCGATGCCCCGATTGTCGTCAGTTGGCGATCCGTGCAACCACGAACCCGTTGGCCCCCAGCATCAGGTCCGCGCCCTTGCGCGTGGCAGCCTGTTCCAGAGCAGGAGTGATAGTGTGCGCCAGCGTGACTGTCACGGGCGTTGCCGACAGGTTGAAGACGCATAGGAACCCGTCGCCCCGGGTAAAGCCCAGCACCGGGTCCGGCAGGTCCAGGAACGAGATGTCGCCCAGACGCAGATCCTGTTCCCCCCGGCGCAGCGCCAGCATCTCGCGGTAAAAGGCCAGAACGCTGTTCTCTGCCTGGGCCGACACCGCGCGCGCAGCCTGCGGGGGCTTGACCGGCAACCATGTCTTGTTGGCCTTGGAAAATCCGCCATTGGGCGCGTCCGCGTCCCACACCATCGGCGTGCGGCACCCGTCTCGGCCCGTTTTCTCGGGCCAGAAGTTTATGCCTTCGGGGTCGGTCAGTTCGTGGAATTCCAGCGTGGTGTCCACCTGCCCCAGTTCCTCGCCCTGGTAGATATAGATCGAGCCCTCGAAACTCAGCAGCAGGGCCGCGGCCTGTTTGGCCAGCGCGTCCTGATCCGATGCGTGTTCCATCCAGCGCCCCACATGGCGCGGCACGTCGTGGTTGGAAAAGGCCCAGGCGGGCCAGCCATCGGGCGCGCCGTCAAAGAACGCCTCGATCCGGCTGCGGAAGTGTTCGGGCGAGAAATCGGGCCCCAGCATCTCGAAACTGTAGGCCATGTGCAGGCGGTCATCGCCGGATGTGTATTCGCCCATCAGGTCGATGGAATGGTGGCTGTCGCCTACCTCGCCCACCATGGCGCGACCGTCATATTCGTCCAGCAGCTTCCGCATCCGTTCGAGGAATGCGATGTTTTCGGGCCGGTTCTTGGAAAACAGCGTGTACTGCATCTCGAACGGGCGCACGGCGTCCTGCGCCCACGGCGCTGGGTTGGCGGCGTTGTCACGCAGCATCTGGTCGTGGAAGTAGAAGTTGACCGTATCCAGCCGGAACCCGTCGACGCCCCGGTCCAGCCAGAACCGCATACACTCCAGCAGGTAATCCTGCACCTCGGGGTTGTGGAAATTCCAGTCGGGCTGTTCACGCAGGAAGTTGTGGAAATAGTACTGCCGCCGCCGCGCGTCCCACTCCCAGGACGACCCGCCAAAGATCGCCAGCCAGTTGTTGGGCGGCGTGCCGTCAGGCCTTGGGTCGGCCCAGACGAACCAGTCCGCCTTGGGGTTGTCGCGGCTGGACCGGCTTTCGGTGAAATAGGGGTGCTGGTCGGATGCGTGGCTCAGCACCTGATCGATGATGACTTTCAGGCCCAGCTCGTGCGCCCGCGCCACCATGGCGTCGAAATCGTCGATCGTGCCGAATGTCGGATCGATGCCCGTGTAGTCCGACACGTCATAGCCCATATCGGCCATGGGCGAGGTAAAGACAGGCGACAGCCAGATCGCGTCAACACCCAGGGACGCCACATGGTCCAGCCGCGACGTGATCCCGCGCAGATCGCCGATCCCGTCATCATTCGAATCCATGAACGACCGGGGATAGATCTGGTACGTGACGGACCCGCGCCACCAATCCTGTGCTTTTGCCATGCGTAACGCTCCTCTGCCGCACGTGTTAGCCCTAACATCCCGTCGCCATAAGGGCCACACCGCCACTTGGCAAGCGCGCGCAGGTCATGGCCGCCTTGCCCATTGCGCAGCGGCCACGGCGCGGGCTTAATGCCGGGGCCTGACGAACTGGAACACGCCCTTGCCCCAAACCCTCGACAATCCATGGCGCGGCACCGGCCTTGCCGTTAATGCGCCCGCCCCGCTGGACGATGCTGCCGCAGTTGCGCGGTTGCTGGCACAGTGCCCCGCGCACGGCACCACACCGCTGCACGACGCCGACTCGCTGGCACGCGATACCGGTGTGTCACATATCTGGATCAAGGATGAACGGCACCGCATGGGCCTTGGCAGCTTCAAGGCGCTGGGGGCCGCCCACGCCATCGCGCGTCAGGCGGCGGCAACGGGCCAGAACGATTTGCGATCAACGCTGCAAGGCAAAACCTTTGTCACCGCCAGCGCGGGCAATCACGGCCTGTCCGTCGCCGCAGGTGCGCGCATCTTCGGCGCCCGGGCGGTGATCTACATCGCCGAAACCGTGCCCGAGGCTTTCGCCACCCGCCTCGCGTCCTATGGCGCGACGGTGGTCCGCGAAGGCGCGCAATACGAGGCCAGCATGGCCGCCGCCCAAGCCGCCGCAGCGACGCACGGCTGGGCGCTTTTGTCCGACAGTTCGTGGCCCGGCTACACCGAACCCGCGCTGCGGGTGATGGAGGGGTATCTGCAACTGGCTACCGAAGCCGCGCACCAGCTGCCCGCGCCGCCCACGCACATCCTGCTGCAAGCGGGTGTGGGCGGCATGGCCGGGGCGGTCGCGGCCCACGCGCGGCGCACCTGGGGCGACGCACCGCAGATCGTCGTGGTCGAACCCGACGCCGCACCCGCGCTGATCGAAAGCATCCGCGCAGGCGCGGCTGTGACCACCGATGGCCCGGTCTCGGCCATGGGGCGTCTGGATTGCAAGACCCCGTCGCTGATCGCACTCGCTGGTCTGTCGCGCGATGCCGACAGCTTTGTCACCCTAACCGAGGACGAGGCGCGGGCAGGCGTCGATTGGCTGGCCACGCACGGATATGCCACCACACCGTCAGGTGGCGCAGGGCTGGCGGCCCTGCACGCCGGGCTGGATCTTGGCGCGCAGGCCCGCGTGCTGACCATCCTCAGCGAAGGTCCCGAGGATGGCTGAGCCGTCGCTCGTCTTTCCGGCAGGGGAATTCCGGGCACGCCTGACCCGCTTGCAGGGCGAAATGGCGCACACGGATCTGGATGCGCTGCTGCTGACCTCGGCCGCGGACATGTTTTATGTCACCGGGTTCCTGACCCGGTTCTGGGAAAGCCCCGCGCGGCCATGGTTCCTGCTGGTGCCTGCGGACGGTGTGCCCGTGGCGGTGATACCGTCCATCGGCGCGCCACTGATGGGCCGGACATGGATTTCGGATATCCGCACATGGGACGCGCCGCACCCCCACGATGATGGCGTCAGCCTGCTGGCCGACACCATCGCGCAGATGCTGCCACGCGCCGCGCGGATCGGCGTGCCGATGGGTTTGGAAACGCAGTTCCGGATGCCGCTGGCCGACTACGCCCGCGTGATCGAACGCGTCGCGCCCTGCCGGTTTGTGGATGGCACCGCCGCTCTTCAGCGCACCCGCGAAATCAAGAGCGACGCAGAAATCGCCAAAATCCGCGACATCTGTACCGTCGCGGGGCGCGCCTTTGACCGGATGCCGGAATTCGTGGCCGCAGGGCGCGGCCTCGACACCGTGTTTCGCGATTTTCAGGTGGCGCTGCTGAACGAAGGGGCCGATTGGGTCAGCTACGTGGCGGGCGGTGCAGGGCCAAAGGGCTACGTGGATGTGATCTCGCCCGCGTCACCTGCGCCGCTCACGGACGGCGATGTGGTGATGCTGGACACCGGCGCGGTCAAGGACGGGTATTTCTGCGATTTCGACCGCAATATCTGTGTCGGCACCCCGTCCGATGCGATACGCCGCACGCACGCCGCCTTGTGGCAGGCAACGGAAACCGCGCTGAACACCCTGCGCCCGGGGATGCGGGCCAGCGACGCGCACCGCATCCTGACGGACGGTCTGGCGGGCCAGGGGGCCACACCGGGCGGCGGGCGCATGGGCCACGGGCTGGGGATCACGCTGACCGAATGGCCGTCTTTTACCCCGCTTGACCGGACCGAGTTGCGGGCGGGCATGGTGCTGACGCTGGAACCCTCGGCCCTTGTCGATGACACGCACCTGTTGGTGCACGAGGAAAACATCGTGCTGCGCGACGACGGCCCGCACCTTCTGTCGCCCCGCGCGCCGCTTGATCTTCCGACGGTGACGCCATGACCCCTGCCCTGCCCGTGTTCGGCCTGATCGTGCTGCGCGTGGACGAAACGATCGAGGACGAGTTCCGCCGCTACATCCCCCCCGATCAGGCCCGCCTGCACATCACCCGGATCCCGTCGGGCGACAACCTGACACCCGGCACGATCGCGGAAATGGAGGGCAACCTGACCACTGCCGCCGCCCTGCTGCCGCCAGCCGCGCGCTTCGACGTGGTGGGATACGCCTGCACCTCGGGCACCGCGTTTCTGGGCGCGGACAACGTGGCAAGCCGGGTCTCGGCGGGCGCGTCGACACGTGCAGTCACAAACCCGCTGACGGCGGCGATCGCGCAGTTCAGGGCGCGGGGAATGCACCGCGTCGGCATCGTGTCACCCTACACGCCCGACGTGGCGCGCCCGCTCTGCGCGGCGTTCGAGGCGGCGGGCATCACGGTGGTCGACACCCTGTCCCTGAAAGAATGCGACGAGGCACGGGTGGCGCGCATCGATCCCGCCCTCACGGCCCGGGCGGCCACGGAGCTTGCGCAGCGCAACGCAGTGGATGGCATATTCCTGTCCTGCACCAACCTGCGGACGCACGGCATTCTGGCCCCCCTGTCGGAACAGCTTGGCCTGCCCGTGCTCAGCTCGAACCATGCGCTGGCGTGGCACATGATGCGCCTCGCAACGGGCACATGAGCGCGGTTGCGCGACCCGCCCACGGCGCTAGCATGGCCGGGCGCCCAACCCGGAAAGAGATCCCGTGACCAAGACCATCCTCGTCATCGGCACCTTCGACACCAAGGACGCGGAACTGCGCTTTGTCTGCGACCGCATCCACGCGCTTGGGGGGCGGACCCTGACCATGGACGTGTCCGTGCTGGGCGACGCGACCGGGGCGACCGACATCTCCAAACATGACGTGGCAGAGGCAGGGGGATCGAACATCGCTGCCGCCATCGCCAGCGACGATGAAAACACCGCGATGCAGCTGATGACCCGTGGTGCTGCGGCGCTGTGCACCCAATGGCACGCGCAGGCGCGGTTTGACGGCATGATTGCGCTGGGGGGCAGCATGGGCACCGATCTGGCGCTGGACTGCGCGCAGGCTTTGCCGATGGGCGTGCCGAAATACGTGGTGTCCACGGTCGCCTTTTCCCCCATCATCCCGCCGGACCGGCTGTCGCCGGATATCCAGATGATCCTTTGGGCGGGGGGGCTTTATGGGCTGAACTCGGTCTGCAAGTCGGCGCTGGCGCAGGCGGCGGGTGCCGTGCTGGGGGCCGCACAGGCCGCGATGCCGCCGCGCACGGACCGGCCCGTGATCGGGATGACCAGCCTTGGGTCGTCCTGCCTGAAATACATGACCCACCTGCTGGACCCGCTGGAACAACGCGGGTTCGAGGTGGCCGTGTTCCACGCCACCGGCATGGGCGGCATGGCGTTCGAGGCGCTGGCGAAACAGGGGTATTTTGCCGCTGTCATGGATTTTGCCCTGTCGGAACTGGGCAACCTGATGGTGGGGTCGGTCCTGAATGCGGGCACGGACCGGATGACGGCCGCGGGCCAGCTTGGCATTCCGCAACTGGTGGCACCCGGCTGCACCGACCTGATCGACTTTGCCGGCTGGCAGAACATCCCCGACGCCTATGCCGACCGCCCGTTCCACGCCCACAACCGGCTGATCAAATGCTCGGCCCTCAGCCCCGATGAGCGGCGCGCCCTGACCCGCGACATTGGCGACCGGCTGGACCATGCAACCGGGCCGGTCCACGTACTGATGCCGACCCGGGGGATCGAGGAATGGGACAAGCCCGACGGCCCAGCGCATGACCCAAATGGGCTTGCCGCCATGGTGGACGAGATGCAAAAGGCGATCCGCCCGCCCGCACGGCTGCAACTGCTGGACTGCCATATCAACGACTCGGCCTTTGCCAAGGCCGCGCTGGCCGTGGTCGATGACTGGCTCGCGGATGGCACGCTGACAGTTGCCAGTCCGACCTGACCGTTTGATTTTGCCCGCCCGCCACTTACCTCGCAGGGCAGAGCAGATACAGGCGCCCGAAAGATGACCCAGACCCCCTCGAACGCACGCGCCATGGCCGTGCCCGCCAGCCGCATCGGACGTATGGGCCGGATGGGGGCCATGGCCGCAGGCGTGGCGGGGCGCATGGCGCTGGACGGCCTGGCGCAGGTCGGGCGCGGCGGATCGCCCACCACCCGCGACCTGCTGCTGACGCCCGCCAACATGCGGCGCGTTGCGGACGAGTTGGCCACGATGCGCGGGGCCGCGATGAAGATGGGCCAGCTTCTGTCGATGGACACCGGCGACATGCTGCCCCCGGAACTGGCCGACATCATGGCGCGCCTGCGGGCCGATGCCGATTTCATGCCGCCCAGGCAGTTGCGCGACGTGCTGGATGCCGAATGGGGCGCGGGCTGGCGCACCCGGTTCGCACGCTTCGACGTCCGGCCCATCGCCGCGGCCTCCATCGGACAGGTGCACAAGGCCACGCTGCACGACGGCACGGACCTGGCGATCAAGGTGCAATACCCCGGCATCGCCCGCAGCATCGACAGCGACGTGGCCAATATCGGGCGGCTGATCCGGCTGTCGGGCCTGATGCCCAAGGGGTTCGACCTTGGGCCATATCTGAACGAGGCACGGGCGCAATTGCGGGAAGAGGCGGATTACCTGGCCGAGGCCGCGCACCTGGAGCGGTTTCAGGCGCTGGTGGGCGACACGCCCGGCCTTGTCCTGCCGCACCTGCACAAGCCCCTGACGACCCAGCGGGTGCTGGCGATGGAATACGTTGCCTCTGATCCCATCGAGGCGCTAGCCGACGCGCCCCAAGACACCCGCGATCACGTGATGACACGGCTTGTCACGCTGATGCTGCGCGAACTCTTTGACTTCGGTGTCATGCAGACGGATCCGAATTTCGCCAATTACCGCTTTGTGCATGATAGCGGCGATGTCGTCCTGCTGGATTTCGGCGCGACGCGGGACTTGCCGGACTGGGTGGCCCCGCACGTCGCGGCCATGGTTCAGGCTGGCATGGACGGCCAACGCGATGTCGTGGCGGCAGAGCTGGACGCGATGGGCCTTGTCCCCGCCTCCACACCGGCGCACCATCGCGCCCGCATAGTGGACATGACAATGATGGTGTTTGACGACATACGCGGCACGGACGTTTTGGACCTTGGCACCAGCACCCTGCCCCGCAGGATGCAGCAGGCGGGCGAGGCGCTGGCCGCCGACGGCTTTGTGCCGCCGCCCGTGCCGCTGGACCTGCTGTATGTGCAGCGCAAGGTGGCGGGCATGTTCCTGTTGGCCGCGCGGCTGCGCGCGCGCCTGCCCGTGGCCGACCTGATCGCGCCGTACCTGCCCCGCCGATGAAGGACACCAACGCCCCACCTTTGCTGGACCTTGTCGGGGTCCACAAATCGTATTCCGGGGCCGAAGGGCCGGTGCCGGTGCTGCGTGGCGTCGATCTGCAACTGAGGGCTGGCGAGACGCTGGCCCTGACAGGCGAATCCGGCAGTGGCAAAAGCACGCTGTTGCATATCGCGGGCGCGCTGGATCTGGCCGACAGCGGGCAGGTGCGCATCGCGGGCCACGACATCACCGCCATGTCCGACACCCAGCGGGCCGAGGTGCGGCGCCGCGACGTGGCCGTCGTGTTTCAGCAGTTCAACCTGATCCCATCGCTGACGGTCGCCGACAACATCGCCTTTCAGGCGCGCCTGTCAGGGCATGTCGATGCCGAACTGGTCGCGCGGCTGGCGGACCGTTTGGGCCTGGCCGAACAGATGCGCAAATACCCCGAAGCGCTGTCAGGCGGCCAGCAGCAGCGCGTGGCCATCGCCCGCGCTTTGGCGGCCCGCCCCCGACTGCTTCTGGCCGATGAGCCCACCGGCAACCTGGACGAGGACACAGCCGCCGAAGTGCTGGACCAACTGGTGGCCCTCGTGTCCGACAGCGGCGCGGCGCTGCTGGTCGTCACCCATTCGCCCGCCATCGCCGCCCGCATGGACCAGCGGCTGCATCTGCGGCAGGGGCATCTGGAATGAAGCGGGCCTGTCTTGCGGCGCTGATGTCGCATTGGCGGCGCAACCCGCTGCAACTTTTTGCCTTTCTGGCGGGGCTGGCGCTGGCCACGGGCCTTTGGTCGGGCGTGCAGGCCATCAATGCCGAGGCGCGGGCCAGCTATGACGCGGCCGCCCAGACACTGGGTGAGGGGCAGTTTGACCAGATCGTGCCCCGCAGCGGCGACCGCATCGCGCAGGCGGATTACGTCGCCCTGCGCCGCGCGGGCTGGATGGTGTCCCCGGTGATCGAGGGACGCGTGGATGGCGTGCGGGTACTGGGCTTTGACCCGCTGTCCTCGCCCGCCGGTTTCGGCGTGAACAACGCTGCGGATGACATTGATCTTGGTGCCTTTCTTGGCCCCGATCAACTGTTTGCAGCACCCGAGACCCTGCCGCGCTTGTCGCTGGACATCGCGTTGACCGAAGCGCCCGGCGTCGCCCCCGGCATCGCCGCGGGCGACGTGGGCGTCGTCCAGCGTGTGCTGGACCGACGCGACCTGTCGCGGTTGCTGGTGCTGGCGGATCAGCCGTTGACCCGGCCCCCGCTGGACCGGATCGCGCCACACCTGCGCCTGCTGCCCGCCAGTCAAAGCGCCGATCTGGGCGAGTTGACCGACAGCTTTCACCTCAACCTTACCGCGTTCGGCCTGCTCAGCTTTGCCGTGGGACTGTTCATCGTCTACAGCACCATCGGCCTTGCGTTCGAGCAACGGCGCGGCGTGGTGCGGACCCTGCGGGCGCTTGGCGTCCCCCTGCCCCGGCTGATCGGAATCATGGTGGCCGAGGTGCTGCTGCTGGCGCTGGTGGGCGCGGTTCTGGGCGTGTTCCTTGGCTACGTGTTGGCAGCGCTGCTGTTGCCGGACGTCGCCATCACCTTGCGCGGGCTCTACGGGGCCGAGGTGTCGGGCACGCTGCGGTTCCGGCCCGAATGGTGGGGGTCCGGCATGGCCATTGCCGTGCTGGGAGCCGTGTCGGCGGCAGGCGCACGGCTGTGGCAGATCGCGCGGATGCCGCTGCTGGCCAGCGCACGGCCGCGCGCCTGGGCCATGACCACCGGACAGGCGCAGCGGATACAGGCCGCCGTCGCCGCCATGCTGCTGCTGGCGGCCGGGCTGTTCGCGCTGCTGGGCAGCGGATTGGCCGCCGGATTTGCGCTGCTGGGCTGTTTCCTGATCGGCGCGGCGCTGGCCCTGCCGGTGCTTGTGCGCCCCGTATTGACGCTGGCCGAAGGTGCGTCACGCACACCCGTCTCTACCTGGTTCTGGGCCGACACGCGGCAGCAACTGCCGGGTCTCAGCCTCGCCCTGATGGCCTTGCTGCTGGCGATCAGCGCCAATGTCGGCGTGGCGACCATGGTGTCGAGCTTTCGGTTGACCTTTGTCGCGTTCCTCGACCAGCGGTTGGCACCTGAATTGTATGTGCAGACCGCAGATGCGGCCGAGGCGCAGGGGCTGGAAACCACCATGCAGGCCCAAGGCATTCCCGTGTTGCCCCTGCTGCGGGCCGATGCCCGCATCGCCGACCTGCCCGCAAGGCTGCTGGGCGTGCGGGTCGGGCCGACCTATCGCGACAACTGGGTGTTTCTGGATGCCAGCGCGGGTGCCTGGGACCGGGTCGCGGATGGTGCGGGTGCGATCCTGAACGAACAACTGGCGCGGCGGGCGGGCCTGTGGGTGGATGACGCTATCGACGTGGCCCCGGGCGTGACATTGCCTGTCGTCGCTGTGGTCGGCGATTATGGCAACCCGCTGGGGCAGGTGTTTGTGTCCGAGCCACTGTTCCGCGACCTGCATCCCGACGCATCCCCCCGCCAGTTCGGCCTGCGCACCGATGATCCGGCGGCGCTGCGGGCCGTGTTGGAGACCGAGTTGGGCCTTGCCCCCTCTGCCATCACCAACCAGACCGCGCTCAAGGCATTCTCGCTTCAGGTTTTTGAACGCACGTTCACGGTCACCGCCGCGCTCAACGTGCTGACGCTGGCGGTGGCCGGTTTCGCCATGCTGATGAGCCTGCTGACGCTGGCTGACCTGCGCGTGCCGCAACTGGCCCCGGTCTGGGCGCTGGGGCTGACCCGGCGCGACATCGGGCAGTTGGAACTGATGCGCGCAGGTGTCTTCGCCGCGCTTGTCTGTATCGTCGCCCTGCCGGTGGGGCTGGCGCTGGCCTGGGTCCTGCTGGCCATCATCAATGTCGAGGCGTTCGGCTGGCGGCTGCCGATGTTCCTGTTTCCCGCCGACTACGCGCGGCTGGGGCTATATGCGGTGCTGGCCGCGCTTCTGGCCGCCGCATGGCCCGCGTGGCGGCTGATGCGTACGCCCCCTTCGGCGCTGCTCAAGGTGTTTGCCAATGAACGCTAGGGTAATGATCTTCCTGCTGATCTGGCCGGTGGCCGCTTGGGCACAAGGCTTTGCGGGCCTTGGCAGCACCGCAGACGGCTTTGCCGTCCCCGCCCCCGATCCCGGCTTTGACTTCCCGGCGGATCACGGCCCCCATCCCGACTACCGGATCGAATGGTGGTACCTGACCGCCAACCTTTCGTCTGCCGATGGCACCCCCTTTGGCCTCCAATGGACACTCTTTCGCTCGGCCCTCGCCCCCGGAGAGGCGGAGGATTGGCAATCGCCGCAAGTCTGGTTCGCCCATGCCGCCGTCACCACGCCGGATGCGCATTTCGCAACGGAACGCTTTGCCCGCGGCGGAGTCGGTCTGGCCGGGGTTACAGTCGCCCCCTTCCGCGCGTGGATCGACGAATGGGCGATGCAGGGTCCGGATTTCGACACGCTGTCGCTGACGGCGCAAGGGCCGGACTTTGGCTATGACATGCGGATGCAGGCGCAGGGGCCGCTGGTGTTTCACGGGGCGGACGGGTTTTCCGTGAAATCCAGCGCGGGTCAGGCCAGCTACTACTATTCGCAACCGTTCTATGCGATTTCCGGCACGCTGATGCTGCCGGATGGGCCGGTCGAAGTGTCGGGAAGCGCGTGGCTGGACCGGGAATGGTCTTCGCAACCGCTGTCCGACGATCAGTCGGGCTGGGATTGGTTTTCGCTGTCTTTCGACAGCGGGGACAAGCTGATGGGGTTCCAGTTGCGTCAGCGCGGTGGTGGATCGTTCAGTGCCGCCACGTGGATCGCACCCGATGGCAGCACCACCGCCTTTGCCGACGGGGCGTTTCGTGCCGTACCGCTGGACAGCAGCCGGGTGGCCGGGCGCGATGTGCCCACACGCTGGCAGGTCACGCTGCCGGACCGGGGCGTGGACGCGACAGTGGCGGCGCTGAACCCGCAGGCCTGGATGGGACTGAGCATTCCCTATTGGGAGGGGCCGGTGACCATCGAGGGCAGCCACACGGGCGTCGGATATCTGGAGATGACGGGATATGAGTGATCCGAACGATCCGGCGGCCTTTCTGGCGGGGGCGTGGCAACACCTGCGGCGCGGGGCCGCCGACAGCCGGTCGCCTGCGCGCTACCCGACCTTTGCCACCGTGTCGCCGGATGGCGTGCCCGAGGCGCGCACGGTCGCCCTGCGTCGCGCCGCCCCGTCCGAGGCCGCGCTTGAGGTTCATACCGACATCGTCACGGCAAAGGTCCGCGCATTGCGGGCCAACCCGTTGGCCGCGTTGCATGTTTGGTTGCCCAAGCCCAAGGTGCAGATCCGCGCCACGACACGGGTCGAGATCATCACCGGAGACGCCGTGCAGGACGCCTGGGACAAGGTGCCCGCCGCCTCACGCGTGTCTTACGGCACCGCGCCTGATCCGGGCCTGGCGATCGACCATGTCTACGGCTATGAAAAACCGCCCCTGCGCGCGCGTTTTGCCGTGCTGCTTTGCCATGTGGAACACATCGACCTGGTGCATCTGGGCGAACGGCACCGGCGCGCGGAATACCGGCGCGACGATGGGTGGAAAGGCACGTGGCTGGCACCCTGAAGCTGCCCGCAGGGGCGGACGACACGTCCGCCTTACGCGATGCCGGTTGCGAACGTGCCGTAAGGCGGACGTGTCGTCCGCCCCCCGCCGCAGGCCCTAGCGTCCCATCCAGCCGCCATCGACGGTCAGGATCTCGCCATGCACGTAACGCGCCGCATCGGATGCCAGAAACACCGCAGGCCCCCCGAAATCAGCAGGTTCGCCCCAACGGCCCGCCGGTATGCGTTCCAAGATCGACTTGGACCGCACCGGATCGTCCTGCAAAGCCTGCGTGTTGTCGGTGGCGATGTAACCGGGGGCAATGGCATTCACGTTCACACCCTTGCCCGCCCATTCATTGGCCAGCGCCTTGGTCAGCTGCCCGATCCCGCCCTTGGACGCGGAATAGCCCGGCACCGTGATCCCGCCCTGAAACGTCAGCAGGGACGCGGTAAAGACGATCTTGCCCGAACCACGCTCGACCATGCGCTTGCCGATCTCGCGGCTCAGGATGAACTGTGCCGACAGGTTCACCTCGATCACCGTGTCCCAGTAGTCGTCCGGATGCTCGGCCGCAGGCTGGCGCAGGATGGTGCCCGCATTGTTGATCAGGATATCCGGCACCACGTCCAGTTGCGCGATAAAGCCGTACAGCGCCCTGCGGTCCGAAAAATCGCAGGCATGGGGCGTGAACGAGCGGCCGATGCCGGTGACCGCCGCTTCCACGTCGCTGCCGGGTTCAAGTGTCGCGCTGACGCCGATGATGTCGGCACCCGCGCCCGCAAGCGCCTCGGCCATGCAGCGCCCGATGCCGCGTTTGGCACCGGTCACCAGGGCGGTCTTGCCGCTCAGATCGAACATGGATCGGCTCATGTCAGGTCCCCCACCCGGATCAGGCTTTTCAGGGCGGTCGGGCTGCGGTCCAGATCCTCGAACGCCCTCTGGATATCCGCCAGCGGGGCCACGTCGGTGATCACCGTATCGGCATCCACGCCGCCGGACGTGATGATGCCGATGGCCTTTTCGTAATCCACAGGCTCATAGACGCGCGCGCCAAGCAGCTGCAATTCGCGCCAGAAGAACTGGAACAGGTCGATCTGCGGTTTTTGCGCGTGGATGGCAACCATGACAATGCGCGCGCGGGTGGCGGCGACGGCGGTCATGGCATCGACACCGGGCTGGGTGCCGGACACCTCGAACACCACGTCCGCCCCCTTTTCGCCCGTCCGCGTGTCGATCTCGGCCTTCAGGTCCACCTCTGCCGGGTTCACGGTGGCAAAGCCCAGCTTTTCCGCAATGGCAAGGCGGTTGGGGTTCACCTCGGACACCACCACGTTGCCGCCGGCATCGCGGGCCACCATGGCGACCAGGATGCCGATGGGGCCGCCGCCGATCACCACCACATCCTCGCCCGCCGTCAGGGCGGACAGGCGCACGTCGTGGCAGGCCACCGCCACCGGTTCGATCAGGGCCGCGTGGTCCAGCCTCAGATCGTCAGGCAGGTGGTGCAGCGTGTGGGCCGGCACGTTCCAGATCTCCTGCATCGCACCATCGGTATCCAGCCCAAGGAATTTCAGCTTGTGGCAGATATGCTTGTGACCTGCGTTGCAGGCCGGGCAGTCGCCGCAATGATCCAGCGGACGGACGACAACCTTGTCGCCCCTGGCAAAGCATTCGACGCCTTCGCCCACCGCGTCGACCACGCCGGACATCTCGTGCCCTATGACCCGTTCGAACCCCACACGCGCGTCCATGTTGCCGTGAAAGACATGCATGTCGGTGCCACATATGCCGCAATAGGCGACCCGCACGGCCACCTCTTCAAGGCCGGGCGGCCGGGCCGCGGACTGATCCACGGTAAAGGTCTTGTTGCCCCGGTAACGGGCGGCGGTGATGGTGTCAGCCATGGGTGTCCTCGTCATGTGCGGTGTTCAGTTTGTCCCAGTCGAATACGACGCCGGTGCCAGGCGTGTCGGGGGCGATGGCCATGTGGTCCTGCACAACCAGCGGGCGCGTGGTGTAGGTGTCGATGGGAAAGGAATGCACTTCCATCCAGCCCGCATGTTCCTGCGACGCCATCAGGCTCACATGCAGTTCCTGCATCCCGTGGCTGCAGACCGGTATGCCGTGTTCGGCAGCCAATGCAGCGACCCGCAGCCAGCCGGTGATGCCGCCGCAGTTGGATGCATCGGGCTGGATGAACGACAGCGCCGCATCGGCAAAGGCATATTCGAATTCGTGGATCGTGTGCAGGTTCTCACCCATGGCCAGCGGCATGCCGGTCTCGGCCGAGATGCGGCCATAGCCCTTGTAATCGTCGGGGATCGTCGGTTCCTCGAACCACAGCAGATCGTAGGGGGCAAAGGCGCGCGCCGCTTCGATGGCTTGATCCACGCTCATGCCATAGTTCGCATCCACGGCAAAGGCGATGTCTGGCCCGATCAATTCCCGCACGGCGGCGATCCGTTCCACATCTTCGGCCAGCGTCGGCTGCCCGATCTTGATCTTTACCCCGTTGAAGCCGCGCGCCAGATAGCCGCGGATGGACGCCAGCAGCTTGGGCAACGGAAAATTCAGATCGATGCCACCGGCATAGGCCCGGCAGCGCGTGCCGGCACCGCCGGCCATATGCCAAAGCGGATGACCCAGCGCTTGCCCGCGCAGGTCCCACAGCGCGATATCCACCGCCGATATGGCAAAGCTGGCGATACCGCCACGGGCCACGTAGTGCACATGCCACTGCATCCCGTCATAAAGCGCATCGATGTCGTCTGCATTCCGCCCCACCAGCCAGGGGGCCAGGTCATGGGTGATCATCGCCTTGATCGCGTGCCCGCCCTTGCCGCCGGTATAGGTATAGCCCGTCCCTTCGGACCCGTCGGACAGACGGATCGTGGCGGTGATCAGTTCGAAATGGGTGTGGTCGCCATGCTTGGCGTCGCTCAGCACCTCGTCCAGCGGCAGATTGAACCGCTGCGCGGTTACCGACACAATGGTGCGGCCGCCAGGTTCGGGCATTGAAGTGATCCTCCCATGGCGACTTTCCGCCGCCTTGGGATCATCAGAACCACAGAAGGCCCCGGGCCGTCAATCAGCGGAACGGTGGATCAGACCGCCCGCAGGCGCGGTGCGGCCTGCGCCGATTGCGGGTCCAGCGACAGGAACAGGATGGCCGGGTGCGTGATGCCGCTGCTGTGCAGGCACGCGACCAGCGCGTCGCCGCGGCAGGTCTCGATCCGCTGATCGGCGCGTTGCGCGTTGGCCACGATGTCGACCCGGGCAATCTGGCACAGGCCGGCCTGCGCCAGTGTCGCCTCGATATCCGCTGCCGCCCCCACGCCCATGTAGATCGCCACGCGGCTGCCTGTGCGCAGATGGGCCAACCATTCGGGAGGCATGTCAGGATCAGCCCGCGTGCCGGTGGTCAGCACCACGCTGTCGGTCTTGCCCCGTTCGGTCAGGAAACCGCCCATGGCGGCCGCGGCCCCACTGGCTGCGGTCACACCCGGCACGATCTCGTACGGTATGTCGGCAGCTTTCAGCGCCTCGGCCTCTTCGGCGGCGCGGGCAAAGACACCCGGATCGCCGCATTTCAAACGCACGACCCGCTGGCCGCGTTTGGCGGCGGCCACCAGCACCGCGTTGATCTTGTCCTGCGGCCAGCTGTGCGCACCGGGTGCCTTGCCGACATAAACCCGTTCCGCATCACGACGCGCCAGTTCCAGCAGTTCGGGGTCCACCAGCCGGTCGTAAAAGATGATGTCGGCCTCTTGCAGACGCTGCACGCCCCGCAGGGTGATCAGGTCGGCACTGCCCGGCCCCGCGCCGACCAGCGCCACGGGTTTGGGGGCGGCGGCGTCGAAATCACCGGTGGCGATGGCCTGTTTCAGGCGTTGCGCGGCGTGGGTTTCGGCCCCCTTGGCGTGCATCGCACGCACAGGTCCGTCAAACACCCAGCGCCACAGGTCGCGGCGTTCGCGTGGCCCCAACCGCTGCGCGGCAAAGCCCCGCAGCCGCCCCGCAAGTGCCGCCAGATCGCCCAGCCGGGGCTCCAGCATCCGCTCGACCCGGGTCTTGATCTGGCGGCCAAGAACGGGGGCGGTCCCTTCGGTCCCGATGGCGACGACAACCGGATCACGATCCACGATGGACGGGGTGATTGCGTCACACAGGTCCGGCTGGTCCACCACGTTGACCAGCGCGCCCGCCGCCTTGGCCAGATCATGCACCGACGCATCCAGTCCGGGACAACCCGTCGCCACAAAGACCAGCGCGGCCCCCGTGAACAGTGCGGGCGTCACCGCCTGCTGCACCCAGTGCACCCGGCCCCTGTCCGCCAGATCACGCAGTTCGACGTCCAGCGTCGGGGACACCACCTCGATCCGGGCGTCGGTCTTGAGGATCAGGCGGCATTTTTGCGCCGCCTGCTCGCCGCCACCTACAATGACCACACGCCGGTCCGTCATTGTCAGAAACATGGGAAAGGTTTTCATGGGTTTCGGCCTTTCATTCTATTCAGCCGCCAGTCGGGACGGGGTCGGGATCAGCAGCGCCGCAATCTCGGGGCGGCAGGATCCGCAATTGGTGCCGGCCCCGGTGCAGTCGGCCACTGCGTCCAGCGTTGCAGCCCCCCCGGCGATAGCGGCCCGGATCCGGTTGCGCCCCACCGACAGGCAGGCACAGACCGTCGGCCCGGGGTCGGGCTGGTCCGCCGGCGGCGCACCGGCAAGGGCCGCCAGCGGGTCGGCGGCCGTGCCGATCTGTGCAATGGCATGGGACCGCGACAGGGCGACGGGGGTTGGTGACGCAAAAAACAGGGCGACAATGCAGCCATCCGCAACCACGGCCAGCCGGGTCAGGCCCACGGCGGCGTCCTGCACTTCGGTCACGACCGGATCGGATTGCCCCGCCACCGGTGCCAGCAAGGTCGCCCAGCTGTCGGGCAGCGCCCGTCCCGCCATTTCCGCCTGCCAGCCCGTGGCTGTGCGGGCCACGGCGCAATACTCTCCCCCCTGCGGTGCTATTTCGGACGCGGAAGCCAGGTAACCGTACCACGCGGCCTCGAACCGTCTGGCCTGTACCGTCGCCGATTTCAGCGCAGGCTGGCCCGAGGCCGGATCGGTGCCGACAGACACGGTGCAATTGACCCACCCGGCGCTGCTGCGGGTGCGGGTCCAGTGCATGGGCGCAAAAAGCGCACCCGGTTGCACCCGGGTGGTGGGCAGCGCGCGAAACAGACCCCTGTGGTTGCCTGCGCTCAGCTCCACGATGTCCGCCGGGCCAAGGGCCAGGGCATGCGCGTCGTCGGGGTGGATCTCGACAAAGGGTTCGGCCAGATGCTGGCCCAGACGCGGTGCCTTGCCGGTGCGGGTCATCGTGTGCCACTGGTCGCGAATGCGGCCCGTGTTCAGACGAAAGCCGTCCGCCGCAGGCACCTTGGGTGCCGACAGGGCCAGCATCCGCGCCTTGCCATCCGCATGAAAGAACTGCCCGTTGGCAAAGAACCGCGCCCCGTCCTGGGGCCACTGCTGCGGCTGCAGATTGGCATAGTCCACGCCGGCAAAGCCCGACAGTTCCAAATCACGCCCAAAGTGCCGCGTGGCGACCGCCAGCGACACATATTCGTCGAAAATCTCTGCCGGTCCCTGGTAGTCAAACGCAGCGCCCCAGCCCATCCGGCGGGCCACATCACAGATGATCTGCCAGTCGGGACGCACCTGTCCCGGGGCAGGCAGGAATGCGCGCTGGCGCGAAACCCGACGCTCGGAATTGGTGACGGTGCCGTTCTTTTCGCCCCACCCGGCGGCGGGCAACAGAACGTCGGCCAGATCGCCGGTATCGGTGCGGGCCATGATGTCGCTGACAACGGTAAAGGGCACGTTTGCGATGGCCGCAGCCACGCCATTGGCATCGGGCAGGCTGACCGCAGGGTTCGTGGACATGATCCACAGCGCCTTGATCCGCCCGTCGGCGCAGGCCTCGAACAGGTCCACCGCCTTGAGCCCCGGCGCGGCACAGATGGTCGGGCTTTGCCAAAAGCCCCGGACCGCTGCGCGGTGGTCCAGGTTTTCGATGTCCAGATGATTGGCCAGCATGTTGGCCAGTCCCCCCACCTCGCGCCCGCCCATGGCGTTGGGCTGGCCCGTCACGCTGAACGGACCCATGCCGGGGCGGCCGATGCGCCCCGTGGCAAGGTGGCAATTGAGGATGGCGTTGACCTTGTCCGACCCGCTGGTCGACTGGTTGACGCCCTGGGAATAGACGGTGACGACCTTTTGGGTCGCCGCCCAAAGCTGAAAGAACCGCTGCAACTCGGCCACGCCCAGCCCGGTGTCGCGCGGATCCGTAGCCCGCGCCGCCGCCACCGCATCGCTGCAGCCCGCCACGTGATCGTGGACATAGCCAGGGTCGATAGCGCCCGTTTCGGCCAGATGGGCGAGCAGCCCGTTGAAAAGCGCCACATCCCCGTCCGGCGCGATGTGCAGGTGCATGTCGGCCAGCCCGCTGGTGGCGGTGCGGCGCGGGTCGATGTTGACGATGCGCATCTCGGGCCGCGCCGCCCTGGCCGCTCCGATCCGCTGGAACAGCACCGGATGGCACCAGGCCAGGTTCGACCCCACCAGCACGATCAGGTCCGCCTGTTCCAGGTCCTCGTAGGTGCCGGGCACCGTGTCGGTGCCGAACGCCCGCTTGTGTCCGGCCACGCTTGAGGCCATGCACAGCCGGGAATTGGTGTCGATGTTGGCCGAGCCGATGAACCCTTTCATCAGCTTGTTGGCGACATAGTAATCCTCGGTCAGCAACTGGCCCGAGACATAGAACGCCACGCTGTCGGACCCGTGTTCGGCAATGGCGTCGGTGAACTTGTCGGCTACCAGATCCAGTGCCGGATCCCAACCCGCGTCCTGCCCTGCGATCTGCGGGGA
>JBCBFX010000020.1:0-51013 GCA_038527345.1 Pseudomonadota bacterium | reverse complement strand
CTGTGGCCAAGGGCAATGGAAGCATCCAGTTCAACCTCCTCTCCAACGGCCCGCGCCTCGTCGCCCCGTTCTCTCACGCGGTGGAATCCGACGGCTGGGTGATCCTGACCGGCCAGATGCCGACTGACCCGGAGGCACCTGATGCCCCCTTGCCCGACGGCATTGAGGCGCAGACCTGCCGCGTCATGGACAACCTCGCCATCATCCTCGATGGCCTCGACCTCGATCTGACCCATGTGCTGCAATGTCGCTGTTATCTGACCGAATTCCAGCGCGACTACGCCGCCTTCAACGCCACCTATCAGACCTATTTTCCCGTAGACCGCCGCCCGGCGCGCACCACCATCGGGGTGACAGCCCTTGCCGTGGGCGCGCTGGTCGAAATCGATTGCGTGGCGCGCCGACCATGACCACCCATTGGCATATCCTGCGCGACGGCGATGCGCTGACCCTGTGTCGTCACCTGCCGCCCCGGTTCGACTTTGCGGTGCGGGCGCTGTTGCCCCGTGCCAATCCCCTGCGTCTGGCCCACCAGATCCGGCAAGACCTGTGGCGCGCGTTGCAGTCGCTGCGCGGGTTCTCTCCGGTCGTGGCATTGGTGCCCGAGGGCGATGGCTGGGTCGTCACCGCCGGGGGACGCAGCGCGGATCGCATTCCAGCCCCGGTCATCGCCCGGGCACAAGCCGTGCTGAACAACCCCAACAACCGCGCCCGTTGGGTGCGCCATGCGAGAGAGGGCAGATGAGCCTTTGGAAAAACCAGGCCTTTGCCATCGCCCACGCCGATGACGGCAAGTTCGAGGGGCAGGGCCTGCGGGCCTTTTTCGAATACCGTCAGCTTGGCATCGCCGAAGCGACGGCCGGCAAGTACGGTGCCCACGTCATCCGCGCGGTGCCGGGCATGGAAAGCCCCGGCGGATGGCATTCCCACGATCTGGATTTCCAGATGGTCTATGTCACGCGCGGTTGGGTTGTCTTCGAATACGAGGGGCAGGGCGAGCATGTTTTGCGCGCCGGATCCTGCGTTCTGCAACCGCCCGGGATCGTGCACCGCGAGGTGCGGCATTCGGACGACCTGGAATTGATCGAAGTCACTGCGCCCGCTGAATTTCCAACGCATAAAGAAGTTGCGCCATGACCTCGGATCGGCGATTGTCTGTGGCGTATGGAATAGTGCGCGGGGAGTACGCCCATCGCACAGCAGCCCCGGAGGGAGGAGCCCGCGCCGTTTTGCGCGCTTGGGTCCGGGGCTGCGCTGCAACCCTTGCCCTTGCCACCGGTGCTGCCGCTTACGAAGTGCCCTCGGGGCAGGATGTCGTCCTGGACCAGGTTCTTCTGGATGTGGTCGGCGCCGAGGACTGGGTGCGCTTTCGCTTTCTGGCACCCGACATGGACCCGGTGTCCGATGACATCGCGCAGGACATGCTGCACCTTTGCGACACGGTCGCGTTGCCCTACATGAGCGATCATGCGCTGACCGGCGACGTGATCGTGGTGTCCCTGATGGACCGCCCCGTGCCTTTCGGAGAGACCGATCCGGAGGCCTTGCAGGTCTTCGAAGCCTTTCGCAGAGACGGGGACGTGTGCGGATGGGATGCGTTCTGATGCAGACGCGGGGCGCACCATATGCGGCATTGAGGCCACAACCCGCCGAAGCCTTTGCGCTGCCGTATCTTTTCGGCCGCGTTTTCGCTATACGGGACTTCGGGAACTCCCAAGGTTCCCTTACCTCGCACCGGGCGTGGGCTTTGCCGCGTCCGCATGTTGACTACAGGAGAGACAGATGTCGAAGAGCATCAAAGTGTTGGGCATGGTTAGCCTTATGGTTCTGGTCGCAGCCTGCGGCCGCAACGAAGAAGAATTCGTCGTTGTCGAGCCTGAGCCCATCAGCCAGGAACCGGTCAGCACCGGTAAGTTCAAGTAATTTCGCAGGGCGGGCCACCCGGCCCGCCCTGACATCCGCCCCTTTTGCCATGGGGGGCAGCGCATGCTGAAACACCGTGGCTTTCCCGGGCGCCTGACCGGCACCGATTTCCAGTTCACCATCCGCCGTCCGAACCCCAGGGGGGTCACGCCGCTGACGCGCCGCGAGCGTTTCCGCGACCGCAAGCCTGCGGACCGGCGCGCCGATGCGGCGTTCATGGCGGCGTTGTGGGAACATTTCGGCGATCAGCCTTTTGAGCGGGGCAATCTGGATGCGGGACGCCTGTCCTGGTTGTTTGGCCGCGAAGTGATTCCCGCGACCGACCCGTTCGACCCCGCAGACTACGAAGCCCTGTTGATCATTGACGAAAATGTGGCGCGCGCGTCCTTCCCCGAGGCTTTTGAAGGGGGATATCCTGCATGATTCAGCGGTGTTTCGGCATGAATTCGCCGGTCGTTAACCATTTCGGGCGGAACACGGCTTATTCCCGCGATGCGGGTAGTTTGACGTTTGCCGTGTGGTCGGCGCTGTGCAATCGTTCATGTGCAGGGTCGGTTCCCCAGGTTTACACCGACGCTGTGTACCATTTCCGTACCCCTTCCCCTGGTGGGCAGCTGCCGCTCTCTCGCGAACAGCTGCCCACCATTTTTTCGTTTGGCGGGCTGAATGTTTCAACCGTTCACGCAAACGCGTTCGGGCTACGTGGGGCGGCGGGCTTTAATGTGGATCAATTGGTTCCTAACTGTGATGCAGAACACGGAAAGGAATTGAAACCATGTCACGTACCGTTCTTGCACTTGCTCTTTTCGGCGCCCTTGGCCTTGCGGCCTGTGGCGATACCGTCGGCGAACAGGCCCTGTCGGGCGGTGTCATCGGGGCGGCGACGACGGCGGTCCTTGATGGGGATGTCGGCACAGGCGCCGTCGTGGGCGCGGTCGGCGGTATCATCTACTGTCAAAGCTTCTCGACCCGTTGCAATTGAATCACGCCATCGGCAATTCAGCGCCGTCCGTTCGCGATATGAGCGGGCGGGCGCGCATGCATCCCTTTGGAATGTATCGCAATTGCGTCAAACGTCGGAACACGTCAGGTCCTGTGTCAAAAGGAAAGGACGTGGATCATGCACATCAAACCCTACATCCTGGCTTGCGCCATCGCGCTGGGCCTTGCGGCCTGCGGCGACACTGTGGGTGAACAGGCCATCATCGGCGGCGCAGTCGGCGCAGGTGCCGCAGCCGTGGCCAGCGGCAGCATCGTCACGGGTGCTGCGGTCGGGGCGGCGGGCAATATCCTGGCCTGCGAGCTGGACGTCGTCCGCACCTGCTGAGCGCACACCAGACACACTGAACCAAACACAACACTGCAAACGCCGTCATGCCCCGGGGCATGGCGGCGTTTTGCGTGCCAAACCACCAAGAGGCTAGCCCATGTTCAACAAAATCCTGATCGCCAACCGCGGCGAGATCGCCTGCCGCGTCATCAAGACTGCGCGCAAGATGGGCATCGGCACCGTCGCCATCTATTCGGATGCCGACGCCAAGGCCCTGCACGTGCAGATGGCGGACGAGGCCATTCACATCGGTCCGCCCCCCGCCAACCAGTCCTATATCGTCATCGACAAGGTGATGGAGGCGATCAAGGCCTCTGGCGCGCAGGCGGTGCACCCCGGTTATGGCTTCCTGTCGGAAAACGCCAGGTTCGCCGAAGCGCTCGAGGCCGCTGGCGTCGCTTTCGTCGGCCCGCCCAAGGGGGCCATCGAGTCCATGGGCGACAAGATCACGTCCAAGAAAATCGCGCAGGAGGCCGATGTCAGCACTGTCCCCGGCTACATGGGCCTGATCGAGGATGCGGACGAGGCGGTCAAGATCTCGAACGAGATCGGCTATCCGGTGATGCTCAAGGCCAGCGCCGGGGGGGGCGGCAAGGGCATGCGCATCGCGTGGAACGATGAAGAGGCCCGCGAAGGGTTCCAGTCTTCCAAGAACGAGGCGGCCAATTCCTTTGGCGACGACCGCATCTTCATCGAGAAATTCGTCACCCAGCCCCGCCACATCGAAATCCAGGTCCTGTGCGACACCCACGGCAACGGCATTTACCTGGGCGAGCGGGAATGTTCGATCCAGCGCCGCAATCAGAAAGTGGTCGAAGAAGCCCCATCGCCCTTTCTGGACGAAGCCACCCGCAAGGCAATGGGCGAACAGGCCGTCGCCCTGGCCAAGGCCGTGGGCTATGCCAGCGCGGGTACCGTCGAATTCATCGTGGACGGGTCCAAGAATTTCTACTTTCTCGAAATGAACACGCGCCTACAGGTGGAACACCCGGTGACGGAACTGATCACCGGCGTGGACCTGGTCCAACAGATGATCCGTGTCGCCGCAGGCGAACCGCTGGGCATCACCCAGGACGACGTGAAGTTGCACGGCTGGGCCATCGAAAACCGGCTCTACGCCGAGGATCCCTATCGCGGGTTCCTGCCGTCCATCGGTCGTCTGACCCGCTATCGCCCACCGGCCGAAACCGCCAGCTACCAGCCCGGCGTGCTGCCAGACGGCGTCGTGGTCCGCAACGATACCGGCGTCTACGAGGGTGGCGAGATCAGCATGTATTACGACCCGATGATCGCCAAGCTGTGCACCTGGGGCCCAGACCGCGCCACGGCAATCGAAGCGATGCGCGTGGCGCTGGACAGTTTCGAGGTCGAGGGCATCGGCCATAACCTGCCCTTTCTGTCGGCGGTGATGGACCATCCCAAGTTCATCAGCGGCGACATGACAACCGCATTCATCGCCGAGGAATATCCCGACGGGTTCGACGGGGTCACGCTGTCCGATCAGGACCTGCGCCGCGTCGCTGCCGCTTGCGCCGCGATGCACCGTGTGGCCGAAATCCGGCGCACCCGCGTGTCGGGCCGCATGGACAACCACGAACGCAAAGTCGGTACCGACTGGAACGTCGCGTTGCAGGGCATGAATTTCGACGTGGTGATCGCCGCCGATCACGACGGGTCCACCGTGACCTTTGCCGATGGTCACGTGTTGCGCGTGTCAGGCGACTGGACGCCCGGGGACCAACTGGCCGAAATGACGGTCGAGGACGCGCCGCTGGTGCTGAAGGTAGGCAAGGTGTCGGGCGGCTTCCGCATCCGCACCCGCGGTGCCGACCTGCGCGTCCATGTGCGTACCCCGCGTCAGGCGGAACTGGCCCGGATGATGCCCGAGAAGGTCGCCCCCGACACGTCCAAGATGCTGCTGTGCCCCATGCCGGGCCTGGTGGTGAAGGTCGATGTCGAAGAGGGCCAAGAGGTGCAGGAAGGCCAGGCCCTGTGCACCATCGAGGCGATGAAGATGGAAAACATCCTGCGCGCCGAGAAAAAGGGCACCGTGTCCAGGATCAACGCCGGGGCTGGTGACAGCCTCGCCGTGGATGACGTGATCATGGAGTTCGAATAGGGGTGCGCCCGGCACGTCCACATATCACGCGCAGGCGCGCCTATAGCCCGTCTTCTGTTCGGCGTTCGCGGATTTCGCGCTGCCGCATCGGCATCTTGTCGATGGTGCGCGACAGCTCGCGCACGTCCCACGGAAACGGTTTGCGCAGCTTGACGCCCCCGTCCTTGCCGATCAGCACCAGCATGAAGCCGCGCGGGCGCAGTTTCTGGCGCAGCGGGCTCATGGCTGCGGGGTCGGTGTCGGTCAGCACCACCACATCGCGTTCCGCCAGATCGGCGGCCCGGTTTTCCAGGTATTCCATCTGCAGCCCGAAATTCGGGTCATTCGGGCTGTCGGCAAAGACAATGATGGGCCGCTTTTCCCATACAAATTGGCTCAAATCCGTCACGTCCGGTGTCAGGAACACAGGCACATCGGCGGGTGCATCGGTCTGTGCCGTCACCGCGCCAGCGCCGAAAAATCCAGCCATAACAAGGGATAAAAGTCGTTTCATCATGCCTCCGTCTTATGCCAATGTAGCCGCTTTTTCAGCGATTGCGACGGGCGATGGCGGCAATTTTATCATTAATCGCCCTGCAAGGCGCGCCATGCCACGAATGTCGGTGATCCGGCGTCCGTATGGTCGGCACCCGGTCGTGGCAGGGGATATGATCATGAAGGTTATCTTGCACATCGGCGCGCACCGGACGGGCACCACGACGTTCCAAGATTATCTGCGCCGCAACGCGGATCCGCTGAAAGGTCAGGGCATCGTGAGTTGGGGGCCGGAACGCACCCGCAAGGGGCTGTTTGCGGGCATCCAGCCGGGGCCGGCGGCGGGGCGCAATGCGGCCCGTCACGCCCGCGGCCGCATCGGGCTGCGGCTGGAACAGGCGGCCCGTAGCGGTGCCAAAACCGTGCTGATCAGCGACGAGAACATGATGGGGTCGGTACGCCGCAACCTGCGCAACCGCAGCCTGTACGCGGATGTGGGTGAACGGTTGTCGCGCCTGATTTGCGCCTTTGACGGCAATGTGGACGCGGTGGTGATGACGGTGCGGGGCCTTGATCACTACTGGGCCTCTGCCGTGGCGTATGGCGTGGCGCGCGGCCACGGGATGCCTGACCCTGCCGACCTGACGCGGATCGCCGCCTGCCGCCGTACCTGGCTGGACGTGGTGTCGGATGTGGCCTGTGCCGCATCCGGTGCGCAAATCCGCGTGCTTCCGTTCGAACGGTTCGGCGGGCGGCCCGACGCGATGGTGCGCGCGCTCACCGGTGCCGATGCCATGCCAGATGCGGCCCCCAAATGGTTGAACCGCGCCCCCAATTGCCGTGATCTGCGCGCTATCCTGGACGAACGCGGCTCGGATGCCGCCGTCGTGCCGCACGGCACCGATCGCTACCAACCCTTTGACCGGCCCGCCATCGCTGCCCTGCGCGAGGCGTATGCCGACGACATGCACTGGCTGATCGCGGGCGCGAACGGCCTTGCCACACTGACAGAGGACCCGGACCGGGCACGCGCGGGGCAAACCCCGCCATTCGGTCCATCGCCAAGAGGACATGGACATGACCAAAGACAAAGACGCATGGCGCAGCCTGGCTGAGGGCGAATTGCGCGGCCGCCCGGTCGACGACCTGACGTGGAACACCCTCGAAGGGATCCCGGTGCAGCCGATCTATACCGAGGATGATCTGGACGGTGTCGACCATCTGGGCACGATCCCCGGGCAGGCCCCGTTCACGCGGGGCGTCAAGGCCACGATGTATGCCGGCCGCCCCTGGACCATTCGCCAGTATGCGGGCTTTTCCACGGCCGAGGAATCCAACGCCTTTTACCGCCGCGCGCTGGATGCAGGCCAGCAGGGGGTCAGCGTCGCCTTCGATCTGGCCACCCACCGCGGCTATGACAGCGACCATGACCGCGTGGTCGGCGACGTGGGCAAGGCGGGTGTGGCCATCGACAGTGTCGAGGACATGAAGATCCTGTTCGACGGCATCCCGTTGGAAAAGGTCAGCGTTTCCATGACCATGAATGGCGCGGTGATCCCGATCCTGGCCAACTTCATCGTCGCGGGCGAGGAACAGGGCGTGGACCGTGCCGCACTGTCCGGCACCATTCAAAACGACATTCTCAAGGAGTTCATGGTTCGCAATACTTACATCTATCCGCCTGAACCCAGCATGCGGATCATTGCTGACATCATCGAATACACCAGCGCCGAGATGCCGAAATTCAACAGCATCTCGATCAGCGGCTACCACATGCAGGAGGCTGGCGCGAACCTGGTGCAGGAACTGGCCTTTACCCTTGCCGACGGGCGCGAATACGTGCGCGCCGCCATCGCACGCGGCATGGACGTGGACAAGTTTGCCGGGCGGCTGTCGTTCTTTTTTGCCATCGGCATGAATTTCTTCATGGAGGCGGCCAAGCTGCGGGCCGCGCGCCTGCTGTGGCACCGCATCATGTCTGAATTCGAGCCCAAGAACCCCAAGTCGATGATGCTGCGCACGCACTGCCAGACCAGCGGCGTGTCCTTGCAGGAACAGGACCCCTACAACAACATCGTACGCACCGCGTTCGAGGCGATGAGCGCCGTGTTGGGCGGCACCCAATCGCTGCACACCAACAGCTTTGACGAAGCCATCGCGCTGCCGACGCAGTTTTCCAGCCGCATCGCCCGCAATACGCAGCTGATCCTTCAGAACGAGACCGGCGTGACCAACGTCGTCGATCCGCTGGCGGGGTCCTACTATGTGGAAAAGCTGACGCACGATCTGGCCGAAGAAGCGTGGAAGCTGATCGAAGAGGTCGAGGAGATGGGCGGCATGACCAAGGCCGTCGCTTCCGGCATGCCCAAGCTGCGCATCGAAGAGGCCGCCGCCACCCGCCAGGCCCTGATCGACAGGGGATCGGAGGTGATCGTGGGCGTCAACAAGTTCCGGCTGGAGCAGGAGGACGAGATCGACATCCTCGATATCGACAACGCCGCCGTGCGCGACGCGCAGATTGCGCGGTTGGAGCGTATTCGCCAAACGCGCGATGAAGCCGCGTGTCAGGCAGCATTGGATGAATTGACCCGCCGCGCGCAAGAGGGCGGCAATCTGTTGGAAGGCGCGGTCGAAGCCGCGCGGGCGCGTGCCAGCGTGGGAGAAATCAGCATGGCGATGGAAAAGGTTTTCGGACGGCACCGGGCCGAGGTCAAGACGCTGGCCGGTGTCTATGGCGCGGCCTACGAGGGCGACGAAGGCTTTGCCGCCATCCAGAAATCCGTCGAGGATTTCGCCGAGGCCGAAGGCCGCCGCCCCCGCATGCTGGTGGTCAAGATGGGCCAGGACGGTCACGACCGCGGCGCCAAGGTGATTGCGACCGCATTCGCCGATATCGGGTTCGACGTGGATGTGGGCCCGCTGTTCCAGACCCCCGCCGAGGCCGCGCAAGACGCCGTGGACAACGACGTGCACGTCATCGGCATCTCGAGCCAGGCGGCAGGTCACAAGACCCTGGCCCCGCAACTGGTGCAGGCCCTGAAAGACGCAGGGGCCGAAGATATCATCGTGATCTGTGGCGGCGTGATCCCGCAGCAGGACTACCAGTTCCTGTATGACGCAGGGGTCAAGGCGATCTTTGGCCCCGGCACCAACATTCCGGCCGCCGCACAGGACATCCTGCGCCTGATCCGTTCCGCCTGACGCCGAGCGTCTCGGGGCCCGTGCTGCAATCGAAAAAGGCCGCCCTGCAAAGAGCGGCCTTTGATCATCGGGTTGTTCCCGATCCTAGTTGCGCGACGGATAAAGACCCTGAAGGGCCACGCAATACCGCAAGACCAGGGTCGGCTGAATATTGTTGTGCGGCTGGTTGCCGCCCGAATTCGCAATCATCCCGGGGTTCATCTGAACCTCTTGGCCAGGTGTGATCGTGTTCACGAACTGTTTGTGCGCGGGACGCGGATCCGAATTGGTGTTTTGCGACGGGCGCGCAAGGTAATCCCGCGCCGGACCGCCATTCGTTCCCAGCTCTTTCGATGCGTTCACCATGTGGTTGTGGCTTGGCATTTGTCCCACGGTTAGGGTTTCGGTTTCGGACCCGAATTTCTGACCGATATTCCGTGGCGTCAGGCCGGGGCCGTTGCCCAGGTGCGTCGGTACGCGTCCGCGCAGGTCCGGCAAACCGAATGTGGTCCGTCCATCGCCGCCATAAAACGTGCCATACAGCGAAAACAGCGCTGAATTTTGCGCAATTGGCAGCAATTGACCATCAGCGCCGGTCCAGCCGCGGGGGCAGAAATTGAACCCGACAAGGCGCACTTCGCCAATGAACGGTTCCTGTGCCGCTGACGGCGTTGCGATGGATGTCAGTCCTGCGGCCAGGGCAAGCCCGGCCGCGGTGTGGGTCAGTCGTTTGAGTGTGCGCGAAATCATAATTCTCCCTCCGCCTCATGTATGAGCCGGGCAGAAACGGCTGCGGCTCAAAATTCATTTTTTAAACAACGTGCTTTACCGGATACGCCCGCAAGGTGCGTGTCACCGCGTCCGTATGTCAACGAACCATTAACGATTTTGGGGGGTTACAGAGAACTTGTCAGCCGAATTGCAATCGGTAATTGCATCTGGCGCGCCTTCTCTCGTCCTGGTTGGTCCAGGTCTTTGGCCGCAGCGGTCCTGCCGTGGCCATCCCGCCCCGCGGTTGCGACGGCCCCGGTCAAAAGGGCCGCCGCGCGTTCTACGGTTCAGGCCCTACTCGGCCGGTGCCGGGGTCGGTTCCGCCGCACGGGAGGAAGCGATCATCAGCGCAGCATAACCCACGATGCCCGAGACGATCGACCCGGACAGAACGCCAAGCCGCACCTGGTTCATCAACGCGGGGTCATCAAAGCTGAGACCGCCGATGAACAACGACATGGTAAAGCCCACACCGGCCAGGCACGCGATGCCGTAGATGTGCAGGGGTGTGGCCCCGTGCGGCATCTTGGACAGGCCCGTCTTGATCATCAGCATGGTCAGGCCAAAGACACCGACCTGCTTGCCGACGATCAGACCCAGGGCGATGCCCAGCGGCAGCGGCGCCAGCAGCGCGCCAAATGTCATGCCCTGCAGCACCACGCCAGCATTGGCAAAGGCAAAGATCGGAATGATCAGGTACAGCACATACGGTGCCAGCCCGTGTTCCAGCGAGTGCAGGGGCGACTTGCCCCACTTGTCCTTGAGCGGGATGCAAAACGCTGTCACCACACCGGCAAGGGTCGCATGCACACCGGATTTCAGCACGAAATACCACATGACCGTGCCCAGCAGCAGGGCAGGTGCGATGCGGTGCGCGCCCTTGAAATTCAGCCAGATCAGCCCCGCCAGTGGCAGCAGTGCGGCAAAGAGGTAATCCACCTTCAGTTCTGCCGTATAGAACAGGGCGATAATTATGATCGCGCCCAGGTCATCCAGAATCGCGAGCGTCAGCAGAAACACCTTGAGCGACGCAGGTGCCCGGCTGCCCACCAGCGCCAAAATCCCCAGCGCAAAGGCGATGTCCGTGGCCGCAGGAATGGCCCAACCGCCCAGGTTGGCAGCATAATTCCAGTTGATCAGGACAAAGACAATCGCAGGCATCGCCATGCCGCCAACCGCCGCGACACCGGGCAGAACCACATCACGCGGATTCTTCAGCTTGCCTTCCAGCAATTCCCGCTTCAGTTCCAGGCCGATGAGAAAGAAGAAGATCGCCATCAGCCCGTCGTTGATCCACAGGATCACCGCCTTGGACAGCCCTTCGCCATCCACAAGTACCGACAGCTTGGCGCCCAGGATCGCCTCGTACATCGGTGCCAGCCCGGAATTCGCCACGACAAGTGCCGCAACAGCGGCCAGCATCAACAGGATACCGCCCGAGGCCTCGTGCGAGAAAAACTTATCGATGGCCCGCAACAACATTAATCCGCTCCATTTTCGTCAGGTATTTGGGTCACATGGACCATACCCCCGACTTTTCAATGTGGAAACTGGGTACTACGGTGAGAAAAGTGCAGTTTCTTGCATGACTGCGACAAAATGGAGCGCAGCACATGATCCTTGACCATCTGGTTGTCGGTGCCACGACGTTGTCCGAGGCTCAGGCCCATATCGAAGAATGCCTTGGCCTGCATATGCAGCCGGGCGGCCAGCATGCCGTTTTCCACACCCACAACATGCTGCTGGGGCTTGAGGATGGCCTGTACCTCGAGGCCATTGCCCCCGACCCGTCGCGCCCCGCCCCGCACCGGCCCCGGTGGTATGATCTGGACCGCGCAGCCGGGCCTGCGCGGCTCGGCAACTGGGCCGCGGCCGTGACCGATATGGATGCCGACCTGTCCACCATGCCCCATGGGGTCGGCATGCCCGTGGACGTCCAGCGCGGTGCGTTGCAGTGGCGCATGGCCGTGTCTGCGGACGGCACGACCCCCTTTGACAATCTGTGGCCCGCCCTGATCGAGTGGCCGCCGGGCGTGCATCCTGCCGGGGCACTGGTCCCTTCGGGTCTGCGGTTGCGGCGCTTGACCCTGCGCCACCCGCAAGGGCAGGCGCTGGCCGCCGCCCTTGAAACCCACATTCGGGACGATCGCATCGCGGTCGAGGTGGGACCGGTGGCCATGCAGGCCGTGTTTGACGGCCCGGATGGGGAACGCACGCTGTGATCCGCCCCGCACAGGCCCGGGATGCCGGATGGATCGCCGACATCTGGAACGACATCATTGCCGACACCCTGGTCACCTTTACCACCACGCCAAAGACACCGCCCGAGATCGCGGCACTGATCGACACCCGCCCGGTTCTGGTGCTGCCTGACCGGGGCGGCTTTGCCACCTATGGCCCCTTCCGGTCCGGCCCGGGCTATGTGCGGACGGTCGAACATACGATCCACCTGGCCCCGCAGGTCCGTGGCGCGGGGCAGGGCGGGCCGTTGCTGATGGCTTTGATGGATCACGCGCAGACCGCAGGCCATCACGTGATGGTGGCGGGGATCAGCGGTGCAAATCCCGGTGCTATGCGCTTTCACGCCCGCCATGGCTTTGCCCAGGCCGGACACCTGCCGCAGGTCGGGCGCAAGGCCGGTCAATGGCTGGATCTGATATTGATGCAAAAACAGCTGACTGCGCCTGACACGCCGCGCCGCAGCGTATAAGGTCCGCCCATGTCGATCTGGTCCCGCATCTCCGAAGCATTGGCCGCGCTTACCTCGGGCGAGGGGCTGGCGGCCGTGTTCGACCGCCTGCGCGCGCCGCCTGAACGCAGCGTGGCCTTTGCCATTGCCGTGATTGCGCTGGGGGCCAAGATGGCCAAGGCCGACGGGCAGGTTACCCGCGACGAGGTTACGGCCTTTCGCGAAGTCTTTCACATCGCGGCCAGCGACGAGGCGGGGGCCGCCCGCGTGTTCAACCTGGCCCGGCAGGACGTGGCGGGCTTCGATGACTACGCCACCCGCATCCACGACATGTTCGCCAGCCAGCCCGAAACGCTGATCGACCTGCTGGAGGGGTTGTTTCACATCGCCATGGCCGACGGGTTCTATCATCCGAACGAAGACGCATTCCTGGAAGAGGTCGCGCGCATCTTTGCGATCCCGGAACGCGATTTCAAAGCGCTGCGCGCGCGGTTCGTGCCTGATGCGGTGCCCGATCCCTATACCGTGCTGGGGGTGCAACCGGGCATGGCGCTGGACGACATCCGGCTGGCCTGGCGCAAGCTCGTGCGCGAAAACCACCCCGACGCGATGATGGCCCGCGGTGTCCCGGAGGAGGCGGTGCGCCTGGCCGAAAAGCGCATGATCGACATCAACCGCGCGTGGGAAGACATACGGGACAGTCACGGCTGATGCGGATTGCCACATATAACGTCGAATGGATGAACAGCCTGTTTGCCGACAACGGCACGTTGCTGAACGACACCGAATGGTCCGCCCGCTACAACGTCACCCGCGAGGATCAGATCGCAGCCCTGGGCGTGGTGTTCCGGGCGCTGGATGCCGATGCGGTTCTGGTGATCGAGGCACCAGACGACAATGGCGATCGCAGCACAACGCCTGCGCTCGAGATCTTTGCCGAACACATGGGCCTGCGCGCCCGGCGTGCGGTGATCGGCTTTGCCAACGACACGCAGCAGGAAATCGCGCTGCTTTACGATCCGGATGTCCTGCGCGTCCGCCATGATCCGCAGGCGTCCGAAACCGCACCCCAATTCGATACCGAATTCGCCATCGACCTCGACATCGACGCGACCGAGGACAGGGTGGTCTTTTCCAAGCCCCCCCTGGAACTGGCGGTCGAGACGATGGGTGGCTTTGTCTTTCGCATGCTGGGGGCGCATCTGAAATCCAAGGCACCGCACGGCGCAAGGGGTCATGACGAAATCATGCGCATCTCCATCGCGAACCGGCGCAAGCAACTGGCGCAGGCGATCTGGTTGCGACGGCGGATCGACATGCATCTGGCGGCAGGCATTCCGCTGATGCTTTTGGGCGATCTGAACGATGGTCCGGGTCTGGATGAATACGAGGGGCTGTTTGGCCGTTCGTCGGTCGAGATCGTGATGGGGCAGGGCGACACGGCCCTGTTCGACCCGCATGCGCGGCAGGCCCTGCAGCGGCGGTTGGGGGCCAGCCCGACCACGGCGCGCTTTTTCATCCGGCCCGAGGGGCGGTATCTGCAGGCACTGCTGGATTACGTCATGGTGTCGCGCGATCTGGCGGCCCTGTCGCCGCAATGGCGGATATGGCACCCGACGGATGATCCCGACTGCTGGGGCAACGCGATGCTGCGGGATGCGCTGTTGACGGCGTCGGACCATTTCCCGGTCAGCTTGGATATCGCGCTGTGATCCCCCATATTGGGGCCATGAAACGCCTTGTTCTGATCACATGGCTGATATGGCCCGTCCCTGCGCTGGCAGAGGAAGAAGGCAAGGGGCTGTCGCTGATGGAGCGCGGTGCGCAGATGCTGATGGAGGGCCTGCTGCAGGAGATGGAGCCGGCCATCGACGATCTGCAGGCGCTGGCGCAGGAGTTCGGGCCGGCATTGCAGGACTTTGCCAGCCAGATGGGTCCCGCACTGCGCGGGCTGCTGGACGAGGTCGAGGACTGGAGCGTCTATCACCCGCCCGAAATGCTGGAAAACGGTGACATCATCATCCGTCGCAAACGGCCCGATGACACGCCGCCCGCGCCTCCCGGGGACGACATCGAAATCTGAGCGGTGGCGTTTTCCGACACGGAAAACGGTCCGGAAACCGTGTCGGTTTCCGCCTGCTCAGCCGCGGCGGGTCTTGACCTGAACCTCTGCCTCCAGCGACGCGGCGAGCGAGTTCAGGCGCGCCTCGGCCACCTCGCCGAACAGGGGCATGGCGTCCCTGGACAGGCGCAGTTCAAGCACCTTCTTCTTGGGGAACCAGCGTATCTCGCCCCGGTCGGCGTCCTTTTCCATCCACAACATCGCGCCAAAGCGCATCGCCTTGCCCAGCACCTCTGCCTGCATTTGGGTCTTTTCGTCGATCAGGTCATAGAGATCCTCGAAATGCGTGCCCTCGCGCTTGTTGCGATAGCGGTGCAGCAGGGCCAGGCCCAGAAAGATCCGTTCTGAATGTTTCAGCCCGCCCAAGTTGGCGCGCGTGGCGCTGTCGAAACAGGCCTCGGCCCTGTAGTCGGGATGTGCGCGCCAGCTGACATCGTGCAACAGGCACGCGGCCTTGATCAGACGCTTGCGCGCAAAGGGGGCCGACTTGAACAGCGGTTCGATGAAGGTGAACAGCTGCCTGCCGAACCCGGGCATGCGCGCGTCCTTGGCCTCGGCAAAGCGGCAGGCCTCGATCAGCGGGTCGCGGTCGCGCAGCCGCTGGGGCATCTGTTCATACAGCATCCCCTCGCGAATGCCGTAGCTTGAGACGGCGATGTCCTTGGGGCGGAAGGTCTTGACCAGCCGCGTCAGCACCTCGGCCGCCAGTGGCACCAGCGCCATGCGCGCGCCCGAGATGCCGCATTCCAGCCGCAGCGCCTCGTGATCCTTGTGTTCGGCGATGTATTTCGCCGTTTTCTGCACGGACTTGGGCGTCATGCGGTATTCGTGCAGCACCTGCAGCGGATAGTCCTGCCGGTGCATGTCGACCCGCGCCAGCGCCCGCCATGACCCACCCACAAGAAACAGCCTGTCACGCTGGCTGCCCATCGCGTCGTGCAATTCCGTGATCGTGTCCTTGATGAAGGCGCGTCGCCCCTTCTTGCCGCCCTTGAGCGTCTGAAGCTTGAGCGGACCGAGATCAGACGTCACCCGTCGCCCGACCAGCCCGCCCGATATTTCCGCCAGTTCCATGGAAGAGCCGCCGATGTCACAGACAAGGCCGTAGGAGCCGGGCCAGCCCAGAAGCACCCCCTGGGCCGACAGCCGCGCCTCTTCCCGCCCGTCGATGACCCGTATGGTCAGGCCGGTCTTTTCCAGGACTTCGGCGCAAAAGGCGGGGCCGTCGCTGGCATCCCGGACGGCGGCGGTGGCCACGACCGTCAGTTCCGACAGGCCCATGCCGTCAGCCAGACGCTGAAACCGGTGCAGGGCATTCAGCGCTCGGATGCGCCCCTTGGGGTTCAGCGTACCCGTTTCGGACAGGCCCGCGCCCAGGGCGCACATGATTTTTTCGTTGTAGAAATAGGCGGGCGAACGGGCGGCGCCGTCAAAGACCACAAGCCGGACCGAGTTCGACCCGACATCCACCACGCCGACGCGGCTGAGCGCGCGGGCCGAAGGGTCGTCAAAGAGCGGGCGGCCAAAGAGCCCGCCATCGCTGCTGTGCGGCGCAACCGGAATGTTCATGGACCCCCCGTGGCACATGGTCTGGTTGGATTGATGGACCAGCGGATGCGGCGGGTCAATGATCTGCACGGGTCGGGGGGCACTGTTTGCGCGTTGCGCAAATGCGCCCGCCCGCCGACCCGTCATCCCGCAATCGCACGTGCCGCCGCCATGGCCGACGACCACGCCCATTGAAAGTTGTACCCGCCCAGCCAGCCGGTGACATCCACCGCCTCGCCGATGAAATAGAGACCCGGATGGCTCTTGGACATCATGGTTTGCGAGTCCAGCCCGTCGGTGGCCACGCCGCCCTTCGTGACTTCGGCGGTGCGATATCCTTCGGTCCCGCCCGGCGTCAGCTGCCAGCGCGTCAACAGCGTTGTCAGCGCGTCGATGCGTGCGTCGGACAGATCGCCCAGCCGTCCCGACAGATCATGCCGCTCTGACAGATCCTCGACCAGCCGTGCGGGCAGGTGCCGCGCCAGTTCGGTGGTCACGGCCTTTTTCCCGTCGCTGCGGCGCTTGTCACGCAGGATCCCGGCGAAATCTGTGTCAGGGGCGAGGTGGACGGTGATGGCCTGTCCTTCGGCCCAGTAGCTTGAGGCTTGCAGCACCGCCGGGCCCGACAGGCCGCGATGGGTGAACAGCAACGCCTCGTCAAAGGCAGGGCCGTCCGCCGTGATCCGTGCCGGGCAGGCCACACCTGACAGCGCGGCAAAGCGTTTGTCGGGAAAGGTAAAGGGGACCAGCGCGGCTTGGGTTTCCGTCACTCGGTGGCCGAATTGTCGCGCAATGTCATAGGCCCAGCCCGTGGCCCCCATCTTGGGGATGGATTTGCCCCCGGTGGCAATCACCACATTGCGCGCCGTAACCCGCTGTGCCTTGCCATCCGACACCAGCGACAGCGTGAACCCATCCGGTCCCTTTGCAACATCCGTCACAGAGGTTTGCAGGGCGAGTTCCGCCCCGGCCTGCTGCATCAGCCTGCGCAGCATGGCGATGATGTCCTTGGCCGAGTGGTCGCAGAACAGCTGCCCCAGCGTCTTTTCATGCCACGCTATGCCATGTCGTTCGACCAGATCGACGAAATCCCACTGGGTGTAACGCGCCAGTGCGGATTTGGCGAAATGCGGGTTTTCACTGATGAACGCCTGCGCGTCGCAATAGAGGTTTGTGAAGTTGCAGCGCCCGCCGCCCGAGATGCGGATCTTTTCGCCCGGAGCCTTGGCATGGTCGGCCAGCAACACGCGCCCGCCAGCGTGCGCTGCGCACATCATGCCGGCGGCGCCTGCCCCGATGATGATCGTGTCATACTTCATCCCGGGCCTCTGCCGGAACGGCTGCGAAGGGTCAAGCGGAGCGGCATGATTCGCCCCAAGCGCAATCCCGCGCGAATCGGCCGCGCGAATCACTAAATGCTGGCCCGATGCGGCAAAGGCCGCTATGGTTTGCGCAGCGTATCCCGGAACAACCGGGAACCCGAGGCAGTAAACAGGCAGCAAGGCGGCAGATCATGACAGAGATGGTCTATGGCGCGGTCCCGGTACAGGACGGCGAACCCATTCTTCCAAAATGGTGGCGGACCATCGACAAATGGTCGCTCAGCTGTGTGCTTATGCTGTTTGCCGTCGGTCTGCTTCTGGGTCTTGCCGCGTCGGTCCCGCTGGCGGAAAAGAACGGGTTCGCCCCGTTCCACTATGTCGCGCGGCAGGCGTTCTTTGGCACCGTGGCGCTGGTGGTGATGATCATCACGTCGATGATGTCGCCCGTTGTGGTGCGCAGGCTTGCCGTTCTTGGGTTTCTTGCCGCCTTTGTGGCGCTGGCGCTGTTGCCGTTCTTCGGCACGGATTTCGGCAAGGGGGCGGTGCGCTGGTATTCGCTGGGCTTTGCGTCCATTCAACCCTCTGAATTCCTGAAGCCCGGTTTTGTCGTCGTGGCCGCATGGATGCTGGCCGCCAGCCAGGACCTGAACGGCCCGCCGGGCAAGGTGTGGTCCTTTGCGCTGTGCGTGTCGATCGTGCTGATGCTGGCCTTGCAGCCGGACTTTGGTCAGGCCTGCCTGGTCCTGTTCGGCTGGGGCGTGATGTATTTCGTGGCCGGTGCCCCGATGCTGCTTCTGGTGGGCATGGCGGGGCTGGTGATCGTGGCGGGATCGGTGGCCTATTCCAATTCCGAACACTTTGCCCGCCGCATCGATGGCTTTCTGAACCCCGAACTGGATCCACGCACGCAGCTTGGCTATGCGACCAATGCGATCCAGGAGGGCGGGCTGTTCGGCGTCGGCGTGGGCGAGGGGCAGGTGAAGTGGAGCCTGCCGGACGCCCATACCGATTTCATCATTGCGGTGGCGGCCGAGGAATATGGCCTTGTCCTCGTCCTGTGCATCATCGCGCTGTATACTGGCATCGTGGTGCGGTCGCTGATCCGGCTGATGCGGGAACGCGATCCGTTCATCCGGCTGGCGGGCACGGGGCTCGCCTGCATGTTCGGGGTGCAGGCCATGATCAACATGGGTGTTGCCGTGCGGTTGCTGCCGGCCAAAGGGATGACGTTACCCTTTGTCAGCTATGGCGGGTCGTCCGTGATCGCGTCGGGCATAGCCGTCGGCATGCTGCTGGCCTTTACCCGGACCCGGCCGCAGGGTGAAATCAGCGACCTGCTCAGGGGGCGCCGATGACCCAACCGCTTCTTCTGATCGCAGCGGGCGGCACGGGCGGGCACATGTTCCCGGCCCAGGCGCTGGCCGAGGCGATGCTGAAGAAGGGCTGGCGCGTGAAGCTGTCCACCGATGCGCGCGGCGCGCAATACACCGGTGGCTTTCCCCATTCGACCGAGATCGAACAGATCGCATCCGCCACCTTTGCCCGCGGCGGTGTGATGGCCAAGGCCGCCGTCCCCTTCCGCATCGGCACAGGCATCCTGTCCATGACCGCCCGCATGATGCGCGACAAACCCAACGTGGTTGTGGGTTTTGGCGGCTATCCCAGCATCCCCGCCATGTCGGCGGCGACGCTGTTGCGCCTGCCCCGCATGATCCATGAACAGAACGGTGTGCTGGGTCGGGTGAACAGGATCTTTGCCCCCCGCGTGAACGCCGTCGCCTGCGGGACGTGGCCCACGGATCTGCCCCCCGGCGTCGACGGCATCCATACCGGCAACCCGGTGCGGGGCGCTGTGCTGGAAAAGGCCGGTGCCAGCTACATCAGCCCCGGCGACTACCCGATGGAACTGTTGGTCATAGGCGGCAGCCAGGGCGCGCGCATCCTGTCGGATGTGATCCCGCCCGCCATCGCCAGCATGCCCATGCATCACCTCAGGAACCTGCGCGTCAGCCATCAGGCGCGGGGCGAGGACGAGGACCGCGTGCGTGCGTTTTATGCCGAGCACGGCATAGACGCCGACGTCCAACCCTTTTTCCAGGACGTGCCGCGACGGATGTCCGAGGCGCAGCTTGTCATCAGTCGCTCGGGCGCGTCGTCCGTGGCCGATATCTCGGTCATCGGGCGCCCGTCGATCCTGATCCCCTATGCCGCGGCAACCGGGGACCACCAGACCGCCAATGCCCGCGGGCTGGTTGATGCGGGGGGCGCGATCCTGATCCCTGAAAGCCAGTTGACCGTAGATGCCGTTGCGGAACAGATCGGTGCCGTGCTGGACAATCCCGACGGCGCGTTGCAGATGGCCATCGCCGCCTTGGGGGCTGCGCGCCCAGATGCCACGGACATGCTTGTCACCCTCGTTGAAACCCTCGCCACGAAAGAAACGACATGAACGCCGCCACCAAACTGCCCGGAGACGTGGGCCCCATCCATTTCGTCGGCATTGGCGGCATCGGCATGTCGGGCATTGCCGAGGTGCTGTTGAACCATGGCTATGTGGTGCAGGGGTCGGACCTGAAGGCGACCAAGATCACCGACAGGCTGTCGAAACTGGGGGCCCATATCTTCGAAGGGCAACAGGCCCGGAACATCGAAAATGCCGACGTGGTTGTCGTGTCCTCGGCCATCAAGCCGGGCAATCCGGAACTGGACGCAGCCCGCGCGCGTGGCTTGCCCATCGTGCGCCGGGCCGAGATGCTGGCCGAACTGATGCGCCTGCGGTCGAACATCGCCGTGGCGGGCACCCATGGCAAGACAACGACCACCACCATGGTCGCGGCCCTGCTGGACGAGGGCAGGTTTGACCCTACGGTCGTCAATGGCGGCGTCATCCACGCCTATGGCTCGAACGCCCGCAAAGGCGATGGCGAGTGGATGGTGGTGGAGGCCGACGAGAGCGACGGCACCTTCAATCGCCTGCCCGCGACCATCGCCATCGTCACCAATATCGACCCCGAGCACATGGAGCACTGGGGCACCGAAGAAGCGCTGCACCAGGGCTTTTATGACTTCGTGTCCAACATCCCGTTCTACGGCATCGCCGTGTGCTGCACAGATGATCCGGACGTCCAAAGCCTTGTGGGCAAGATCACCGACCGCCGCGTGATCACCTATGGGTTCAACGCGCAGGCAGACGTGCGGGCGCAGAACCTGACCTATAAAAACGGTGTCGCCCATTTCGACGTGGCGTTGCAGGCCGAGGATGCGGTGATCGAAGGGTGCAGCCTGCCCATGCCCGGCGATCACAACGTGTCCAACGCGCTGTCGGCGGTCGCCGTGGCCCGCCATCTGGGCATGCAAGCCGATGAAATCCGAAATGCCTTGGCCAAATTCGGCGGCGTCAACCGTCGCTTTACCCGTGTGGGCGAAGTTGAGGGCGTGACGATCATCGACGACTACGGCCACCACCCGGTCGAGATTGCCGCCGTGCTCAAGGCTGCGCGGCAAGCCACGGAGGGACGCGTGATCGCCGTGCACCAGCCGCACCGCTACACCCGCCTGCACCACCATTTCGAAGACTTCTGCTCCTGCTTCAACGACGCCGATGTGGTGGGTATCGCCGACATCTTCGCCGCCGGAGAGGACCCGATCGACGGCGCCAGCCGCGATGATCTGGTGGCGGGCCTGATCCGTCACGGCCACCGCCACGCCCGCGCGGTCGTGGACGAGGCCGACCTGGAGCGCCTCGTGCGCGAACAGGCGCGCCCGGGCGACATGGTCGTCTGTCTGGGGGCCGGGACCATCAGCACATGGGCCAACGCCCTGCCGGGAAGGTTGCAGAAGGGGGCTGCGTGAGCATCTTGCGCAATATTCCGGCTTGCCTTGGTCTGGCTTGTGTCGGCACATCCGTGCTGGCCGGTTTCAATGAGGGCGACAGCATCGGGCCGTCTGGCCTCGAATTCCTGTTCTTTGCAGCCATCGGCCTGATCGCTCTGCCGATTGGCGCGCTGTTCACGTTCACAGGTCTTGAGCGTCTGTTCACAGCACTGCTCTGGCTTCTTGGCTTTTGCCTGTTGGGGCTGGCCATCGCGGGCATTGCCTTTGCAGGCCAGTTTGCCGTGCTGCTGGTGATCATCGTGGCCGGATTGGCTGTTCCTGCCGCAGCATTCTATTGGATTGGCGGACTGCTCGGACGCGCAGCGCGGCGACGCAAGACGGCGGAGGCGTTATGACCCTGCTCTGGTTCTGCCTTCTCTGGGTCTTTGCCGCCACTGCCGTGGCGATGCTGCCCATGCGCCATCAATACGTCCCCGGCGTCGCCCTGCTGATCGCGGCACCGCTTTTGATCCTGTGGATCGGGATATCCGTGGCGTGGTGGGCGGGGGTGCTGGCGCTGGCGGCCTTTGTCTCCATGTTCCGCAATCCGCTGCGCTTTTTCTGGGCCAGGGCCCGGGGCCGGAACCCTCAATTGCCGCCGGAGCTGCGCAAATGACCATCTCCCTCATTCTCGCCTGTCTTTGGGCCATCGTCGCCAATGTGTTGGCCATGATGCCCAGCAAGGACAACCACTGGTCCAACGCATATGTCCTGATCGCCATCGGCATTCCCATCGTGGGCCTTGTCACATGGCAGCACGGGCCCGGTGCGGGGCTGTTCGTGCTGGTGGCGGGGATGAGCGTGCTGCGCTGGCCGGTGATCTACCTGACCCGCTGGATCAAGGAAAAGGTGCGCAGATGACTGTCCCTGTCGCCGCAGCCGCGCTGCTTTTGGGCCTGGTCGCTGGATACATGCTGGCCGCCCGGGGCCGGGTGCGCAGCCTTGCGGGGCTGGTGTGCGTCCTTGCCGTCATCTTTTGTTATGTCGTGGTCACCCCGGGTGCCGACTTGCCCGGAGACGGCTTTGCCTTTGTGCTGATCGGGTTCCTGATCGCGCCGCCGATGCTGACCGGGGTCCTGTGTGGCGCGCTTGTGGGCTGGCGGATGCAGGCCCATCGCAGACGACGGCGGGCCAAATCCGCGGGGTGACGGGCCGCAACGCGGAAAGGGCGCCGTGATGGGAACGCTGCTTTGGCTTCTGCTTGTCCCGTTCTTTGGGTGGTTCGGTTGGGCAATGGCCCGGAATTTCGGATGGCTGGGATATCTCGGCGCTCTTGCGGTGTTGGTCGAGCCAACGGCGGCTGTGCTGCCCACATTGAACGGCAACGCGTCAGCGGGCAATTTCGGGCCGGACCTGTTCATTCTGTTCGTCATGTTCCCAGGCATAGCGCTGGCTGCCATCTGCGGCGGGTTTGGTGTTGCAAAATGGCGTGCAACGCGCGAATGGAAACGCCGACACGGCCCTGATCTGACCCATACCGGCATTCGCTGAATGAACGCACATGACCTTCCTCCGGTCCGCGGCACGCTGACGCCGCAGCGCGATCTGTCATCGCTGACGTGGTTGCGCGTGGGTGGGCCTGCCGACTGGCTGTTCCAGCCCGCCGATGTTGAAGACCTGAGCGATTTTCTGGCGGCCCTCGATCCGGCCGTGCCGGTCTTTCCCATGGGCGTGGGCAGCAACCTGATCGTGCGCGACGGGGGGCTGCGGGCCGTGGTGATCCGGCTGGGGCGCGGGTTCAACGGGATCGGGATTGACGGCGACCATGTGACAGCAGGCGCGGCAGCGCTTGATGCGCATGTGGCGCGCAAGGCAGCCGATGCCGGAGTGGACCTGACATTCCTGCGCACCATTCCCGGGTCCATCGGCGGGGCAGTGCGCATGAACGCGGGCTGCTATGGCAGCTACACTGCGGATGTTTTTGAAAGCGCCGAGGTGGTGATGCGTGATGGCACGCGCGTGTCTCTGGGCCCGGATGACCTGCATTTCCGCTATCGGCAAAGCGACCTGCCCGAGGGCGCGGTGCTGACCCGCGTGACGCTGCGCGGGCCTGCGGGCGATCCCCACATGCTGCACGCCCGCATGGCCGACCAATTGGCCAAGCGCGACGCGACCCAGCCCACCAAGGACCGCAGCGCGGGATCGACATTCCGCAATCCCGCCGGATTCTCGTCCACCGGACGCGCCGATGACGTGCACGACCTCAAGGCGTGGAAGGTCATCGACGATGCCGGAATGCGCGGGGCCACGCGCGGCGGTGCGCAAATGAGCGAGAAGCATTCCAACTTCCTGATCAATACCGGCGCCGCCACCGCCGCCGACCTCGAAGGATTGGGCGAAGAGGTGCGGAAAAAGGTTTACGATTCAAGCGGCATCACGCTAGAATGGGAAATCATGCGCATTGGTGATCCGGGCTAGGATCCCCGGCGCAAGGCAGGCCGAAAATCGGCAAACAAACGAGGGTTCGCAAAAGGACCCCGGGACTAGAGGCACATGGCGGGTCAGTCGAGCAGGACGTCCCCCAAGGTGGCGGTGTTAATGGGTGGCCCCTCGTCCGAGCGCGAGGTGTCGTTGTCAACTGGGCAAGCCTGCGCAGCCGCGCTGAGGGACACGGGCAAGTATGAGGTGGTCGAGGTCGATGCAGGCCGCGACCTTGCTTCTGTTTTGACCGACATGTCCCCCGATGCCGTTCTGAACTGCCTGCATGGCCGCTGGGGCGAAGACGGCTGCGTGCAGGGTATTCTTGAATGGCTGCGCATTCCCTATACCCATTCCGGTGTGCTGGCCTCGGCCCTTGCCATGGACAAGCAACGGTCCAAGGACGTGTTTCGCAGCGCTGGCCTGCCCATCGTGGACAGCGTGATCCTGGGCAAGGCCGAAGTGATGGCCGCCCATGTGATGCCGCCCCCCTACGTCATCAAGCCCAACAACGAAGGGTCGTCCGTGGGTGTCTACCTGGTGGATGAGGGGGCCAACACGCCGCCCGCGCTGGCCGACGATATGCCCGAGTTCGTCATGGTCGAAGCCTTTGCGCCGGGGCGCGAGCTGACCACCACGGTGATGGGCGACCGTGCGCTGGGGGTCACCGACATCATCACCGACGGCTGGTATGATTATGACGCCAAATACGTGCCCGGCGGCAGCCGCCACGAGGTGCCCGCCAACGTACCGACTGACATCACGCAGCTGTGTCTCGACTATGCGATACGCGCCCACAACGCGTTGGGGTGCCGTGGGGTGAGCCGCACCGATTACCGCTGGGACGAAAGCAAGGGGGCCGCAGGCCTGATCCTGCTGGAGACCAACACTCAGCCCGGCATGACCGCCACGTCGCTATCGCCGGAACAGGCACAAGCGGCCGGTATCAGCTTTCCCGATTTCTGCGCCTGGATGGTGGAGGACGCGTCATGTCAAAGGTGACCCGCGCGAAGGATACCAGGGCCACGCGGCGCGATCCGGCCCCGTCCCGCTGGGCGTGGCGGATGCAACGTCTGATGCTGACGCCGTTGTTCCGGCTGGGCCTGCGGATCGGTCTGCCCTTTGTCGTGACCTTCGGGCTGGGCAGCTGGTGGCTGTCGCAGCCCCAGACCCACATCTGGATCGAGGAACGGGTCGCAAGCATCCAGTCCACCATTCAGGACCGTCCGGAATTTCAGGTGAACTTGATGGCCATCGATGGTGCCGACACCCCCCTGGCCGAGGCGATCCGCACCGCCTTGCCGCTGGAATTCCCGATGTCCTCCTTTGATCTGGAGCTACCGCAGATCCGCGACACGGTGATGGAATTTGCCGCCGTCAAGGACGCCGACGTGCGCGTCCGTCCGGGCGGTGTGTTGCAGATCGACGTGATGCCACGGGTGCCTGTCGCCATCTGGCGCACGCCCGACGGGCTGCGGCTGGTCGATGCCGAAGGGGTCCAGATCAGCGAGATCGCGCGCCGCGCGCTCAAGCCCGAATTGCCGTTGATCGCAGGCGAGGGGGCACCGGCCCACGTGGCCGAAGCGCTGGCACTGGTCCGAGCCGCGACGCCGCTGGGGGATCGGCTGCGTGGCCTCGTCCGGCTGGGTGACCGCCGTTGGGACGTGGTGCTGGACCGCGACCAACGCATCCTGCTGCCTGAAACGGGCGCGGTGCAGGCGCTGGAACGCGTGATCGTGCTGGAAAGCACGCGCGACGTGCTCAGCCGGGATGTGGCGCGTGTCGATTTGCGCCTGCCCAGCCGGCCAACGGTGCGGATGACAGACAAGGCCACCGCGGAATGGTGGCGGATCAGAGCCTTGAATACGGGGAACGAGTAGCTGTGATGACCGATCTATATGCCAGCCAGCGCAGTATGCGGAACATGCGCAAAATCGCGATGCAACGCGGTGTGGTGGCCATTCTGGACGTGGGCAGTTCGAAAATCGCCTGCCTTGTGCTGCGCTTTGACGGCACCACCAAACTGGGCGAAGAGGGCGAGATCGGATCGCTGGCCGGGCAATCCGGGTTCCGGGTGATTGGCGCGGCGACCACACGGTCGCGCGGTGTCCGCTTTGGCGAGATTTGCGCCATGAACGAGACCGAGCGCGCCATTCGCACCGCCCTTCAGGCCGCGCAAAAGATGGCAGGCATCCGTGTGGATCACGTGATTGCCTGTTTCTCGGGGGCCGAGCCGCGCAGCTATGGGCTGGACGCGCAGGTCGACCTCGAAGGGCAGGTGGTGACCGAAGACGACGTGGCCCGGGTGTTGTCCCGCTGCGACGTGCCGGACATCGGCGAAGGGCGCGAGGTGCTGCACGCGCAACCCGTGAACTTCGCATTGGACAATCGTTCGGGCCTGAGCGATCCGCGCGGGCAACTGGGCAATTCGCTGGCTGTCGATCTGCATATGCTGACGGTCGAGGCCGCCGCCGTCCAGCACCTGGCCCACTGTATCAAGCGCTGCGATCTGGAACTGGCGGGCATCGCGTCGTCCGCCTATGCCTCGGGCATTTCAGCCATGGTCGAGGATGAGCAGGAACTGGGCGCGGCCTGCATCGACATGGGGGGCGGGTCCACCGGCGTGTCGATATTCATCAAGAAACACATGATCTATGCCGATGCGGTGCGTATGGGCGGCGATCACGTGACCAACGATATCTCGATGGGATTGCAAGTCCCCATGGCCAATGCCGAACGGATCAAGACGTTCTATGGCGGTGTGCATGCCACCGGCGTCGATGACCGCGAGATGATCGAAATCGGCGGCGAGACCGGGGACTATGAACATGACCGGCGCACCGCCAGCCGCGCCGAACTGATCGGCATCATGCGCCCCCGTGTGGAGGAAATTCTGGAAGAAGTGCGCGCCCGTCTGGACGCCGCAGGATTTGACCACCTGCCCAGCCAGCAGATCGTGCTGACGGGTGGGGGCAGTCAGATCCCGGGGCTGGATGGTCTGGCCAGCCGCATTCTGGGCCACCAGGTGCGACTGGGCCGGCCCTTGCGCGTGCACGGCTTGCCGCAGGCTGCGACCGGCCCGAGTTTTGCCGGGGCGGTGGGCCTTGCCCTGTTTGCGGCGCACCCGCAGGACGAATGGTGGGATTTCGACATCCCGCATGACCGCTACCCGGCGCGCAGCTTGCGCCGCGCGGTCAAATGGTTCCGCGACAACTGGTAGCCCCAAGATGTCGCGCGGATGTAGAGATGAAGTGAAATATGGCAAGATTGTGCCCACATTTTGGCATGATTTTGCGATTTAAGGGTGACGTTTCGGCCACAGGTCGGTAATGTCGCGCCAGATCAGGCACAAGAACACCCGCGAATGCGGCAAACATAGACAGGCGGATATAGCGATGACCTTGAACCTTTCGATGCCCGGGCATGACGAATTGAAACCCCGTATCACCGTGTTTGGTGTCGGCGGGGCAGGCGGCAATGCCGTCAACAATATGATTGAAAAAGAACTGGATGGCGTTGACTTCGTGGTCGCCAACACGGATGCGCAGGCATTGCAACAGTCTGCTGCCGGCAACCGCGTTCAGCTTGGGATCAAGGTCACCGAAGGGCTGGGCGCAGGTGCCCGCGCCAGCGTGGGCGCTGCCGCCGCCGAAGAATCAATCGAACAGATCGTCGATCACCTGGCGGGCGCGCACATGTGCTTTATCACCGCCGGGATGGGTGGTGGCACAGGCACCGGTGCCGCCCCGATCATCGCGCAGGCCGCGCGTGAGTTGGGCGTACTGACCGTCGGCGTTGTGACCAAACCCTTCCAGTTCGAAGGGGCCAAGCGGATGCGCCAGGCCGAAGATGGCGTGGAAAGCCTGCAAAAGATGGTCGACACGCTGATCATCATCCCGAACCAGAACCTGTTCCGGCTCGCCAACGAAAAGACCACCTTTACCGAGGCGTTCAGCATGGCCGACGACGTGCTGTACCAAGGTGTGAAGGGCGTGACCGACCTGATGGTGCGTCCGGGTCTGATCAACCTCGACTTTGCCGATGTGCGCGCCGTGATGGACGAGATGGGCAAGGCGATGATGGGCACCGGCGAGGCCGACGGCGAAGACCGCGCCATTCAGGCCGCGGAAAAGGCGATTGCCAACCCGCTGCTGGACGAAATCAGCTTGCGTGGCGCCAAGGGTGTGCTGATCAACATCACCGGAGCGCACGACCTGACCCTGTTCGAACTGGACGAGGCCGCCAACCGCATCCGCGAAGAAGTGGACCCCGACGCCAACATCATCGTCGGTTCGACCCTGGACACGGCGATGGAGGGCAACATGCGCGTCAGCGTCGTTGCCACCGGTATCGACGCCACTGACGTGCAGACCGAAATCCCTGTCCCGCGCCGGTCGATGGCCGCGCCGCTGGCCCCGACGCCGATCGCCGAACAGGCGGCCCCCGCCGCCGCTGCGCCGGAATCCGCGCCGATGCCTGAACCCGCCGCAGCCCCCGCGGCGGCCGCCGCAGAAGAACCGTCGTTGTTCCAGGGACTGGACGTGCAACAGGCCGCGGCCGAGGACATGGCCGAGGACATCTTTGTAGATGAGACACCCGTGGCCGCCGAAGACGACCTGCCGCCGCCGGCCTATCAGCCGCAGGTGGCCGCTTTTGAACCGAGTGCCGATCACGACGCCCCGGCAGAGGAATTCGTGGCCCCGCGCGCACCCGCGCCCGGCACACCGTCGCCCGAGGCGCTGGCCCGTCTGCGTGCGGCCACCCAAAAGGCCGCACCGCAGCAGGCAGCCGCTGCATCGGTACCCACCGACCCGGCAGCAGACAAGCCGCGGTTCGGGATCAATTCGCTGATCAACCGCATGACCGGCTCCGCCGCCGAGGGCGCGTCGCCCGAACGTCAGCAACCGCCCGTCCAGGCGCGCGCTGCGGCACCCGCTCCGGCTGCGCAACCTGCCGATGCGGCCGATCCCGATCAGGAACGGATCGAAATTCCGGCCTTCCTGCGCCGTCAGGCGAACTGACCACCGCTCACAAAAGCAGAAAGCGGGCCGCCCCAGAGCGGCCCGTTTTTCGTTTCAAAACAGCGGATTGCAGCAGCGTGAGCGATAACACGTCATTCTGTTACACGCATGTTTCAGTCGGTTGCAAAGATTGAGTTGTGACTTGCGCCCCGGCCCCTTAGCTCTGCTGCACATCGAAAAGTGTCACGGGGTGGGCGCGTGCAGACGACGATCAAATCAGCAATCACGTTTGTGGGCTCTGGCCTGCATTCGGGCCAGCCTGCCCGGCTGACGATCCGTCCTGCCATGGCCGAACACGGCATCTGGTTCCAACGCACCGACCTGGACGACGGTGACACGCTGATCCCGGCCCGTTGGGACGTGGTACGCCAATCGCCGCTATGTACCACGCTGGTCAACGCGTCCGGTGTGTCGGTGAGCACGGTCGAGCATGTCATGGCTGCCCTTGCCGGTTGTGGCGTGCACAACGCACTGATCGAAATCAACGGGCCCGAAGTGCCGATCCTTGACGGATCTGCCGTCACATTCGTGCGCGGTATCATGCAGCGCGGCCTGCGCCGTCTGCCCGCGCCTGTGCGAGCCTTCGAGGTGCTCAAGACCGTTTCTGTGACCCAAGGCGACGCCACCGCCAGCATCGCCCCGTCGCAGGTGATGCGCATCGACTTCGAGATCGACTTCGAAGACAAGGCCATCGGTCGGCAATCGAAGTCGCTGAACATGTCCAACGGCAGCTTTGCCCGTGAACTGTGCGACAGCCGCACCTTCTGTCGCCAGACGGATGTCGAGGAAATGCAGGCCAACGGCCTTGCTCTTGGCGGTGCGCCGGGCGTGAACGCCGTGGTCTTTGACGGCGACCGGGTCAGCAGCCCGGGCGGATTGCGCCATGCGGACGAACCTGTACGCCACAAGATGCTGGATGCCCTTGGTGATCTTGCGCTGGCTGGCGCTCCGCTGATCGGTCACTACACCGGGACCCGTGCGGGTCACGCGATGACCAACCAGTTGCTGCGCAAGCTTTTTGACACGCCCGGTGCCGTGCGCATGATCACCTGTGACGCAACGACGGAATCGCGCCTGCCCGGTTACGGCCTTGTCTGGGACGAGATCCCGGACGTCGCCTGACCCGCCCGTGAAAATCGTCGTTTTCCCACCGACAACAGATGTGCTAGAGACGTGCAAACAGCCCGAAACGGGGCGGTATTGGGCATCTTTTGGGGGTGGCAAGGCATGATCTTCGGAATGTCGAAAACAGGCATGACCCTGGCGTTGATCGCGGTGCTTGGGCTGACTGCCTGCAACAACAGCGGTCGCCCGACCACGGGCGGTTTTTTCAACCGCCAGGACGTCCCCCTTGAAACCTTCACCCCGCAACAGATCTTTGAACGTGGCGAATTCGAGCTGGAGGCGGGTGACCACACCGAAGCGGCGTTCTATTTTGCTGAAATCGAACGGCTGTACCCCTATTCCGACTGGGCGCGCCGGGCGCTGATCATGCAGGCCTTTGCCTATCATCAGGACAAAGACTATCCCAACAGCCGGTCCGCCGCACAGCGGTTTATCGACTTCTATCCCGATGACGACGACGCGGCCTATGCGCAGTACCTGCTGGCGCTCAGCTATTACGACCAGATCGATGAAGTGGGCCGGGATCAGGGTCTGACCTTTCAGGCGTTGCAGTCCCTGCGCGATGTGATCGAACGCTATCCCAACAGCGAATATGCCAAGACATCGATCCTGAAGTTCGATCTGGCCTTTGACCATCTTGCCGCCAAGGAAATGGAAATCGGTCGCTTCTACCTCAAGCGGGAACACTATCCGGCAGCCATCAACCGGTTCCGCGTCGTGGTCGAGGATTTCCAGACCACCACCCACACACCCGAAGCGCTTCACCGTCTGGTCGAGGCCTACCTGTCGCTGGGACTGGTGGACGAGGCGCAGACTGCGGGTGCCATCCTGGGCTACAACTACCAGTCCACTGATTGGTACGAAGACAGCTACAAGCTGCTGACCGGCCAGGGCCTGCGCCCGCGCCTGCGTGGCAACAGCTGGTTGTCGCAGATCTATCGCCAGACCATTCAGGGTCGGTGGCTCTGACACCCGGGCGGGGTGTGCTCCGCTTTACGGACATCTGCTGATGCTGCGTGGCCTCGACATATCCGACATGCTGATCATTGACCGGCTGGAATTGGCGTTCCAGCCCGGTCTGAACGTGCTGACGGGCGAAACCGGTGCAGGCAAGTCGATCCTGCTGGACGCCTTGGGCTTTGTGCTGGGCTGGCGGGGGCGGGCCGAACTGGTCCGCAAGGGGGCGGATCAGGGCGAGGTGGTGGCGTGGTTCGACCTGCCGCCTGATCATCCGGCTCATGCCGTACTGGACGAGGCGGGCCTGCCACCTGCGACCGACGGCGAACTGATCCTGCGCCGCGTCAACACTGCCGACGGCCGCAAGACCGCCTGGGTCAACGACCGCCGCTGTTCCGGCGAGGCGCTGCGCGGCCTGAGCGATACGCTGATCGAACTGCACGGCCAGCATGATGATCGCGGTCTGATCAACCCGCGCGGGCATCGCGATATCCTGGACGCCTTTGCCGGCAATGACGCCTTGCGGACCAAGTGCCGCGCCGCATGGCGAACCGCCGCCGCCGCCCGAAGGGCTTTGGCCGAAGCCGAAGCCGCCGTTGCCGCCATCCAGGCCGAAGAAGAGTTCCTGCGCCACGCGGTGTCGGAACTGGATGCGCTGGACCCGCAACCGGGGGAAGAGGCTGAACTGGATACCAAGCGCCGCGTGATGCAAGGGGCCGAACGCATCCGCGAGGATGTCAGCCGCGCGCATGAGATCCTGGGTCACCAGGGGGCCGAGGGCGCCATGAGCGACGCCATGCGCTGGCTCGACGGAGTGATCGACAAGGCCGAAGGGCATCTGGATGCACCGTTGGCCGCGCTGGGGCGGGCCATGGTTGAACTCGACGATGCGGCCGATGGCATTGCCCGTGCCCTGGATCACCTGAACTTCAACCCCAGCGATCTCGAGGACGCGGAGGAGCGGCTTTTTGCCATCCGTGGTCTGGCGCGCAAGCACAACGTCGCCCCCGATGATCTGGCGGGGTTTGCAGACGAATTGCGGGCCAAGATCGCGACGCTGGACGCCGGGGCCGCCGATCTGGCGGACAGGGCGGCGGCGGTGACGGCGGCAGAACAGGCCTATGACGCCGCGGCCCAAGCGCTGAGCAAGGCGCGGGCCAAGGCCGCCGGTGCGCTGGACAAGGCCGTGATGCGGGAACTGGCCCCGCTGCGGATGGAACGCGCAGTGTTCGCAACACAGATCACACCGGACACACCGGGGCCGGACGGCATGGATGCCGTGGCCTTTACCGTTGCCACCAATCCCGGCGCGCCCGCCGGGCCGCTGAACCGGATCGCATCGGGCGGCGAACTCAGCCGGTTCCTGTTGGCGCTCAAGGTCTGCTTGCGTGGCGGTCAGGCGGGCCTGACCATGATCTTTGACGAGATTGATCGCGGTGTCGGCGGTGCAACGGCAGATGCGGTCGGACGGCGGCTGGCACGGCTGGCCGAGGACGGACAGGTGCTGGTTGTGACCCACTCGCCGCAGGTTGCAGCCTTGGGCGCGCATCATTGGCGTGTCGAAAAACAGGTGAGCAAAGGCATGACCACCAGCCGGGTGGTGCCGCTGACGGATCCGGACCGTGTGGACGAAATCGCCCGGATGCTGGCTGGTGATACGGTAACAGACGAGGCACGCGGCGCGGCCCGTGCCCTTTTGGACGGCTAAGGTGCAACTTCCCGTTGCGGTAACGGTCTGTTTCCTTCCCCTTGGCCGCGACTCAGCCTAAGTTCTTTTGCATCCACGCCTTTTCACCGGCTCCTGACCATGCCCGCCCCGAACCTGACCCAACCCATCCAAGACGCCGTTTCGGCGTGCAAGGAGGGTTGGACATTGCTGCGGCGGCGCGGCCCGAGCCAGATCCAGTTCTGGTTCATCGCCCTGGCCATCGGGATTGCGGCGGGCTTTGCCGCCTTGCTGTTCCGCAAGGGGATCGAGGCGCTACAGGCCTTTCTTTATGGCACCGACGACGTCCAGTTTTTGCACAGTTTTGCGTCCTCACTGCCCTGGTACCTGATCCTGATCATTCCGGTGATCGGGGGGCTGGTGACGGGGGTGATCCTGCACCGCTTCACCCATGACGGCACTGCACGCGGCGTCGCCGATGTGATCGAAGGGGCCGCCCTGCGCGAGGGGCAGGTCAGCACGCGGGCCGGGGTCGCTTCGGCCTTTGCCAGCTTCATCACGCTGTCCACGGGCGGGTCCACCGGGCGCGAAGGGCCGGTGGTCCACATCGCCGCCGTGATCTCGACCAAGGTGTGTCGCTGGATCAAGGCGGACGGGATCACCGGGCGTGACCTGCTGGGCTGTGCCGTGGCCGCGGCCGTGTCGGCCAGCTTCAATGCACCGATTGCAGGTGCTCTGTTCGCGCTTGAGGTGGTGTTGCGCCACTTCGCCGTGCATGCCTTTGCCCCCATCGTGATCGCTTCGGTCGCGGGCACGGTGATCAACCGGCTTGAGTTCGGGGGCGTGACCGAATTCATGCTGCCCGAGCCCAACACATTGATTTTCTACCAGGAACTTCCCGCTTTCCTGATCCTCGGGCTGGTCTGTGGGCTGGTGTCGGTGGTTCTGATGCGGGCGATCTTCTGGACCGATGATTTGGGCACCGCAGTGCAAAAGGCCACTGGCCTGCCGGGCTGGTTGCGCCCGGCCGTTGCGGGCTTGCTGCTGGGCGGCATGGCCATCTTTTACCCCCATATCATCGGGGTCGGATATGAAACCACTTCACTGGCCCTGACCGGGCAACTGGCGCTGAACGATGTGATGATCTTTGTCGTGCTGAAGACGGCGGCGGTGGCCGTCACCATGGCCGGTCGGATGGGCGGCGGAGTGTTTTCGCCGTCGCTGATGATCGGGGCATTGACGGGGCTGGGGTTTGGCCTGATCGCTACGGGCATCTTTCCGGACGTGTCCGGGTCCGTGACGCTGTATGCGCTGGCCGGAATGGGGGCTGTCGCGGCGGCGGTGCTGGGCGCGCCGATTTCCACCACGCTGATCGTGTTCGAACTGACGGGCGACTGGCAAACCGGGCTTGCGGTGATGGTGGCGGTGTCGATGTCAACCGCCCTGGCGTCAAAGCTGGTCGACCGGTCCTTCTTCCTGACCCAGATCGAACGGCGAGGCGTGCACCTGGCGGCCGGACCTCAGGCCTATCTGCTGGCGATGTTCCGGGTGTCTTCGGTCATGCGCCCGCTTGAACACGAACATGCGGCTGAGCCTGACCGCTGCTGGGAACTGATCGGCGAAGGCATCTATGTCGATGCAGCCGCGACGCTTGAAGCGGCGCTGCCGATTTTTGACCGGACCATGGTCGCCTTTATCCCGGTGGTGACGCTGACGGGCGAAAATGCTGCGCCGGAATTGCAGGGCGCGCTGTTCCACGTGGATGCGCTCAAGGCTTACAACCGCGCGCTGGCGGCCACGGCTGCCGAGGAACACAGTTGAAGCGCGCAAACTTTCCTTGAAAGTTTGGCCGTCAAATCCTCCACGAGGATTTGGGCGCAGACTTTGCACAAAGTCTGCTTGCAAGGGCGATTTCAGTCTTCGGTGTGGGTCAACTGTGGAACGTCGGACGCGCCTGCGCTGCCGCGACCCGACAGGCTGGGATTTTCCATGAAGAACCTGTGACAGTTAAAGGCAAAGGCCCCTTCTTCGACCTTGGGCCGGGAAAAGCTGCCATCGGGTGCCATCACCCAGCTTTGCGCCACGTCCGCAAGGTTGGCGGCCATCACCTGGCTGACGATCTGCGCCTTTACCGTGTTGTTTTCGATCTCGACCAGCGTTTCCACCCGGCGGTTCAGGTTGCGGCCCATCCAGTCTGCGGACGAGATGAACACCCGCGCCTTTTTCGATGCCAAACCGTGCCCGTTGCCGAAACAGACAATGCGGCTGTGTTCAAGAAAGCGGCCCACGATGGATTTCACGCGGATATTGTCACTGAGCCCCTTGATGCCCGGCCGCAGCCCGCAGATGCCGCGGATCACCAGGCTGATCCTGACCCCCGCCTGGCTGGCAGCATAAAGCGCGTCGATCACCTCGCTGTCGATCAGCGAATTCATCTTGGCCCAGATCTCGGCCGGTTTTCCTGCACGCGCGTGTCCGGCTTCGGCGGCGATCAGTTCGAGCAGTCTGGGTTTCAGCGTCCGGGGCGAGATGGCGAGGTTGTCCAGCGCCTGAGGCGGAGCGTACCCCGACAGGTAATTGAACACCTTGGTCGCGTCCCGGCCCAGCTTTGCATCACATGTAAACAGCGACAGATCCGTGTAGATCCGCGCGGTGATCGGGTGGTAGTTGCCAGTGCCGTAGTGGGTATAGGTGACCAGTTCGTCGCCTTCGCGCCGGACCACCGTGCTGATCTTGGCATGGGTCTTGAGGTCGAGAAAGCCATAGACCACATGCGCCCCCGCCCGTTCCAGCCGCCGGGACTGGCGGATGTTGGCGGCCTCGTCAAAGCGGGCCTTGAGTTCGACCAGCGCAGTGACCGACTTGCCATCCTCTGCCGCCTCGCAAAGGGCCTCGACGATGGGGGATTTCTTGGACGTGCGATACAGCGTCTGCTTGATCGCCACGACGTCGGGATCGCGCGCGGCCTGTTGCAGGAAGCGCACAACCATGTCGAAGGTCTCGTAGGGATGCTGCAGCAGCATGTCCTTTTTCCGGATGGCTGCGAACATGTCGCCGTCGTGGTCCTGCACCCGTTCCGGCACCCGTGGTGTGTAGCTGGGCCAGAGCAGGTCGGGGCGCGCATCCAGCACCAGTTCGCTCAGGTCCGACATGCCGATCATGCCGTCGACCTCGATCACCTCGGCCTCGCTGACGCCCAGCTCTTGCATGATAACGGCCTTCAACGTCTCGGGCGCGCCGGCGGAATGGGTCAGTCGCACGACCTCGCCGCGGCGACGGCGTTTCAGGGCGACCTCGAACTCGCGCACCAGGTCTTCGGCCTCGTCCTCGACCTCGAGATCGCTGTCGCGCAGGACGCGAAAGCCGAAATGCGCCTTGAGCTTGTAGCCGGGAAACAGGCTGGGGATGTGCAGGACCAGCAGGTCTTCGAGGGGCAGAAACCGGTGGCCGGGCCCGGGCAAGGCGACGAATCGGTCGATCTGGGCCGGAATGGGCAACAGCGCCTGCAAGCTGCGCTTGTCGGTCTTGCGTTCCATTTGCAGCGCCAGCGCATAGCCGGTGTTGGGGATGACGGGGAACGGGTGCGCGGGGTCGATGGCAAGGGGCGACAGCACGGCAAAGACGCGGTTCAGGAACACGTCGTCCAGATGCACAAGATCCGCGTCGGTCAGGTCCTCGGCCTTGAGCACGCTGATGCCTTCGGCCTCCATCTCCTGTTTCAGTTGCGCCAGGACGCGGGTCTGGCTGCCGATCAGCTTGCGCGCGTCCTCGTTGATCAGCACCAGCTGTTCCGCAGGTGTCAGCCCGTCGGCGGCAGGTGTGGTATTGCCCTCGATCGCCAGTTCGCGCAGGCCCGCCACCCGCACGGTGTAGAATTCATCAAGGTTGCCGGCAGAGATAGAGACGAAGCGCAGCCGTTCCAGCAGCGGTACACGCGGGTTCTCGGCCTCGTCCAGAACGCGCCAGTTGAAGGCCAGCCAGCTGAGTTCACGGTTGAAGAACCGGCCGGGACCAGCCGCATCGAACCCGGGTATGTCCTGCGCGGGCGGAAAATCTGAGGCAAGGAAATCTGCGTTTGTCATACGGGGCTTATGGCAATGGGCTGTGACGGTGGAGTGACGTTTATCCCCCGAGGTCCCCCTGCTTGTCCAGCACTTGCGCCGCAAGCGTCCGCGTCACGGCGCGTTGACGCGCAAGGCTTTCGGCATCCAGCGCCTCGACCAGCGTGCGCGCGGCTGCAAAGCTGCGCTCCATCCGGCTGGTCAGATAGGGGATGACATCGGGTTTCGGCATGACCTGCCGGTCGGCAAACAGCTTGGCCATGACGGCGGCCAGCAGCGTGTCATCGGGAGGATCAAGGGCGGCATGGCCTGCCGCGTCGATGCGGCTTTGCAGATCGGGCAGGCTCATCCGCCAGTGGGTGGGGGCCGCGGCACCGGTCATCAGAAGCGGCTGTCCCGCCGCCTGCATCATGTTGTGCAGGTGAAACAGTGCCGTCTGGGCCTCGGAGTTGTGCGCGATCGTATCGACGTCCTCGACAGCGACCGGACCGATGGACAACGCGGTGACATCCCGTTCGGGCAGGGTGTCGGCAGGTATGATCCGGGCCCCTGCTTCGGACGCCCATACATGGGTCAGATGGGTCTTGCCCGCGCCATAGGGGCCGCTGAGCACCAGTTTGCCGCCGGGCCAGGACATCCAGCCCTCGATCATCGCCAGGGCCACGGCATTGGATGGGGCCACAAGAAAATCGTCGCGGCCCAGCGCGGGCCGCACCGGCAGATCAAACCCGAGCTGCGTGGCCATGGCTCAGTCCTCGGTCCTGGCTTTGGCCTCGCGGCCCGACAGGCCCTTGTAAAGCAGGCTGTCCTTGTACTGGTCGATGGCAAAGCGCACCAGCACCCCCAGGGCCGCAGCCATGGGCACGGCCACCAGCATGCCCACAAAGCCGAAAAGCGCGCCAAAGACGGACAGGGCGAGGATCAGCCAGACCGGATGCAGGCCGACGCTGTCGCCGACCATCTTGGGGGTCAGCACGTTGCCCTCGGCCACCTGACCGACGACGAAAATGGCGGCCACGGCGATGACCCAATGCCATTCGCCCCAGAACTGGAACAGCGCAAGTCCGATGGCCAGTGCCCCACCGACGATGGCACCGACATAAGGGATAAAGGTCAAGAGCCCGGCGACAAAGCCGACCACCAGCCCGAATTGCAGCCCCACCAGCATCAGCGCGATGGCGTAGTAGGTGCCAAGAATGAAACAGACCGTGCCCATGCCGCGGATGAAGGCCGCCAGCGTTTCGTCGATCTGGGCCGCGAGACGGCGGATGACCGGTGCATGGTCACGCGGCAACAGGCCATCGACCCGCGCAATCATCCGGTCCCAGTCCAGCAGCAGATAGACCGCCACCACCGGAACGATCACGAAAAGCACGACGATGTTGATCAGGCTGGCCGCCGAGGTCAGCGCCGAGTTCAAGAGCTGCCCGCCGCGGTCCGACACGGTCTGGCCGATGCTCTTGAGGCTTTGATTGATGGTGGATTGTTCGTCGGCCAGGCTGGGGAACCGTTCGGTCAGAAAGGTGGTGATGTTGCGTGTCAGTTCCGGCGCCACGTTGAAGAGCTGGATCGCCTGCTGCACCAGGTTCGGGATGATCAACAGGGCCGCGATGACAAAGACGATGATGGCCGCCAGCGTGATCAGCCCGGTGGCCACCCCGCGGCTGAAGCCGCGCGCCTCGAGCCAGTCGGCGACGGGATCGAGGAAATAGGCGATGGCCGCGCCCAGGAAGAACGGCAGCAACTGGTCGCCCATCACGTAGAGCACGACAAAGAACACCGCTGCCGCGATGCCCCAGTATTTCAGTTGATCGCGGACGGGCAGGGCCATGAACGCTCCGATACTTGAATGGTTCACAGATGCGGGGTTTTGCCCGGCGCTTCAACCCCCAAGCTGTCGCGGCCGTTGTCGAAAGGCGCGCTGTCGCGCACGCGATTCATTTTCGGGAATGGGGGCTCTGCCCCCAAACCCCCGTGGTATTTTTCGTCAGAAGAAGCGGGCGTTGCGGGGGCCCTTGCTTTGGCCTAATCAGGGTGAAACCATGCGATGGAGTGCCGTGATGCGTCTGAGCCGATATTTCCTGCCCGTGCTCAAGGAAAACCCCAGCGAGGCGCAGATTGTCAGCCACCGCTTGATGCTGCGTGCCGGCATGATCAAGCAGGCCAGTGCCGGGATCTATTCGTGGCTGCCGCTGGGCTTCAAGGTGCTGCGCAAGATCGAGGATATCGTGCACGAGGAGCAGCAGCGCGCCGGTCACATGCCGATGCTGATGCCCACTATCCAGTCCGCCGATCTCTGGCGCGAAAGCGGGCGCTATGATGCCTATGGCGCCGAAATGCTGCGCATCAAGGACCGCCATGACCGCGACATGTTGTTCACCCCCACGGCCGAGGAGTTGATCACCGACATCTTCCGCGCCCATGTCAGCAGCTACAAGGACCTGCCGCTGACCATGTACCAGATCCAGTGGAAGTTCCGCGACGAGATCCGCCCGCGCTTTGGCGTCATGCGCGGCCGCGAGTTTTTCATGAAGGACGGCTACAATTTCGACCTGACGAAAGAGGACGCGCTGCATGCCTACAACCGCCATCTGGTCAGCTACCTGCGCACGTACGAACGCATGGGGTTGCGGGCCATTCCGATGCGCGCCGATTCCGGACCCATCGGTGGCGATGACACGCATGAGTTTCTTGTGTTGGCCGACACGGGCGAGAGCGAGGTGTTCTATGACAGCGCCGTCACCGACCTGACCTTTGGCGACCGCGAGATCGACTATAGCGACAAGGCCCAGTGCCAGGCGATCATGGAGGAGTTCACCAACCTTTATGCCCGCACGGATGAAACCCACGATCTGGACCTGTTCAACACCGTGCCCATGGACCGCCAGCGCGTGGCGCGGGGCATCGAGGTGGGGCAGATATTCTATTTCGGCACCAAGTATTCCGAGCCGTTGGGTGCCACCGTTCAGGGGCCTGATGGCAAGCCTGTGCCGGTGCACATGGGGTCCCACGGCATTGGCGTCAGCCGCCTGCTGGGCGCCATCATCGAGGCCAGCCATGACGACAACGGCATCATCTGGCCCGAGGGGGTCACGCCGTTCCACTGTGGCATCGTGAACCTGAAACAGGGGGATGGCGACGCCGATGCGGCCTGCGAGAAGCTGTACAAGGCGCTGGAGGCTGCGGGGCTTGAGCCGCTTTATGACGACCGGAACGAGCGGGCGGGGGGCAAGTTCGCCACCATGGACCTGATCGGACTGCCGTGGCGCATCACCGTGGGGCCGCGGGGTCTGAAGGCCGGGGTGGTCGAGCTGACCTGCCGCCGGACAGGGCAAAGCGAGGAACTGACGCCCAAGGATGCCGTGGCACGCGTCATCGACATCTACGCGCCGCACAAGGCGCACACGTCGGCGCATTGGGAGCCGATGGCGAAACAGAATTTCCACACCTGGCTTTGAGATGTGGCGGGCGGCACTCATATGGGTGTCGCTTGCATGGCCGGTGTGTGCCGACAGCTTGGACGACCGGCTGGTCCGGGCCTTTGACGGCTGGGCCGCGGGCAATGGTGCTTCCGGCTCCATTGCAACCGTGGAACGCCAGGCGGATGGCCGCGCGGTCCAGGGATCAGGCGGTGTCGTGTTTCGGTCCCCGCTTTTGCGGGAATTGGCGAGTGTCAGCAAATCGGTGACCGCCGTGTGTGCGCTGAAGCTGGTGCAGGGCGGCAGGTTGCGGTGGTCCGACCGCTTGCCTGATTTGCTGGGCGAGGCACCGGATGTGACGGTGGCCGAACTGGTGACGCACAGTTCCGGTATCGCGCCGGACGCAACACAGATCGTGATGGGGTTTTGGCTGGATCAGGATATTCCGCTGTTTGGCCACTATGCCGACAAGGTGCTTGAGGTCGTGAACGCCCGTCAGCAACAACAGGGCGTGCCCGGGACATACCTTTACAACAATGAAAACTACGCCTTGCTGGGGCTGGTGATCGAGGCGGTGAGCGAACAGAGCTTTCTTGAGGTTTGCTGGCCCGCGCTGGATCTGACGCAGGACATCTGGCCGAGCGACCGCACCATGGCCATGCAGCCCTGGGGCGGTCTCAAGGCCAATCCGCTGGCCTATGTCGACTTCCTTGTTCGGCATTACGGCCCCGACAGCACCATCGGGCGCGACCCCTTTGCCCTGCCGCATGTGGAAATGGGCGGCGGGGCCTATTACGGTCTGGGCATGGTGTTTCGGGAATTCGGCGACAGCTACAACTTCTGGCACTTCGGGGCACTGTGCTTTCCCGACCGGTTGAATGTCGGCAGCTATGCCGTGCTGTGGGAGGGACGCGTGGGGGTGCTGGCGCTGTATGACGCCTGTGTCGATTGGGACAGCATGTTTGCGCTGGATGCGGCGTTGACCGGGGCCGTGTACGGGGGCGGTCAATGATCACGCGCGTGCTGATCGTCGCCGGTGGCCTGCTGGGCGGGGCGGGGGCGTCGCAGTTTCCGGAGTTTTCGCAGCAATATGTGCAGCGGCTGGGCGGGGCCGTGGATGCGCTGGGGCAGGTCGTCGCCGATTTCGACGCCTCGGCACTGGCTGCGGGGCTGAGCCGGGAACAGGCGCTGGCCCAGTTGCAGGGCACCGCCTTTCTGGACCGGCGCCGTGCCGACATGCAGCGCACCGTTGACCGCCATGCGCAACTCAGCGCCGATCTGCAGGTGATGCAGCGGTCGGGCCCGTTCATGCGCGCCTACCACGCCGCGCGGTCAACGGATCCAGAGGTCGCGCGGGCGGCGCTTGCCGCCTATGAACCGGCGCTTCCGTTGAACATGGCCGGGGCCATCTTTGCCGGTGTCGGGTTCGTGGCGGGATGGCTGGCTGTGCGCCTGTTCCTGTGGCCGCTGCGGCGGATGGGACGCATCCGCCGCAATGCCTGAGCTTTAGGCTTCAAGTCCCAGTTTTGAAACGTGAATCTCGAATGTCGGGTGCATTTCAGCCCCCACGACACCGGGCTTGTAGTGCCGATAGATCGAACGCCAGTAAGGTTGGATCACAACCCCTTCGTCCTGCATGATTTTCTGCAGTTTCGCCATCACGTCGCGCCGTTTGTCGGCGTCGGCGATGGATAGGGCCTCGGCCAGCAGCGTATCGAATTCATCGTTGGCAAAGGCGCTTTCGTTCCACGGCTCGCCCGACCGATAGGCCAGCGCCAGCACCTGCACGCCCAGCGGGCGCTGCGCCCAGTCGGTGGTAGAGTACGGATACTTCGCCCAATCGTTCCAAAAGGTGGATCCGGGCAGGATCGTGCGCCGCACCGCAATGCCCGCATCGCGCAACTGGCCCGCGACGGCATCGGACGTGTTCTTGCGCCACGTGTCGTCGATGGAAATCAGCTCGTGTTCGTAATCGCCCATCCCTGCCTCTTCCATCAGGGCCTTGGCGCCTGCCGGGTCGTAAACCGGGGCGGGCAGTTCGGCGTATTCGGGATGGATGGGCGACACATGGTGGTTTTCGGCCACGCGCCCGTTGTTGTTGAAGCCCAGTTCCAGGATCACGTTGTTGTCCACCGCCATGGCCAGCGCACGGCGCACGCGGGCATCGGCATAGGGTTTCACGCCGTCCACGTCCGCCGCCTGGTTGGGACGGATGACCACGGTGTTGGCGGTCACGGCTTCGGTTTTCACCCAGTCGACCGTGTCGAACAGGTCGACAAACTCGCCCACGGATTCGTAGATCATGTCGACCTCTTCGGATTCCACGGCGGCAAAGATCGTCGCCTGGTCGGTCCCGAAATCGAGGTATTCGATGCGGTCCAGATACGCGCCCTCGCCCCACCATGTGTGGTCTGGGTTGCGTTCCAGCACGGCGCGCACGCCCACTTCGAATTCGGCGGGCAAGTAGGGGCCGGTGCCGACAGGATTGTCGAGCGGGTCGCCACTGAAGCTGGGGTGCACGATGGCCGCCGGATAGTCCGAGAACCCGGCAATCAGGGTGATGTCGGCGTTGTTCAGGGCCAGCTTCACGGTCTTGTCGTCCACCACCGTTATGGCCCCCTCACGCGCCATTCCGGTGGCTTCATCCACCAGCGACGCCATGCGGGATGCCATCGAGTTGCCCTCGACCTCCTTTTCGCACCAGCGCGCGATGTTGAATGCCACATCGGCAGCGGTGAACGGATCGCCATTCGACCATGTCACGCCGTCGCGCACGGTCAGCAGGTATTCGGTGGCGTCCTCGTTCACCTCCCACCCGCTGAGCAGCGACGGGGCGAACGTGCCGTCGATCTGGTATTCGACCAGGTATTCCAGGTAGCCGCGGGTGAAGTTCGACATTTGCGGCCAGTCGTAGGTGCGCGGGTCCTTCAGCGCCTTGACCGCGCTTTCGATGCGCAGGGTGCCTCCCTGTTGCGCATGACCGGCAGCGCGCGCAGGCTGCGCGAGGCCGATCAGGCCATAGGCCGCCGCCGCACTTACACCCAGCGACGTGGCGCGGGTCAGGAATTCGCGGCGGCTGAGCTTGCCTTGGGCCAGCTCTTGCGCATGCAAATGGGCCGCCGGGTGAATGTAATCTGGTTTTGTCATTGGAAAATACGAGCCTTTTTTGGGCCACGGGACAGGGGGGCAGATCCCCCTGTACGGTGCGCGGATCGCACCGGGATACTTCCTATGGTAACGTGGCTTTGCCAGATGCCAAACGTATTTGCCGCGGCGCTTGACCTTCTGCGGGGATATGCCCAAACCATGGGCGACCCGAGCAGGAACCAAATATGGCCGCCCAACCCGCCCCCTTTGCCCGTTTCGAATGGATGATCGCCTGGCGCTATTTGCGGGCCAAGCGTGCGACAGGCGGCGTCAGCGTGATGACGTGGATCAGCCTGATCGGGATTACGCTGGCAGTCTTTGCGTTGGTCGCCACGCTGGCGGTGCGCGCGGGCCTGCGCGCCGATTTTGTCGACGCGATGCTGGGTGGCAACGCCCATGTCGAGGTGCGCTATGTCCGCGTGGTCGAGGATGGGCGGTCCGATGCGCAGATCCGCGACTACGCCGAGTTGACGCCCCGGATCGAGGCCATCGAAGGCGTGGCCGATGCCGCCCCTCTGGTGCGGGCGCAGGTCATGGGCAGCTATCGCGGCAACAACGCGCCGGCGGACGTCTATGGCATCGCGCTCGAGGATTTGCGGGAATACCCGCTGGTGGCACAGGCCGAGACGCAAGAAGGATCATTGGACCGCTTCGACGAGGGCATGGCCATCGGGTCGCAACTGGCCGCACAGATGGGGGTGGTCGTCGGTGACCGGGTCAAGCTGATCTCGCCCGACGGGCCGCGTACACCGCTGGGGATCACGCCCCGCATTTCGGCCTACGAGGTGGTCTATATCTTTTCGACCGGTCAGCCGTTCATGGACCAGTCCCGCGTCTACCTGCCACTGGCCGAAGCGCAATCGTTCTTCAACCGCGAGGGCGCGGTGGATCAGATCGACCTGCGGCTGATCGAGCCGGAAAACCTGGCCCCCGTTGTCGCCGCCGTGCGCGAGGTCGGCGGCCCGCGCGCCTATGGCTGGACCTGGCAGGACCGCTTTGGCGGGATGCTGCGCGCGCTGCAATTGCAGGACAACGCGATTTTCATCGTGCTGGGCATTCTGGTGCTGATCGCAGCGCTCAACATCGTTTCGGGTCTGATCATGCTGGTCAAGAACAAGGGGCGCGACATCGGCATCCTGCGCACCATGGGCCTGAGCGAGGGGTCGATCCTGCGCATCTTTTTCCTCTGCGGCGCGTGGGTGGGTACGCTGGGCACGGTGCTGGGCATCGCGTTGGGCGCGCTGTTTGCGGCCAATATCGACGGCATCTACCGCCTTGTGAACACGATCACGGGCAACGGGGTGACCGATCTGGAGGGGCGGGGGTTCATCTTTCCCTCGGCGGTGCTGGTGCCGGGCGATGTGGCGGCGGCTGCGGCGCTCAGCCTTGCGCTGTCGTGGTTCATCACCCTGTTCCCGGCCCGCCGCGCCGCCAAGATGAACCCGGTCGAGGCACTGCGGTATGAATGATCCGGTGTTGGAACTGGCGGGCATCGCCAAGACCTACAACAAGGGCAAACCGGGCGCGGTCACGGTGCTGCAGGGCGCGGATCTGACACTGAATGCGGGGGAAGTGGTGGCGCTGGTGGCGCCATCCGGTGCGGGCAAGTCGACGCTGTTGCACATCGCCGGGCTGCTGGACACGCCCGACGCAGGCACCGTGACGTTGGCAGGTCAGAACCTGACCGGTCAATCCGAACGCCAGCGCACGCGGGCGCGGCGGTCGGATGTGGGGTTTATCTATCAGTTCCATCACCTGCTGCCGGAATTCAGCGCACTGGAGAACATCGTGCTGCCGCAACTGGCCGCTGGGGCCACGCCCAGGGATGCAGATGCCCGGGCGCGCGACCTGCTGGCGCGCGTTGGGCTGCCGGACCGCGCCGATCATCGGCCCGCCGCGCTGTCCGGGGGCGAACAGCAGCGGGTGGCGTTCTGCCGGGCGCTGGCCAACGGGCCGCGCCTGTTGCTTGCGGATGAACCGACCGGCAACCTTGATCCTGCAACCTCGGATCAGGTGTTTGACGTGTTGATGGCCCTCGTGCGTGATACCGGCCTGTCGGCGCTGATCGCCACGCACAACCTTGACCTGGCCGCGCGCATGGACCGGATCCTGCGGATGGAGCATGGGACGTTGACCCCCGGCTGACGCGGATTTGCATCGCATATGGAAACAGTGTGTTTTCCAATCCGTCTTGGGGTGCAACCCGCGACCATGGTAGGAAAATTCCAGTTTTCCACCTTGTGCGGAGTGTCGTGATGTCGCCTGTTTCCGTTCTGTTTTTTCTGACGGCACTTCCCCTGATTGCCTTGCTTGATGACAGTGACCGCCCGCCAGCCACCCCGGACGAAGCGGAAGGCGAAGGCGACACTCCGACCGAAGGCATTGCATCCGAAGGCAGCGATGCCGCCGACGATGACTTGCTGGGTTCTATCGGCAACGACACGCTGAGTGGTCTGGGCGGCAACGACACGCTGACCGGCTTTGCCGGTGACGACGCACTGGATGGCGGCGCGGGCGATGATCGGCTGCTGGGACGCGAAGGGGCCGACACCCTGTCGGGAGGGGCTGGCAATGACGACCTGAACGGCAATGCTGGCGATGACGTGCAATTGGGCGGCGCAGGCACCGACACGCTGGACGGCGGCGAAGGCAACGACAGCCTGCTGGGCGGAGCTGACGCCGACACGATGGTCGGGTCAGCCGGCGACGACACGCTGGACGGCGGCGCAGGCGACGGCAGCTTTGACGGTGCTGCCGACAGCCTGAGAGGCGGCGGCGGGTCCGATGTGCTGTTCCTGTCGGATAGTGACACGGGTACGGGGGGCGCGGATGCCGACGCATTCACGCTGGCCGATGGCGAGACCGGTGCGGTCGTCATCACGGATTTCGACGTCACCGAAGACGTGCTGGTCATGGAAGAGGGCGACGAGGGGTCCGACGTGACCCTGACCAGCCAGGAGATCACCCCCGACGGCCTGCTTGTGACCTTCAGCAGCGGTGCCACCGCGCTGTTGCAGGGCGTGACGGAGGAACTGCCTGCGGATGCCATCCTGTTCTTGGAACAAGAGACCATGGGTGACGACGCGATGGGCGACGACACCCCTGTCGTTGCGGAATTCACCGGCGATGATGATGCACAAAACTATACCGGACCCGGACCAGGCTCTGCCGCGCTGGCGGATTTGCGGGGCGGCAACGACACCGGCAGCGGCGATGCGCTGAACGATACGATTTCGGGCGGGGACGGGGCCGACATGCTGTCGGGCCTTGCGGGGAACGACGTTCTGTATTCGAGCTCGAGCGATGCGACGGCCGCATCCGACGCCGACCGCGACAGCCTGTCCGGCGGGGACGGCGATGATATCCTGGTGCTGGGCAACGCCGACTTTGCCACCGGCGGCACGGGTGCCGACAGCTTTGTTCTGCGCCCGGATGTGAATGCCGTGGTCGTCGTGACCGATTTTGATGTGGCTTCCGACGTTTTGGTTATCGAGAATGACACACCCGCGGATGTAACTGTCACGGGCCAGACAGTGACGAGCGACGGTGTCGAAGTGACCCTGTCCACAGGCGGGACCGTGCTGCTGGAAGGTCTGACAGCACCCATTGATGCCAACCTGGTCCGAATTGAGACGCCGGGTACCACAAGTGCCGCTTGACCAAACGGCACCGGTTTGATCTGACTGTCCCGCGCGGCGCAAGACCGCGGGGGACACGACCATGGCAACCATCAGCCGAACCGATATCGAACGCACCGTGCAGGCCGCGCTGATCGCGCATGGGGCCGATGCCTTTCCCGCGGCCGAGGTTGCCCGCGCCGTGGCCCATGCAGAGGCCGCAGGCAACCGCATCTGCGGACTCTACTACCTCGAAAGTTACTGCAAGCAGTTGGTGAAGGGCCGGGTGAAGGGCGATGTCACGCCCATTGTCGACGTGCCCCGCCCCGCGACTGTGCGGGTGGATGCGGGCTTTGGCTTTGCCCAGCCCGCCTTTGCCTATGGGCTGGCGCCTGCGCTGGATGCCGCCCGGCGGCACGGCGTGGCAAGCTTGGGCATCGGGCACGCCCACACCTGCACCTCGCTTGGCTATTTTACCGAACAGATCGCGCATGCCGGTATGATCGGGATCGGGTTTACCAATGCCTCGCCCATTGTTGCGGCCCCGGGCGGCAAGACACGGGTGATCGGCACCAACCCCATCGCCTTTTCCGTACCGGACGGGGCAGGGGGCATGGTCATGCACATGGACCAGTCCACCACCACCGTGGCGCTGGGCAAGATCACGATGGCCAAGGCCGCGGGCGAGGCGATCCCCGAAGGCTGGGCCGTGGACGCGCACGGCAACCCCACCACCGACCCCGCAGCGGCGCTGCAAGGCTCGCTCTGTTCCATCGGCGGGGCCAAGGGCTGGGGCTTTGGCCTGATGGCCGAGGTGCTGGCAGCGGGACTTGCGGGTGGTGTGCTGAGCCGCGATGTGAAACCGCTGAAGGCACCGGACGGTCCGCCCCACGATCTGGGCCAATACTATCTGCTGATCGATCCGTCGACCGCACCCGACTTTGGCGAAAAGATGCAGGCGCTTGCCGCGGTGGCAGGGACCGATCCGGGCGGGCGCTTGCCCGGGCAGGGCCGTGTGCTGGCCGATCCGATCGACGTGGATCCCGCCGCCTGGGCACAGGCACAGGACCTGTCCGGTCTCTAGACCTGCTGCGTCAACCAGACGCCCGCCGCCATCAACGCAATGCCGCCCATCCGCGCCGCACTCAGCGCCGTGGCCTGCGCGCCGAACAGGCCGAAATGGTCAATCGCAGCGGCCGAGATCAATTGCCCCAGAAGGACAAAGAACACCGCATTCCCGACCCCGAAATGGGGCGCAATGTAGGTGATCGACAGCACGTAGAACGCCACCAGCACACCCCCCAGCAACAGGTGCCTGGGGGCGGCGGCCAACCGCCCGAGGCCCTGTGCGCCGCCCAGGACAAACACAAGGGTCGAGGCCGCCAGCGCCACCAGAAACAGCACCGTGGCCGCCGCCGCCGGATTTCCCAGCCGCGTCCCGAGGGCTGCGTTCAGCGCCGCAAGGATCGGAATACCGATCCCGGCCAGCAGCATGATGAGGGCATATTGGGCCATGCTCGTCCTTTCCTGTCCCGGTTGGCGCACCACAGGTGCGCCTTACCCACAGATCCCCTTCAGCTCGACCCCGTCCCACGGCAGTCCCACGTCATATTCCCGCTGCTCAGGCAGCGGCGACACGGGCATGGCCTCGCTGATCAGGGCGTGCAGACGCTTGGTCCGCGGGGCCTGCGGGGCCAGCGCGCGGCAGCACACGAATTCCTCGACGATGGAGCCCTGCTGTTCATAGCCGAAATCGCTGAACCTGCGGTCCGTGCTGATGTCGAACAGGTACGGGTCCTCGCCGAACCGGTGTTCGGTGGCGGCCTTGAACGGGGAATAACCGGTGGTCTTGCGGTTCTGCCACTGCCACACGTGGGTCAACTCATGCGCCAGCAGCATCGCCGCCACCAGCCCGATGCGATCCGGGTAGTCGGGCACGTAGTCGTCCAAATACCAGTCCTTGTCGAACAGCACCCGCTGCCACAGGGCCACCGCGGCGGGCTTGGCGGTCACGATGTCGGTCGTGGGGGGCGGCACGATCCGTTCACGGCAGGTGATCCGGGGCCGCGCCTTGCGCCGAAAGGTCACCGCGCGGGTGGGGGCCCCGTCGACCAGCCGCACACGGTCGGTGTTCAGCGTGTCGCCGTGGATGGTGCGGGTAAACGCGATCTCCTGCTCCGTCAGGGGACGGCCACAGGCGGTGAGCAGGGAGAGGATGAGGATGACGCGCCAGAACATGAGAAGAATAACGCCTGAACCCGCGGCATTGCGCAAGGGGGCACGGATGCACAGCCCCGTGTTCAGCGCGGCGCGGCAAAGTTGGCGGTGGCCAGCGCGACAGTCTTCGCCGCTGGCAAGGCGCTGACGCTGCAGCGCGCGAAGATCAGCGATTTTCCTGCACGCGTGACCTCTGCCCGCGCGCGGATGGTGTCGTCCGACCCGGGGCGCAGGAATTGCGTGTCGAGGGTGAAGGTGGCCACCGGCACCATCCGGCCCAGGTGCGCGCCGCACGCCAGCACCATGGCCGTGTCGGCAAGGGTGGCAAGGGTCTGCCCCGACACGATGCCGCCGACGCGGGCGATGTCATCGGTGATGGGGTATCGAGGGTGAGGCTGTTGGTGCTTACGTCCGTCACTGTGGGGTTCAGTGCAAGAACCCACGGCGCGAAGTCTTCGTCGAGGAAGGCTTGGGCGTCGATTGAGTTGATCATGCGGGGTAGCGTGCAATGGTCTGTCCCGCACTGACAACCCTTTCTTCGGTCACGCTGAGCGCTTGTGGGGAAACAAGGCCGCAGGCCGCCCCACAATCGCCGGGCCGCCCCCCGGCACGGCGATATGGTTGGTCTTGGTGCATAGCTCTGGGCGAAGATGTATGTGGCGGCCATAAAGTGCATTCGCTCAGAACGAGGATCGCCGTACCGCGGCCCGGTGATAGTGGCGCTCAAAAAGTTTACAAGTCAGACAAATGACAAGTTAAGGAGAGTGCTTCGCGTTGGTTTTACTGTAGCGTGAATTACAAGTTTTACCCAACTGTCGTGCGCACCCTCATCGTCAAGTTCAAGCAATCGGCCAGTTTCGATGTTTAAACGGGAAATAAGCTGATCGTCTTCGAGCAAACAGTAAAAAGGGACTTCTTGACTATTTGGTTCGTTCGAGTTGCCCAACTCGTTTCTGCTTTGCGCCATTCTTAATCCATCGAGCAGTGTCTTGATGCGGTTATCAATATCACCTGCTTGAACAAGCGATCCAGGCGGGTTCTTCCTAAGAAATAAGATGTCCAATTCGCATTGTAGATGCCAGTCACTACGTACCAACGGCAAAAACCGGAAATTCTCAACCGGGTGCAGTTCTGGAATAATTTCTGTCCATTTGACATGCCCCTTTGGTATCGAGACGTCATTTGATGCATCTCCAAATTGATTTGCATCCAATCCCAAATCACTTGGATACGACGACGCTTCGCGTAAAAACGGGTGAGTTCTCCAATGTTCTTTGAGTTGATTGTGAAAGACCCGGCGTATTTGATTTATATGACCCGACATTTTGTCTGGTCGATCGGGACGGGGGTCCTTTGTTTTGGAACGTAACTCACCAGAGTATGTGAGTATCAACTTCACAACGTGACTTTTCTACCATAATTCAAACATCCAACTCCTCCACAAACCGCGCGTTCTCCTGAATATACTGAAACCGCATCTCCGGCTTTTTCCCCATCAACCGCTCCACCAGATCGCCGGTCTCGCCCGGTTCGTCCTCGTCAATCGATACGCGGATCAGCTTGCGGGTTTCGGGCATCATCGTGGTCTCTTTCAGGTCCTTGGCGTCCATCTCGCCCAAGCCCTTGAAGCGTGAGACGTCGATCTTGCCCTTGCCGCCCAGACCTTTCTCCAACCACATGTCCCGCTCGCGTTCGTCGAGGCAGTAGACCCGCTTGGCCCCCTGCGTCAGGCGGAACAGCGGCGGGCAGGCCAGGTACAGGTGCCCGGTGTCGATCATGGGCCGCATCTGGGTGAAAAAGAACGTCATCAGCAGGGCCGCGATATGCGCGCCATCCACGTCCGCATCGGTCATGATGATGATCTTGTCGTAGCGCAGATCGTCGATGTTGAATTTCGACCCCAGACCCACACCCAACGCCTGCGTTAGGTCCGAAATCTCTGCATTCGACCCAAGCTTGGACGACGCCGCGCCCAGCACGTTCAGGATCTTGCCGCGCAGGGGCAACAGCGCTT
>JBCBFX010000019.1:0-51137 GCA_038527345.1 Pseudomonadota bacterium | reverse complement strand
AGCATCGTGATCAGGAACCGTGTGCCGTCCGCCTCGGCCCCGACTTCGGGGCCGGCGATGAAGAATATGGCGGCGCCGATCAGCCAGATGGCGGACACGGCGATGGCCACCACCTCGATGCCCGAGATGCCACCGTGTTTCGGCTTGTCGTAGATGCCCAGCGGCGTTGGCCGGGCCTGTGGGTTCGGTTTGTCGGCCATGGCCTCAGCTATAGCTGATTTTCAGCACTTCATAGGACTTTTCGCCGCCCGGTGTGCGCACCTCGACGCTGTCGCCCTCTTCCTTGCCGATCAATGCGCGGGCAATCGGCGATTTTATGTTCAAAAGCCCGTTTTCGATGTTGGCCTCGTATTCGCCGACGATCTGCCAGGTCTTTTCCTCGTCCGTATCCTCGTCGACCAGGGTCACGGTTGCGCCGAACTTTATGGCACCGGACAGCTTGGACGGATCGATCACCTCTGCCAGCGAAATCACGCCTTCAAGCTCCTTGATCCGCCCTTCGATGAAGGACTGTTTTTCCTTGGCCGAGTGGTATTCCGCGTTTTCCGACAGGTCGCCATGCTCACGCGCCTCGGCGATCGCCTTGATGATGGCGGGTCGCTCTTCGCTTTTGAGCTGCTTGAGTTCTGTTTCCAGCGCTTGTGCGCCGGCACGGGTCATGGGGATCTTGTCCATCGGCAACGTCCAAATGCGGCAGGCGGCCCGGGATGGGGCCGCCCGATCAAATCACTAGGTTGCTACCTGACCCAATGGGGGTGGGGATTGCAAGTGGAATTGGGGGCGCTGCCCCCGTCGCTGGCGCGACTCCCCCGTGGTATTTCCAGTCAGAAGAAGGGCGGTTCCGTCAGTCGTATTGCACCACTTCGTATTCGATGCCGTCGTGATCGTGAAAATAGAAGCGCTGGCCGGGTTCGTAATCCGCATGGTTGCCGGTTTCAAAGCCCTTGGCCTTGATCGCCTGTTCTGTCGCGGCGATGTCGTCGACCACGACGGCCAGGTGGTTCAGTCCGCCCACGGTGCCGTAGTTGTCATCCGTGGCCTTGCCTGGATCGCCGGGGGTGTAGAGGGCAAGGTATTGCGCGTCGGTGCCCACATGCACCGTACGCCCGCCAGCCATGGCGGCCCCTGACCAGCGGACATGCCAGCCAAAAAGGTCGCACATCCATGCGGCGGTGGCATCGGGGTCCGAGACGGTGAAGTTGGTGTGTTCGAGTATCGCAGGCATGGTCCATTCCTTTTTGCGTCGATATGGGGTTAGGCTGCCACCTCAAGCCAACTTGAGGTCAAGAGGTTTTTCATGGCAGCATCCGACGGGTTGAGCATCGGTGATATTGCGGCGCGCACGGGGTTGGCCGTGTCCGCGATCCGGTATTACGAGGACGAGGGCCTGGTGGCCCCGTGGCGCAACCCGGGTGGGCAGCGCCGGTTCCAGCGCGCCGATATCCGGCGACTGAGTTTTATCATGATTGCGCAGCAATTCGGATTCACGCTGGCCCAGATCAGGACCGAACTGGACCGCCTGCCGCGTCATCGTGCCCCCACGAAACGGGACTGGGCGCGCGTGAGTGCCGAATTTCGCGCAGGCCTCGACGACCGGATTGCCCGGCTGGAGCGGATGCGTGACACGCTGGACGGGTGTATCGGCTGTGGCTGTCTGAGCCTCGAGGCGTGTGCGCTGTACAACACGCAGGACCGCGCGGGTCGCAAGGGCACCGGGCCGCGATACCTGTTGGGCGATGACCCAGAGACGTGATCCGCCGTCACGTCACAGGGAATGACGTGCCGTCTTTTGATGCATTCCTGCTGGATTTTTTCACGGTGGCATTGCACCACGTTGCGCAGGGAACATCTGTACGCTACCGACAGGAAAAACCGCAGCCACAGTTGCAGATACGATAAGGGAGCCGCCGCGCATGGCCGAGATTGAACGCGAAGCGATGGAATACGATGTTGTGATCGTAGGGGCCGGGCCTGCGGGCCTGAGCGCTGCGATCCGTCTCAAGCAGTTGGACGCCGATCTGAACGTGGTCGTTCTGGAAAAAGGGTCCGAAGTGGGTGCGCATATCCTGTCGGGTGCCGTGCTGGATCCTTGCGGTCTGGATGCACTGATCCCCGATTGGAAGGACAAGGGCGCGCCACTGAACGTGCCGGTGACCGCCGACAACTTCTATATGCTGGGCGAGGCGGGGCAGCTGCGTATCCCCAACTGGCCGATGCCGCCACTGATGAACAACCATGGCAACTACATCGTTTCCATGGGCAACGTCTGCCGCTGGATGGCGGAACAGGCCGAGGAAATGGGCGTCGAGATTTTCCCGGGCATGGCCTGTTCGGAACTGGTTTATGGCGACAATGGCGAAGTGAAGGGCGTCGTGGCCGGTGTCTTTGGTCTCGAGGCCGATGGGTCAATCGGCGAAAACACCGAGCCGGGCATGGAACTGCATGGCAAATACGTTTTCCTGTCCGAAGGTGTGCGCGGATCGCTGGCCAAGGAGGTGATCGCGAAATACGACCTGGCCAAGGATGCCGAGCCGCAGAAATACGGCCTGGGCATGAAGGAAATCTGGGAAATCGATCCGGCCAAGCACAAAGAGGGCACGGTCACCCACACCATGGGCTGGCCGCTGGGAAGCAACGCGGGCGGCGGGTCGTTCATCTATCACCTGGAAAACAACCAGGTCTATGTCGGCTTCGTGGTGCACCTGAACTACAAGAACCCGCACCTGTTCCCCTACATGGAATTCCAGCGCTTCAAGCATCACCCGATGGTGGCGGACCTGCTCGAAGGGGGCAAGCGCGTGGCTTATGGCGCACGTGCCATTTCCGAGGGCGGGTACCAGTCGATGCCCAAGATGGTGGCGCCCGGCGTGGCGCTGCTGGGCTGTTCGGTGGGCATGGTCAACGTGCCGCGGATCAAGGGCAACCACAACGCCATGCTGTCGGGCAAGGCCGCAGCAGAAGCGGCGTTTGACGCGATTGCGGCCGGGCGTGCCAGCGATGAATTGGCCGCCTATGAAACCGCCGTACGCACCGGCCCCATCGGCGCGGACCTGAAAAAGGTGCGCAACGTCAAGCCGCTGTGGTCGAAATACGGTCTGACCGCGTCGCTGGTCATGGGCGGCATGGACATGTGGACCAACACGCTGGGCTTTTCGCTGTTTGGCACTCTGGGACACGGCAAGTCCGACGCGGATGCCACGGAACCGGCCAGCAACCACAAGCCCATCGAATACCCGAAGCCCGATGGCACACTGTCCTTTGACCGGCTGACCAACGTGTCCTTCAGCTTTACCAACCACGAGGAAAGCCAGCCTGCACACCTGCGTCTGGCGGATGAAGCCGTGCCGGTGCAGATCAACCTGGCGAAATACGCAGGCCCCTCGGCCCGCTATTGCCCGGCCGGTGTTTATGAATTCGTGGAGGAAGAGGGCAAGGACACGCGCTTTGTCATCAATTTTCAGAACTGCGTGCACTGCAAGACCTGCGATATCAAGGACCCCAGCCAGAACATCACCTGGACCACGCCGCAGGGCGGGGACGGGCCGAATTATCCCAACATGTGACACGATCAGGCCGGGCCATGCGCCCGGCTTTTTCTTTGTGCAGAACCGCGCGCGCTGATGACCTTTTCGTCAGGCCACATTGCGCCGCGCGCCAGACGTGCTAGCCTTTGTGAAACACAAATAACCGAGGCATTGCACCCGTGATCCGTACTTTCCTGTCTTCGGCCGCCGTCGCGGCCCTATCGCTGGCGCTTGTGATGCCGGTGCATGCCCAGTCCATGTCAGGGGCCTATCTGGCAGGCAGGCAGGCCGCCATGGACAGCAATTTCGACCAGGCGGCACAATACTTTTCAGCCGCACTGGCGCGGGATCCGGACAATCCCGACCTGATGGAAGACGCCATTGTTGCTCAGCTGGCCATGGGTCGGGTCGAGAGGGCCCTGCCCATCGCCCGGTTGATGGAACAGAACGGCCTGCGCAGCCAGATCGCCCACATGGTCGTGATCGCCGATCTGCTGGCAGGCGAGGAATACGACACCTACCTGGCCCGCGACGTGGAAACGATGGGCATCGGGCCGCTGGTCGATGGGCTGCTGGAGGCATGGGCGCTGGTGGGTGCCGGCAACCGCGCCGCTGCCGAAGCGACGTTTGACCGCGTGTCCGAGGAACGGGGCCTGCAAGGCTTTGCCATGTATCACAAGGCGATGGCGCTGGCTGGCCTTGGCGATTTCGCCGCCGCGGAAAAGATCTTTGAGGAGCAAGGGGCCGGACCGCTGCAGCGCACCCGACGCGGGGCCATGGCCCGGGCCGAGGTGTTGTCGCAACTGGACCGCAACGAAGACGCCATTCTGGCCATTCGCGAGGCGTTTGGATCGGCCACCGATCCGGAACTGCGGATCATGCTCGACAAGCTCGAAGCCGCCGAAACGTTGCCCTTCACCCACATCACATCCGCCCGCGATGGCGCGGCCGAGGTGTTCTATTCCGTTGCGGGCGCGCTGCGGCAAGAGGCGGGGGCCGATTACACCCTGCTCTATGGACGGGTGGCGCGGTATCTTCGCCCCGATCACGTTGACGCACTGCTGCTGAACGCTGAATTGCTGGATTCGCTGGAACAGTACGACCTGGCCAGCGCCACCTACAAGGAAATGCCCGCGGACCATCCGGCATTCCACGCCGCCGAACTGGGGCGCGCGGCGGCCCTGCGCCAGTCGGGCAAACCTGATGCGGCGATCGAGGTGCTGGAGCAACTGGCCAAACGCTTTGGCGAGTTAAGCATCGTGCACTCCACGCTGGGCGATGTGTTGCGCGGACAGGACCGGTTCGAGGAAGCCGTGGCCGCCTATGACCGCGCGCTGTCGCTGACCGAAGATGACGCGCGCGGCACGTGGTTCCTGTACTATGCCCGCGCGATCAGCTTTGAACGGCTCAAGGACTGGCCCAAGGCCGAAGCCGACTTTCGCAAGGCCCTGGAACTGAACCCCGGGCAGCCACAGGTACTGAATTACCTGGGCTATTCGCTTGTCGAAAAGCAGATCAAGCTCGACGAGGCGCTGGCCATGATCGAGGAAGCCGTCGCTGCCAGCCCCGACAGCGGCTACATCGTCGACAGTCTGGGATGGGTCCTGTACCGCCTTGGCCGCTATGATGAAGCGGTCGACCACATGGAGCGCGCGGTCGAGTTGATGGCGGTTGACCCGGTGGTCAACGATCACCTCGGCGACGTCTATTGGGCCGTGGGCCGCAAGCGCGAAGCCGAATTCCAGTGGATGCGCGCGTTGTCCTTTGTCGACGCCGAAGAGCCCGGAGATGCCGAACCGGACCGCATCCGCCGCAAGCTCGAAGTGGGGCTGGACGTGGTGCTTGAGGAAGAAGGGTCCGACCCGCTCAAGGTGGCCAATGACGACTGAGGCCTTTGCGCCCGCCAAGATAAATCTTGCACTGCATGTGACGGGCCAACGGGATGACGGGTATCACCTGCTGGATTCGCTGGTGGTGTTTGCGGATGTGGGTGACCGTTTGTGGATCGACCCTGCGCCGCGCATGTCCATGAAAGTGACCGGACCGTTCGCTGCGGGCGTGCCGCAAGACAGCCGCAACCTTGCGTGGCGTGCGGCCGAGGCAGCCGGTGTGTCGGTGAAAATACGGCTGGAAAAGAACCTGCCCCATGGAGGCGGGATTGGCGGCGGATCGGCAGATGCGGCTGCGATCCTGCGGGCGTGCGAAGCGCCGCTGGCGGCGTTGTCGCTGGGGGCTGATGTGCCGGTCTGCCTGTCGGATGCGCCACAGCGGATGCAAGGCATTGGAGAGGATTTGACGCCAGCGTCCGCCGTCCCGTCCCTCAGCCTCGTGCTGGTCAACCCGGGCATTCACGTTCCCACGCCAGACGTGTTTCGGCGCTTGCGGCAGAAATCGAATGCGCGGTTGGGCGATCTGCCGGGTTGGGCGAGCCGGGATGCGTTTTTGGCGTGGTTGACGGATCAGCGCAACGATCTGCAGGCCCCGGCCGCATCGGGTGTGCCTGCCATTCTGGTGGCGCTGCGCGCCTTGCAATGGGCCGAGGTCGCGCGAATGTCCGGATCCGGGAGCACGTGCTTTGGCGTCTATCCGGATGCCGCGACTGCGCAGGCAGTGGCACAGGAGATCAGCGCGCAATATCCGCGCTGGTGGGTGCAGGCGGTGACGACCAAAGGGTCGCTCAGTTGATCCGCTCGACCACGTAGTCGGCCAGATCCAGCAACATGTCCTTGAGTGCGTGACCGGGCAGGGGGGCAAGCGCCGTCTTTGCCTTGTCTGCCCACTGCAAGGCTGTTTCTTTCGTATACCCAAGCGCTTGGTGCTTGTGCAGCAGGGCCAGCGCGTGTTCCAGATCACCGTCTTCCTGCTGGCCCTTTTCGATGGTGCGGGACCAGAATGCGCGCTCTTCCGCGTCAGCCAAGGCTACGGCGCGGATCACGGGCAATGTCAGCTTGCGTTCGCGGAAATCGTCGCCGACGTTCTTGCCCGTCGCTGACGATTGCCCCTGATAATCCAGCAGGTCGTCCACGATCTGGAACGCGATGCCCAGGGCGTCGCCATAATCGAACAGCGCGCGCACCTGCGTCTCTTCGGCGCCCGCAATTACGCCGCCCACTTCGGTTGCCGCTGAAAACAGGGCTGCTGTCTTGCCCCGGATCACCTGCATATAAATCGCTTCGTCCGTCGCCAGATCCTGTGCGGCGGTCAGTTGCAGCACCTCGCCTTCGGCAATGGTGGCGGACGCATCGGACAGGATGCGCAGCACATCGAGCGACCCGGTTTCGGTCATCAACTGGAAACTGCGGGAAAACAGGTAGTCCCCCACCAGAACCGAAGACTTGTTGTCCCACAACAGGTTGGCGGTCGGGCGGCCCCGGCGCTGCGCGCTTTCGTCCACCACGTCGTCATGCAGCAGGGTGGCGGTGTGAATGAATTCGACCGTGGCCGCCAGATGCACGTGGAACGGACCGTCATAGCCGCACATCCGTGCGGCGGCCAACGTCAGCATCGGGCGCAGGCGCTTGCCGCCCGCTTCGACCAGGTGCTGCGTGACCTCGGGGATGCGCGGCGCGTGTTCCGACGCCATCTTGTCCCGGATCAGGTCGTTCACCGCCGCCATGTCCCCGGCCAGGTAGTCCGCCAGCCGGTCATGGGGTTTCGCAATCGTGGATGCGTCCATCGTGTTCCTCAATGTCCACTCGACAAGTAGACCGCAATGCCCCTACATCCATGATATGAAGGAACTTTTGCGTACCACCGACCCGACGATCATCGCATTCGCCTCGGCCCTTCTCGAAGGCGAGGATATAGACTGCTTTCAGATGGACGTAAACATGAGCATCCTCGAAGGCGGGATCGGCATCTTTCCCCGTCGCCTGATGGTGCGGACGGATGATTACGACAGTGCGCTGCGGGTGATGAAAGACAATGACATCGACCTCGGACAGTGACCTGAGCCACGACGCGTTCCTGGGCGGGCGTTTGCACCTGTGGCAGCCGCGCCGGGGGTACCGGGCCGGGGTTGATCCGGTGTTGTTGGCGGCATCTGTACCGGCCAGGGCGGGGCAATCCGTTCTGGATCTGGGCTGTGGCGTGGGGGCGGCAGCGCTGTGCCTTGGGGCAAGGGTGCCGGGACTGGAATTGCTGGGGGTCGAAAGGCAGGCGGACTATGCCGCACTGGCGGTCCGAAACGGGCTGGACGCGGTCACCGCTGACCTGACGCAACTGCCTGACGACGTGAAGGCGCGCGGGTTTGATCATGTTCTGGCCAACCCGCCCTATTTCGACAGGGCAGAGGGCCATGCCGCACAGGATCGCGGGCGCGAGGGGGCATTGGGTGTCGATACGCCGCTGGAGGCGTGGGTGGATGTCGCGGCCCGGCGGCTGCGGCCCAAGGGGTTTCTGCACATGATCCACCGTGCCGAACGGGTGCCCGATATCCTTGGGGCCGCCACCGGGCGTCTGGGCAGCGCCGAGATCTGGCCCATCTGCCCGCGGGTCGGAAAAGCGGCAGAACTGGTCATATTTCGGGCGCGCAAGGAGGGGCGCGCGCCGTTCGTCCTGCATCCGCCTGTGATCTTGCACGCGGGCGCGCGGCACGAACGGGATGGCGACGATTATGCGCCTGAAATCGCAGCGGTTCTGCGGGACGCCGCGCCGCTGTTTCGTTAAGGCAATCTTAACGTCCGTCAGGTTCATTTATGCACATGCTGCGCGTGCGGCGTGACATGCGCCATGTATTGTGGTTCGCTGCACGGGCAACTTGATCAGCAAGGAGGACCGTATGAGCGTCACCGCCCATCTCGAAGAGTTGAAAAAGAAGCACCAGAACCTGAGCGACAAGGTCGAAATGGCCCAACGCTCCCCCGGCACGGACCACATCGAAGTGGCGGCCCTCAAAAAACAGAAACTCAGGCTGAAGGAAGAAATCGCGCGCCTGTCGGGCTAAGCGGATTTTCTCAGGCTGGCACGCGCTGCCAACAACGCGCCTCCGGTGATCAGACATGCCGCGAGGGCGAGGGACCAACTGGGTGCCGCGATGCCAGCCACCACCAGGATGATCGTCGATAGCAGCGGCGCCGCATAGGATGCGGTGCCCAGCAGTTGGATATCGCCCTGTTTCACCCCGATATCCCAGACGTAAAAGGCCAGTCCAACGGGTCCCAGGCCCAGCAAAACTGTGCTGAGCCACGCAAGGCCCGACCGGGGCCAGACGGTTTCTTCGAACATCAGGTGCATCGGCACGGACAGCAGCGCACTTGCCACGCAAAACACCGCCACGGATGCGGTCGGGGCTGCGCCCAGACGGCGTGACAACACCGAATACGCGGTCCAGGTAAAGGCGCAGGCCAACGCCAGAAGGTAGCCATCAAGGGCGCTCGGGTCATAGCCCGTGCTGCCCCCCGCGATGATCAGCGCCGCGCCGCAAAAGCCCACGACCGCGCCCAGAATGTGCCCGCCCCGCAACCGTTCCCCGGGCAACAGCCCAGACGTCACGACGATCAGCAAAGGCCAGAGATAGGCGATCAACCCGGCTTCGGCCGCGGGGGCCAGGCGCAGGGCCGAGAAATAGAGCGCGTGATAACCGAAAAGCCCAATTGTTCCACAGGCATAGATGTGCAGCGGCACCGCCCTGAGCTGGGCAAGTCCGCCCGTCGTGCCAACCCAGATCAGCCCGATCGTGCCGCCGATGGCAAAGCATATGGCGTTGAGCAGAAAGGGCGGCGTCGGGGTTGCACCCACGGTCAGCAGGGCCAGCAGGCCCCAAAGCAGGATAGCGACAAAGCCGACGGCAGTCGCCTTGGAACGGGTCATTCGGGTGTGGCCTCATCCAGTGGAACCAGGGTCATCGCATCCGTGATCTGGCTGGTCTTGGCGATCTCCGACACGATCCAGTCCCGGAACGCCACGATGTCGGGGCGGGTTTCGGTGCCTTTGACACAAAGAAATCTGAACCGTGCGCCGGTCTGCAATGCGATGGGAAAGGGGGCCACAAGGCGTCCGTCAGCCAGATCCTTGACCACCAGCGCCCTGCGTCCCAGCACGACGCCGACACCGGTCAGAGCCGCGTCGACCGCGTGATCGGCCTGGCTGAAGCGCGGGCCGTGATCGGGATCGCAATCTACACCCACCGCCCGGAACCACGCAGCCCAGTCCGCGGCTGGCTTCAGGAAATTGATACTGTCGTCAAAAATCAGCGGTGCATGAACCAGCGATTCGAGCGTGGGGTATTGCGCGGCCAGGGCCGGGGTCATCACCGGGCACACCCATTCGTCGGCAAGGGGCAGGGAATACAGCCCTTCGTCGGGGCCGTAGCCAAAGCGGATCGCCACGTCCACGCCGTCGCGGGCCAGATCCACGATCCTGAGTCCGGCAGCAAAGCGCAGCTCGACCTCTGGATGGGTGCGGGCAAACTCGTAAAGCCGCGGGGCCAGCCACTTGGCGGTAAAGGCCGGTCCGGCCGTGACGGTAAGCGTTTGATCCTCCTGCGTTCTTTGCGCGGCGCGCCAGGCTGACGACAGCGCCTGAAACCCGTCGGTGACGCCGGGGGCCAGCGCCTCTCCGGCTTTGGTCAGGGCCACGGCGCGGTTCAGGCGCTGGAACACCTGCGCGCCCAGATGTTCTTCGAGCGATTTGATCTGAAAGCTGAGGGCCGCAGGCGTCACATGCAATTCCTCTGCCGCCTTGGCAAAGGACATGTGCCGCGCGGCTGCTTCGAAGGCGCGCAAAGCGGTGAGCGGGGGCAGGCGGTCGGACATGTCCAGTTAAGTACAGCTTAACTGATCCGCTGAAAAGTCTCGTTTGTCGGGGCAAGGGGGGATCGCCATATTCAGGGCAAGTTCAGCGACACCGCGAAAGGACAGCACCATGATCGAGACACCGACAAACCGCACGATCCGAACCGCCATGCAAAACGCCCACACCGAACGGGCCGCCGCATTTGCCGGGGCGTGGCAGTGGCTGTTGGGGGGGCGGAATTCCCGCTGATGGATGCGCACCATCTTACGGGATACGGGAAAGGGCCGGTGCATCGCTGCACCGGCCCTTTTTCGTGTTTCGGGCGTATGACATCCGTACACAACCTGTGCACAGCTTGTGCACCGCCCGAATGATTTCAGTGTCTTAGACGAAAAACTGTGCGCCGTTGGCCGAAATGGTCGAGCCGTTGATAAAGCCTGAATCGTCCGAGGCGAGGAAGGTCACGCAGCGCGCGATTTCCTCGGGCTCGCCCAGACGGCCAGCCGGGATCTGGCCGATGATCGATTCGCGGACCTTTTCCGGCACTGCCATGACCATTTCGGTGGCGATGTAGCCAGGGCAGATGGCGTTGGCGGTGATGCCTGCGCGCGCGCCTTCCTGGGCCAGCGATTTCACGATGCCCAGATCGCCCGCCTTGGTCGCGGCATAGTTCACCTGGGCGAACTGGCCCTTTTGGCCGTTGATCGACGAGATCACGATGATGCGGCCGAACTTGCGTTCGCGCATGCCGGGCCAGACGGGGTGCACGGTGTTGAACACGCCGGTCAGGTTGGTGTCGATGACCTGGTGCCACTGTTCCGGCGTCATCTTGTGGAACGGCGCGTCGCGGGTGATGCCGGCATTGGCGACGACAACATCGATCGGACCAAGATCCGCTTCGACCTGCGCGATGCCCGCTTTGGATTCGTCATAGTCGGCGACGTTCCACTTGTAGGTCTTGATGCCGGTTTCGTCGGTGAACTTGGCCGCGGCTTCGTCGTTGCCGGCATAGGTGGCGGCGACGCTGTAGCCTGCGTCCTTGAGGGCCTTGGAGATGGCTTCACCGATTCCTCGGGATCCTCCGGTGACAAGGGCAACGCGGGACATAGGGAAACTCCTTTGGGATATGTTTTCTTTTGTTTCTCTCAAAAGCCTGTATTGCGCAACTTTATTGCGCGCGCAATTCCGACTTTGGGAGGGGAATGGGTTTTTGGCGGTGCTGTTGAAGCACCGCCAAGACGATGATCAGGGGCGTTCGAGGCACATGGCCACGCCCATACCGCCGCCGATGCACAGGGTGGCGAGGCCTTTTTTGGCGTCGCGGCGCTGCATCTCGAAGAGCAGGGTGTTGAGAATGCGCGCACCGGACGCACCGATGGGGTGGCCGATGGCGATGGCGCCGCCGTTCACGTTCACGATGTCCGGGTTCCAGCCCATGTCCTTGTTCACGGCGCAGGCCTGGGCGGCAAAGGCTTCGTTGGCTTCGACCAGGTCCAGATCCTCGGCTTTCCAGCCTGCTTTTTCCAGTGCCTTGCGGCTGGCATAGATCGGACCGACGCCCATGATCGACGGGTCCAGACCGGCGGTTGCGTAGCTGGCGATGCGGGCCAGCGGTTCGATCCCGCGCTTTTCGGCGTTGTCTGCGGTCATCACCAGTGCGGCGGCGGCGCCGTCGTTCAGCCCGGATGCGTTGGCGGCGGTAACCGACCCTTCCTTGGTGAAGGCGGGGCGCATTTTGGCCATCGCTTCAAGGTTGGCGCCGTGGCGGATGTATTCGTCGGCGTCGACCACGATGTCGCCCTTGCGGGTCTTGACGGTGAACGCTGTGATTTCGTCGGCGAACTTACCGGCCTTTTGCGCGGCCTCGGCCTTGTTCTGGCTGGCGACGGCGAATTCGTCCTGCATGTCGCGGGTGATCTGCCACTGGTCGGCAACATTCTCGGCCGTCTGGCCCATGTGGTAGCCGTTGAACGCGTCCCAAAGGCCGTCGCGGATCATGGTGTCGATGTATTTCAGGTCGCCCATCTTGTGACCGGCACGCAGGTGCGCGGCGTGGGGGCTGAGGGTCATGTTTTCCTGCCCGCCGGCGGCCACGATGTCGGCGTCGCCCAGTTGGATGTGCTGGGCGGCCAGTGCGACGGCACGCAGACCCGACCCGCACACCTGGTTGATCGACCAGGCCGCACTTTCCTGCGGCAGACCGGCGTTGATATGCGCCTGGCGGGCCGGGTTCTGGCCCTGGGCGGCGGTCAGCACCTGACCAAGGATCGTCTCGGACACCTCCGCCTTGTCGATACCGGCGCGGTCAACGACCGCTTCGAGCACGGTGGCACCCAGGTCGTGGGCGGGCGTGGTGGCGAATGCGCCGCCGAAGCTGCCGACGGCAGTCCGGGCGGCAGAAGCGATGACGATATTGGTCATGGGGTCTGTCCTCTGTCAGTTTCACGAGAGGATCATCCGAGACATGCACGTCGTGCGGGCCCCAGATTCCCCGCGTCACCGCTGCCCTACAGGATTCGCCGCAGCGCGGCAAAGGGACACGCTGTCTCAGGCGCGGATGTTGGTCTTTTGGGCGGCGCGCCGCTCACCGAACATCCAGTTGGGGCGCACGGTCGGGGCGTCGAAATAGTACCCCTGCAGGCAATCCACCCCCATCGACACCAGCATTTCGACGTCAGGTGCGCGTTCGACCCCTTCGGCCACGACCAGCATGTCGAAATGGTGCCCGATCTGCATCATCGCCGCCGTCAACGCCTGCAGGTCGGGATCATCGGCGATGCCGTTGCAGAACTGCATGTCGATCTTGAGGATGTCGAAATAGAAATCCTTGAGGTATCGCAACGCGGTAAAGCCCGCGCCGAAATCGTCCAGTGCAAAGCAGATGTTCCGCTTGCAAAGCCGCGACATGAAATCGGTCACGATCTCGGGCTGGTCCATGGCGCTGCTTTCCGTGATCTCGAGGATCAGGCGTTCGCCGATGGTGGCGTCCTTTTTGGTCCAGCGGTTCAGCGTGTTCATCCAGCGTTGATACCCGATGGACCGCGCCGACATGTTCACCGACAGCCGCAGCGACGGGTTTTCGTGCAGCGTGCGCAGGCCCATGTTCAGCGCGACGTTGTCGATTTCGCGGCCCAGTTCGGTGCGTTCGACCACGGGCATGAAATCCCTGGCCGGGATCACGCGGCCGGTTTCGTCGATGACGCGGATCAGCCCCTCGTAGAAACCGACGCGCCTGTCATGGGCGACGATAACTGGTTGAAATGCCAACAGCGTCTGCTGGTGTTTTACCGCCTGCTCGACCATGTCGAGCGTGTTTTTGTCCCGCGCAGACACTGCCGCGTCCAAGGGATTGTCGGATTTGGCCGGCATATCAGCAAAGGTTTTTTTCGGCATGGTTGTGCGCGCGCCCCTGTGCACTGGTTTGTGTGGCCAGAATGGCGTGATATCCGTAAAAACACTCTTAATGTTGGCATTTTGTTCCAAATTGAATCATTAACGCCCGGAGAGATGGATGACCGAACGCTGTGGCTGGGTCGGGCTTGAGCCGATCTATGTGGACTATCACGATACCGAGTGGGGCGTGCCGGAATGGGATGCGCGCAACCTGTGGGAAAAGCTGATACTTGATGGTTTTCAGGCCGGTCTCAGCTGGATTACCATCCTGAAAAAGCGCGAGAATTTCCGCGCGGCCTTTGCCGGGTTCGACCCTGACACCATCGCGGAATGGGGCGAGGCGGAGGTGAACCGCCTGCTGGCTGATCCCGGCATCGTGCGCCACCGGGGCAAGATCGAAGCCACGATCCGCAATGCCCGCGCGTTTCAGACCCTTAACGCCACTGTCGGATTCGACAGGTTTTTATGGAATTTCTTCGACGGCACGCCGCTGCAAAACCACTGGGCCACGCAGGCCGAGGTGCCGGCGCAGACGCCATTGTCGCAGCAGATCTCAAAGGACCTGAAAGCCCATGGCTTTACCTTTTGCGGCCCCACCATCGTCTATGCCTTTTGTCAGGCGACGGGGCTGGTCAACGACCATCTGGTCACCTGCCATCGCCATGCGGACTGTGCCGCACTGGCAAAGCGTTGACTCTGTCGATTCGGCGCGTATAAGCGCGGCTTCATTGGTGTTGGTGGCCTTCGCAAGAAGATCCCTGTCGTCCCGGCCACATCCGGGGAGAGGACAACGCCCTTCCACTGCCTCGGCAGGAATCAAGAGAAGGAGATCAGCCGTGACCAAACGCACGTCTGCCAAGTACAAGATCGATCGCCGCATGGGCGAAAACATCTGGGGCCGCCCCAAATCCCCCGTCAACCGTCGTGAATACGGCCCCGGCCAGCACGGGCAGCGCCGCAAGGGCAAGCTGTCGGATTTCGGCATCCAGTTGCGCGCCAAGCAGAAGCTCAAGGGCTATTATGGCGACCTGACCGAAAAGCAGTTCCGCCGCATCTACTCCGAAGCGGAGCGGGTCAAGGGCGACACCGGTGAGAACCTGATCGGCCTGCTGGAGCGTCGTCTGGACGCCGTCGTCTATCGCGCCAAGTTCGTGGCGACCGTGTTCGCCGCCCGTCAGTTCGTGAACCACGGCCACGTCCGCGTGAACGGTCGCAAGGTCAACATCCCGTCGTACCGCGTGAAAGAGGGTGATGTGGTCGAGGTCCGGGACCGGTCCAAGCAGATGACCGCCCTGCTGGAGGCCGTGCAACTGCCCGAGCGGGACGTGCCGGATTATATCGACGCCGACCATTCGAAAATGACCGCCACGTTTGTCCGCACGCCGCAACTGGGCGACGTGCCCTATCCGGTGATGATGGAACCGAACCTGGTCGTCGAATTCTACGCCAAGAACTAACGCCATTGATGGGCTGACGGCCCACCCGACCGAACGAAAGGCCGCTCCGACCCCGGGGCGGCCTTTTGCATGTGTGCCATTGTGGAACAGGCCGTCGCCCGTGGAAAATCAACAGGTGACTGGGGATGATGTAACTTCGTTTGAGGGTTGGCGCCTGTGCTCGCGCCGCGATGACAGTGCGACGACCCTGCCGCTCGACAGCATCCTGCACACGCGTATGCGGCCCGGCGATTTCATCGACTGCTACGGTGTGGCCAGCCCGCAGGATCCGCGCGCGGCGGCCCGCATCATCACCGCCTTGCACGGCTGGGCGCAGGCGCTGGTGCGGCTGCGGGGGGTGATCACGGCCCCCTTCGGCTTGATGCAGAACGGGCAGAAGCGGCAGGCACGCTGGCCCCTTTTCCGGTGGAAAGCGAGACCCGGATAGAACTGATCGCCCGGTTCAATGACCGGCATCTGGATTTCCGGGTGTCGGCTCGGACCGGACCTTTGCCGCCGATGATTGCAAGATCCGGTTTCGAGTTTGAGGTCTACGCGCCCAAACGCTAGCTGCTTCCGTCCTGCTGCACTTCTGTAAGACCCATGGCCACCAGCACCGCCACAGCGCTCATCCCTGCAAACACAGCCAGCACTATGGCCGCGCCCATCACATCCGCCAGCAGGCCGAACCCGCCGCCTGCCAGCAGAAGCACCCCGATCATGGTGTTGGACAAAGCGGTGTAGACGGCCTTTTCATCGGCGGTGTCCATATCCGTCAGGTGGGTCTTGCGCCCGGCGCGCACGCCTTCGTATGCGATTTGGGCGACAAAGAGCAGGGCGGCGGCGGCCCAGATGCCATCCGGCGAGGCGGTCATCAGACCGAGGAGCGCGGCACCACCCAGTGCCAGCGTGGCCAGCCCGCCGGACCACATCAGCGTCTGCCGGCTGGACGTGTCCGACAGCCGCCCCCAGACATAGGACGACACAATGGCCGCAGTGGCCGAGGCCAGCAGCAGCGGGCCGAGATTGCCGAGTTCCTGCCCCTGACCGCCCGCGCTGGTCAGCAGCACGATGAAGGGGGGCGCGAGTGCCGTGGCGATCAGCAGGCCGCGCACCGCGATATAGGTGCGGAATTCCGTATCCTTGATGAGCGGCTTCAGGAGCGTTGCGGGATTGTCGAAACCGGAGGCATCGGGTTCGGCCGCCGGCTCGTCCAGGCCCGCAAATATGGCCGCCCCGCCCAGCCACATCGCTCCGGCGATGGCGATGGCCACGGCGATGGCGGGCACCGTCAGCGGGATGATCCCGAAGCTGAGCAGTGCCGCAAAGCCCAGCACTGCCGCCGCGGCCACGGTGCCTGCGGCGCCTGATACGGTCCCGCGCGAGCCCTTTTGCAGGGTGCGGGCGAGGATGTCCTTGTAGCTGGTCGAGCAGGCCGCCCGTGCCAGCGCCAGCGCTGCAAGGCAGGCGATGATCGCCCAGCCCGCCGCGGCCCCGTCCAGCAGTATCGCGGCCGCGGCACAGCCGAGGGCCGCCAGTCCCTGCACCGCCGAGCCTGCGGCCCAGAACCATTTGCGCTGGCGGCTTTGCTGGGCCTGCCGCGCCAGCACGATCTGCGGCAACAGCGCGCCGGATTCGCGCACCGGCACCAATGCACCGACCAGGTAGCCTGGTGCCCCCACCGCCGACATGATCCAGGCCAGCACCAGCTTTGGGTCGATCAGCCCGTCCGCCACCTTGGTCAGGGTCAGCGCCGACAGGTGGCGGGCAAAGCGCCGCGCTTCGCCCGGATCCGCGTGGACGTCGTCGTCTGTGAGGATGCGGTGCAGGGGGCCAGAGATCATGGGTTCATCCGTGTTCGGGTCCACAGGGTAGTGCGCAAACCGCGGCCGGCCACGTGTGGTCCTTGCGGCGGTGCGCGAATTGTCACTGGCGCTACCGCGTCCGGCCCCCTAAAACCCCCGGGAACTTCGGAGGCCCCGCATGACAACCCTGACCCCGCAACCCGGCATCATGGAGATCGCGCTGTACCAGAGCGGGCAGTCGGCGCTGGCCGGGGTAAGGGACGTGCTGAAGCTGAGTGCGAACGAGAACCCGCTGGGTGCGCCGCCTGCCGCAGTGGCGGCCCTGGCCGGGGCGGCGGGGGCGTTGCACCGTTATCCGTCGACCGATCATGCAGCGTTGCGTGCCGCCATTGGCGAGGTGTGGGGCCTGGATCCCGACCGCGTGATCTGTGGGGTTGGCTCGGACGAGGTGTTGCAGTTCGTCACGCAGGCGTTCGCTGGTCCGGGCGACGAGATCATCCACACCGCCCACGGCTTTTCCATGTATCCGATCCTGACCCATATGGCGGGGGCGACCCCGGTGCAGGTGGCCGAGGCCGACCGGGTGGTGGATGTGGACGCGATCCTGGCCGCTGTGACCGGCCGCACCCGCGTGGTGCTGGTCGCCAACCCGGCCAATCCCACGGGCACGATGGTGCCGGAGGGTGATCTGTTGCGCCTGGCGGATGAATTGCCGAAGCACGTGATCCTGGTGATCGACGGCGCCTATACCGAATATGCCGACGGGTATGATGGCGGCGCGTCGCTGGCCGGGACACGGCCCAACGTGCTGATGACGCGTACCTTTTCCAAGATTTATGGGTTGGGTGGCTTGCGCATCGGCTGGGGATATGGCCCGGCCGCGATGATCGACGTGATGACCCGGATCCGTCAGCCCTTCAACCTGTCGGTGGTGCAATTGGCCGCGGCCGAGGCGGCGGTGCGGGATCGGGATTGGGTCCGGCAGTGTGCCGCCCTGAATGCCGAGCAACGCACCCGTCTGACGGGTGCCGTACGTCAGTTGGGTCTGGCTTGCGACGACAGCCATGCGAATTTCGTGCTGGCCCGCGCGGCTACGGTCGCCGAGGCGGATGCGCTCGAGGCGGCATTCAACGCGAACGGCATCCTGATCCGGCGCGTGGGTGGCTATGGCTTTGCCGAGGGTTTGCGCATCACCGTGGGCGACGCCGACCAGACGGGCCGGGTGATCGACGTCATCACCCGCTGGCGCGAAGGGGCGGTGGCATGATCTATGACCGCGTGGCGCTGATCGGGCTGGGGCTGATTGCCTCGTCCCTGTACTGGGCGATGAAACGGGATGGGTTGGCGGGCGAGGTCACCGGCTATGCCCGCACCGCCGAGACCCGCGACACCGCGCGCCGCATCGGACTGTGTGACAGGGTGTGCGACAGCCTGGCCCAGGCGGTGGAGGGCGCGGATCTGGTGGTGCTTTGCGTCCCCGTGGGTGCGATGGCCGCAGTGGCCGCCGAGATTGCGCCGCATCTGAAACCCGGCGCGACGGTCACGGATGTGGGGTCTGTCAAGCGCGAGGTGATTGACGTCGTCGGCCCGCACATCCCCGACGGCGTTCATTTCGTGCCCGGGCATCCGATGGCCGGAACCGAACATTCCGGCCCCGAAAGCGGGTTCGCCGAACTGTTTGACAATCGCTGGTGCCTGTTGGTGCCGCTGCCCGATGGCGATCCCGACGCCACGGCGCGGCTGCGCGCATTCTGGGAAGCGCTTGGCTCCAATGTCGAGGAGATGGAGCCGGACCACCACGACCTGGTCTGTGCCGTCACCAGCCATGCGCCGCACCTGATTGCCTATACGATGGTGGGCGTCGCCGACGATCTGCGCCGCGTGACGGACAGCGAGGTGGTCAAGTTTTCCGCCGCCGGTTTCCGCGACTTCACCCGCATTGCCGCAAGCGATCCGACGATGTGGCGCGACGTGTTCCTGACGAACAGGGACGCGACGCTGGAAATCCTGGGCCGCTTTACCGAGGAGCTGTTTGCCTTGCAGCGGGCCATTCGCACGGGCGATGGCGACCACTTGCATGATTATTTCACCCGCACCCGCGCGATCCGACGCGGCATCATCGAGGCGGGGCAGGACACCGATGCCCCCGACTTTGGTCGCGGGGCCAGGCGGTGAGGGTTCTGGCGCTGATATGCGTCCTGCTGCTGGCCGGGGCGGCGCTGGCGGGGCCGGATGCCTCGAAACGGCCTGTGGCGCGGGCCGGGACGGATGCGCGGATGGCGTCGCTCGTGCCGATCGCGCCCATTGTGGCCACTTCGGCACCCGTGATCCAGATCGAGCCGGTGCGCCGCCCCGTGTCGCGCCCCGGCACCAATGCGCGCAACGTGGGCTTTCCGGTGCCCGCGCTCGAGCAGGTGGTGGCGTCCGCCGCCTTGCCCCGGTCCGAAACCCTGCGGCCATTCCTGCGCCCCCGCGCCATCGAGCAAAAGGCCATGGCCCGGCGCGAAGCGCGCCGCAAGGGCCAGGTCTGTGGCGATCCGGATCTGCAGGGCGACGTGGTTGGATATGTGCCGGGCCGCATCGGCGGCTGCGGGATCAAGGAAGCGGTGCGCCTGCGGTCCGTGTCCGGCGTGACGCTAAGCCAGTCGTCGTTGATGGATTGCGGCACGGCCAAGGCGTTGAAGCGGTGGACGGAAAAGGGGGCCAAGCCCGCGTTGAAGGCCAAAGGCGGCGGGCTGGCTGGTTACCGCGTGGCGGCGCATTATGCCTGCCGCACCCGCAACAACCAGCCCGGTGCGCGCATTTCGGAACATGGCAAGGGGCGGGCCATCGACATTTCCGGCTTTACCCTGCGCGACGGCACGCAACTGACCGTGCTGCGGGACTGGAATTCGCGCAACGGCAAGGCGCTGAAGGCGATGCACCGCGCGGCCTGTGGGCCGTTTGGCACGGTGCTGGGTCCGAATTCGGACCGCTTTCACCGCGATCATTTCCATTTCGACACGGCGCGGTATCGCAGCGGCAGCTATTGTCGGTGAGCGATGGACCGGGGCGCTGCCCCGGACCCCGTGGTATTTCCGGTCAGAAGAAGACCTGTCAGCGCAGGATGAGCCGGGGAGCAGAAGCCACCGGGATGAACCCCAACAGGATCGCGCCGCCCCGTACCGTCAGATCCACGTCCAGCGTATCTGGGTTGCCCGATGCGCCTGCGAGCGCCTGAAGGATATTGTCGGCCTGACCGCGCAGTTGCGTCGGCAACAGTCCCGACGCCTGCGCCAGATCCAGCATCGTGCGCCAGTTGTCGGCCTGGATCGACATTGTGCCGTCGGGGATGCCGCTTGCGTCCACAGTCAGGTCGGCGGCGAAATTCAGGCTGAGGTCGCCCCACTTGGCTTCGGCCAGATGCAGGGCGATGGCGCGGAGTTGCGGGCGGCGCTGGTCCAGTGCGCGGCGATCCCACGGGGTGTCGAAGGTGACTGTTGCAGTGGCTTGCAGGCTGTCGAAGGCGCGGGGGAAGCCATCGGGCAGGCGCACGGCGCGGCGGGCGGCGTCGCCGGGGGAAAAACCGGGCGCGTCGGCCCGCAGGTCGTAGGTGGCGCCGTCGGTTTGCGTCATGGTCAGGGTCAGGGCTGTTGCGGCGGCCTGCACACCCGCAGGGTCGCTGACCTGCCACGGGCCTGCGGTCCATCCCAGCGCCTCCAGCTCCAGCGCGGTGCCGGGGTGCAGGTTCAATGCCATCACACCGTCCTGCATGGTCAGTTCGGACTGCCCGAGGGGCGAGGCCAGCAGGATGGGCGTGTCGGCCAGCGTGACCGTGGCATCGCCGGGCCACCACGCGGGGGCGGCGATTTGCAACCGGTCCGTTTGGATGGCGAGGCCTGCGGCGGGATCGGCGAGCGCCAGATCATGCAGGTCGGTGCGCAGGTGCAGGGGAAAGCCGCCTGACGACAGGTCCGACACTTCGGCCTGCCAGCCCTCGGCCTGTCGCGCGCCAAGCCAGCCTTCGACCCCGCGCGACATGCCTGTGGTCGCCGCCCACCACCATGCGCACCACGCGACGGCGGCCAATCCGATGATCCATGCCAACTTGCGCATTACGGCCCTTTCCCTTGTCCGCGAATTGAGGTCTATCGCAGATCGGACGGAAAGGACCAGTGACGATGGACATGTGGGTATTCGGCTACGGCAGCCTGTTGTGGAACCCCGGTTTCGAGGTGGCGGAACAGGTGATGGCCACGCTGCCGGATTATCATCGGTCGTTCTGCATGCGGTCGATCCACCATCGCGGGTCCGAGGACGCGCCCGGGCTGGTGCTGGCGCTGGATGCGGAGGCGGGGGCGGCCTGTGCCGGGGTAGCGCTGCGGGTAATGCCGGGAACCGAAGACGCCACGTTGACATACCTGCGCGAGCGCGAGCTGATCTCATCTGCTTATGTGGAAAAGGACCTTGAGGTCGCATTGCGGGATGGCCGGTTCGTCACCGCGGTCACCTATGTCATCGACCCCGAACATGTGCAGTATTGCGGGCAACTGCCGCTGGAGGAGCAGGCGCAGATCATCGCCCATGCCCATGGCGGGCGGGGGCCGAACTGGGAATACCTGTTCAACACAAGCCAGCATCTGACCGCGCTGGGGGTGGCCGATCCGGACCTGGATTGGCTGTCACGCCGCGTTGCAGCAATACTGGCATAAATCCTTGGCGCTTCTGCCGAAAACCCAGTAGATTAACGCAAATGCAAAACAGAGCAGGGGTCAGGAGCCAAAAAATGGCACAGACCGCACCCGAGGCGCAGCCGCAGTTCACCCAGCCGTGGCGTCAGATCGTGCTGATGCTGACCGTACTTGTCTTGTCCGGTATCGGGTCGGTGCTGGCCCTGCCGCGCGTGTTGCCGGTGTTTCAGGCGAATCCGTATCTGAACGGGTTCATCATGGCGGTTTTCGTCTTTGGGGTGCTGGCCTGTTTCTGGATGCTGTGGCAGTTGATCCGGTCGGTGTGGTGGATCGAGCGGTTTGCGTCCGATGGCCCCGATGCCGAAGGGCGCGCGCCCCGGCTTTTGGCGTCGCTTGCGTCGCTTTTGCGGTCGCGGGGGGCGCGGATGCAGCTTTCCGCCACCTCGACCCGGTCGATCCTGGATTCCGTGGCGACCCGCATTGACGAGATGCGCGATATCACCCGATATATCGTCAGCCTGCTGATTTTCCTGGGTCTTTTGGGTACGTTTTACGGTCTGGCCACCACCGTGCCCGCGCTGGTCGACACCATTCGCAGCCTGGCCCCCCAGGAAGGCGAAAGCGGGTTCGAGGTGTTCAGCCGCCTGATGACGGGGCTGGAATCGCAGCTAAGCGGGATGGGCATCGCCTTTGCCTCGTCGCTGTTGGGCCTTGCCGGGTCGTTGATCGTGGGGCTGCTGGAGCTGTTTGCGGGCCATGGGCAGAACCGGTTTTACCGCGAGCTTGAGGAATGGCTGAGTTCCATCACCCGGGTCGGTCTGTCCCACGAGGGGGAAGGTGCGGGCGAAGGCAACGCGATGGCGGGTGTCATCGATCATCTGGCCGAGCAGATGGAAAGCCTGCAGACCATGTTCACCCAGTCCGATATCAGCCGGGCCATGGTCGATGAAAAGCTGGGCAAGCTGGCCGATGCGGTCGACCGGATGACGCAGGAAATGCAGGGGCAGGGCGCCGGCAACCAGGCGTTGGAGCGCATGGTGGACGGGCAGGAACGGCTGATTGCGCTGATAGAGGCGCAAGGCACCGGCGACGGGATCGACGCCGAAAGCCGGATGCGCCTGCGGTCCATCGACGTGCAGATGTTGCGGATCCTCGAAGAAATCAGCGCGGGTCGGCAGGAAAGCATGGCGGAACTGCGCACCGATATCTCGGCCCTGGCCCAAGCGCTGAGCCAGCCGCGCGGGCAGGGCCGCAAGACCGGCACCGACCGCCCGCAATCCCGTGTCGCGGGGGGGGATAGCTGACCATGGCACTGTCGCGGCGCACAGGGCAACGGTTCCAGGCGTCGATCTGGCCCGGCTTCGTGGATGCGATGACGGGCCTGTTGCTGGTGCTGATGTTCGTGCTGACCATTTTCATGGTGGTGCAGTTCGTGCTGCGCGAAACCATCACCGGACAGGAATCCGAACTGAACCAGCTTGCAGGCGAGGTGGCGGCACTGGCGCAGGCGCTGGGGCTGGAAGAGCAGCGCGCCAACCAGCTGGACGCGCGCCTGAGCACGCTGAACGCCACGCTGAGCGACACGCAGGACGAGGTGGCGCAGCAGGCCGCACTGATCGCGGCCCTGACGGCCGAGCGGGACGCGCAGACGGCTGCCCTGGACCAGGCGCGGACCCGGATCACCAGCTTTGAAGCGCAAGTGGCCGCCCTGATCGCGGAACGCGATGGCGCGTTGGAGAACATCGCGGGGCTCGAGGCCGAGCAGGCGCAGCTTTTGTCGGAGCAGGACGCGCTGAACCTGGCCCTTGCCCAGGCCCGGACCGAGATCGACGCCGGGACAGAGGCCGCCCGTCTGGCCGCTGCCCGGACCGAGGCGTTGCAGGCCCTGATCGCGGACCTGCGCAACCGCAATGCCGCCGGCGCAGAGCAGGCCGCAGGATTGCGTGCGGATCTGGATGCCGCACGTGACGCGTTGAGCGAAGAAGAGGCAGCCCGTCTGGCCGAGGCCGCGGCAGCAGAGGCCCTGCGCGCCCGGCTGGAGGATGCGGATGCCGAACTGACGGCCATGACCCTCGCACTGGAAGCGCAGCGCAAGGAGGCCGAAGACACGCTGACCCTGCTGGCTGCGGCGCGCGCGGCCGAGGCCGATTTGGACGCGCAACTGGCCGCTGCCTTGTTGGCGGTGGACCTGTCGAACACGGATGTGGCTGCGGCGAACGACCGGGTCGCGGCGCTTGAAGCCGAATTGGCGCAGGTGTCGGGCACGGCAACATCGGCGGCGGAACAGATTTCCCGGCTTGAGGCGGATGTGCAAAGCGCGCTGTCCGCGCTTGAGGCGGAAAAAGCGCGGGCGGCGCAACTGGATGCGGAGCGGGTGAGCCTTGAAGCTCAACTGGCTGCGGCCCTTCTGGATGCCGAAGGGGGGGCGGTGGCCGCGGCGGACTTGCAAGCGCAATTGGCGCAGGCGCTGGCCGCGCTGGATGCCCGCACCGCCGAGGCCGCGACCCTGTCAGCCCGCCTGACGGCGGTGCAGGAAGCGCTGGAGGGCCGAACCTCGACCACGGCGGAGTTGCAGACAGCGCTGAGCGAGGCGCAGGCGCAACTGGGTGCGCAGACGCAGGCCGTTGCCGATCTGGAAAGCCGACTGGCCACGGCACAGGCGGCGCAGATCGCGTCAGCCGAGGAGGTGGCGGCAGTGTCGGCCCGTCTGACGGCGATCGAGGCGCGGCTGGCGGCATCCGAGGTGGAATTGTCGGACGTGCGGGACCGTCTGGTCGCCGCACTGGCGGCGCGCACGGCGGCCGAGGCGCAGGCCACCGCGCAAGCGGCGGACCTGAATGACCTGCGCACGCAACTGGCCGCCGCCGTGGCCGCCCGCGATGCCGCTGTCGCCGATGCAGAGGCGCGGGGCACCAGCAACGCGGATGTGCGCGCGCAACTGGCCGCCGCCCTCGCGGCCAAGCTTGAGGTGGAAACGGCCCTGGCGGATGTGTCGACCGATGCGGCGGATGTGCGGGCGCGTCTGGTGGCCGCATTGGCTGCACGGGCAGAAGTGGACACCGATCTGGCCGCGGCGCGCGATGCGGCCGCACAGCAGGCCGCGTTGCTGGCCGAGGCGCGCAAGGCGCTGAGCGCCGAGGAGGCCGCATCGCTGGAAGCGCAGCGGCAGACCGAGTTGCTGAACCAGCAGGTGGGGGCGCTGCGCACGCAGTTGGGCCAGTTGCAGGCCCTGCTCGACGATGCGGTCGCCCGCGATGCCGCACGCGAGGTGCAGTTGACCACGCTGGGCCGCGACCTGAACACGGCGCTCGCCCGCGCCGCACTGGAAGAACGGCGCCGGCGCGAGTTGGAAGAGGCGGAGCGCAAGCGGCTGGAGGCGCAGGCGCAGGATCTGGAACGCTATCGGTCGGAATTCTTTGGCCAGTTGCGGGACGTGCTGGGCGCGCAAGAGGGTGTGCGCATCGTGGGCGACCGGTTCGTATTTTCGTCCGAAGTGCTGTTTGCACCGGGCGAGGCGCGGCTGTCCGCCGCCGGCCAGGACGAGATCGCCAAGATCGCCAGCATCCTGCGCGACGTCGCAGGCGACATTCCGGCGGGCATCGACTGGGTGCTGCAAGTGGACGGGCATACCGACAACCTGCCGCTGTCGGGCTTTGGCGAATTCGCCGACAACTGGGAACTGAGCCAGGCGCGGGCGCTGTCGGTGGTGCGCTACATGGTGAATTTCCTGGGGCTGCCGCCTGATCGGCTGTCTGCCAACGGGTTTGGCCAGTATCAGCCCGTGAACACCGCCGACACGGCGCAGGCGCGGGCGCAGAACCGGCGGATCGAATTGAAATTCACCGAGAAGTGACCGTGACGTCCGCGTGACGGTGCGCGATGACGCGCCCGTTTCGGGTCAGCCGGACATAGCCGCGATAGTTTCCCGGGGGCCAGCCCGCGTCGGGCGCGCGCCGCCCGAAGGCGCGGAAGAGCCGTCGCTGGGGGTCATCCAGCACCTCGTCGGTCCAAAAAACCTCGGCCCCGTTCGGGCCATCGGCCCACAGGTCCATCCGGTCGCCGGGTTCGGCAAAGTGGACATAGCCATAGAGCACCATGGCGGTGTCGGGCGTGATTTCATCGACGCGAGCCGCGCCCGAGTCGACGTCGTCGAGGGTCGGGACGGCGGACGAGAACCCGGCGGTGAAGAACCCGGCGCGGTCGTAAGGGATTTCCCTGTCCCACAGGCCCGGGCCACCCGGCGCGCCGCAGGTGTTTTTTGCGCTTTCGGGCAGGAACGGGTCGACCGTTTCGCCGTCCCTGAGCACCGTCAGGTGCAGATGGGGCGCGTTGGTCAGGCCCGACAGACCGACCTGGCCCAGCGGGGTGCCGCGGTCGACCTGCTGGCCGATGGACACGTCGACCGACCCTTTCTTCATGTGGCAGTAAAGCGTGCTCCACCCGGCGCCGTGGTCGATCAGAACCGCGTTGCCGCAGCCCCGGGATTGCATGGCCGGGGCGGTTTCGGGGGTCACGGCCACGTCATCCATGCCATCGCGGATGCGGGCGACGACACCGGGGGCCGCGGCGTAGACATCGACGCCGCGCGCCATCGCATCGAATGACAGAAGCTGGATGTCGGTGCCTGTGTGCGCGTCCCGCGTCTTGATCGCGCACATGTAGTCGCGCTGTTCTGGGCCGGGGGCGAGGTCGACGTAGTCTTCGATGAAGCAGGTCTGGCCCAGGTCGCAATCCAGCGGCCAGGACAGGGTGGGGGCGTCGGCCAGCGCAACCGATGCGCTGGCCATGCCGATCAGTGCAAGTCCGGTCCGGACCCGCCGCATCAGTCAGCTGTCAGCAGCGGCGGCTTGTCGCCGGAAATGCGCGGGCTGTCGGGCCCTTCGAGTTTCAGGTCCAGCTTGCCGTCCTTGACCGCGACCTTGACCACACCGCCCTTGACCAGCTTGCCAAACAGCAATTCCTCGGCCAGGGGTTTCTTGATGTGCTCCTGGATCACGCGGCCCAGGGGGCGGGCGCCCATCTTGTCGTCATAGCCCTTGTCGGCCAGCCATTCGGCGGCGGGCTTGGTCAGTTCGATGGTCACGTTGCGGTCCATCAACTGCGCTTCGAGTTGCAGCACGAACTTTTCGACCACCGAAAGGATCGTGTCCTTGGCCAGCGGCGCAAAGCTGATCACGGCATCCAGACGGTTGCGGAATTCCGGCGTGAACGTGCGTTCGATGGCGGCTGTATCCTCGCCCTCGCGCCGGTCGCGACCAAAGCCGATGGCGGCCTTGGCCTGTTCGGCGGCCCCCGCATTCGAGGTCATGATCAGGATCACGTTGCGGAAATCCACCGCCCGGCCGTTGTGGTCGGTCAGCTTGCCGTGGTCCATCACCTGCAACAGGATATTGAAGACATCCGGGTGCGCCTTTTCGATCTCGTCCAGCAGCAGCACGCAGTGCGGGTGCTGGTCGACGCCGTCGGTCAACATGCCGCCCTGGTCAAAGCCGACATAGCCCGGGGGCGCGCCGATCAGGCGAGAAACAGCGTGTTTCTCCATGTATTCGGACATGTCAAAGCGCAACATTTCGACGCCCAGCGTGTCGGCCAGTTGCTTGGCCACCTCGGTCTTGCCCACGCCGGTGGGACCGGCAAACAGATAGTTGCCGATGGGTTTTTCGGGTTCACGCAGGCCTGCGCGTGCCAGTTTGATGGCCGACGACAGCGCCTCGATCGCGTTGTCCTGGCCAAAGACCACGCGTTTGAGCGACGCCTCGAGGTCCTTGAGCGTTTCGGCGTCGTCCTTGGACACGTTTTTCGGAGGGATGCGGGCGATTTTCGCCACGACATTCTCGATCTCCTTGGTGCCGATGGTCTTGCGCCGCTTGTTCGCCGGAACCAGGTGCTGGGCCGCGCCCGCCTCGTCGATGACGTCGATGGCCGAATCCGGCAGCTTGCGGTCGTTGATGTAGCGGTTGGCAAGTTCCACGGAGGTCTTGATCGCGTCCGAGGTGTATTTGACCGAATGGTGATCCTCGAAATACGGTTTCAGGCCGCGCAGGATCTTGGTTGCGTCCTCGACCGAGGGTTCGTTCACGTCGATCTTCTGGAACCGGCGGCTCAGCGCGCGGTCTTTTTCGAAATGCTGGCGGAACTCCTTGTAGGTGGTCGACCCCATGGTGCGCAGCTTGCCGCCCTGTAGTGCAGGTTTCAGCAGGTTGGACGCGTCCATGGCACCGCCGGACGTGGCACCGGCACCGATAACGGTGTGAATTTCGTCGATGAAGAGCACGGCGTCGGGGTGGTCCTCAAGCTCGGTCACGACGGCTTTCAGCCGTTCCTCGAAATCGCCGCGATAGCGGGTGCCTGCCAGCAGCGCGCCCATGTCGAGGCTGTAGATGGTGGTTTTGGCCAGCACCTCGGGGGTTTCGCCCGCGACGATCTTGCGGGCGAGACCCTCGGCGATGGCGGTCTTGCCCACGCCAGGATCGCCCACCAGCAGCGGGTTGTTCTTGCGGCGGCGGCACAGCACCTGGATGCAACGCTCCACTTCGGAATCGCGGCCGATCAGCGGGTCGACATCGCCGTCGCGGGATTTGGCGTTCAGGTCCACGCAATACTTTGCCAGCGCGCTTTCCTTCTTGTCGCCGTCGGTGACGCCCTGCGCCTCTTCCTCGGCTTCGGGCGCGCCGGACACGGGACGGCTTTCGCCGAATGCCGGGTCCTTGGCCACGCCATGCGCAATGAAGTTGACCGCGTCATAACGGGTCATGTCTTGTTCCTGCAGGAAGTAGGCCGCGTTGGATTCGCGTTCGGCAAAGATTGCGACCAGCACGTTGGCGCCGGTCACTTCTGTCCGGCCCGACGACTGCACGTGGATCGCGGCGCGCTGGATCACGCGCTGGAATGCGGCTGTGGGCACCGCTTCGGAGCCGTCGATATCCGTGACCAGGTTCGACAGGTCGTCATCGACGAATTCCACGAGCGTGCCGCGCAGGTCGTCCATGTCGACCGAACAGGCCTGCATGACGCGGCGCGCGTCCGGTTCATCCAGCAGCGCCAGCAATAGATGTTCGAGCGTTGCGAATTCGTGCCGGCGTTCGTTGGCCAGCGCAAGCGCCTGATGGATCGCTTTTTCAAGGGTCGTCGAGAATGAAGGCACGGCAGTGCTCCTATCGATCGGGGTCGGGCGGGGGCATCAAGGGATGTCGAGGCCCCGTACCAACCATGGCCTCATGTGTTTAAGTTTGGTTGAAGATTGCGCGTCTTCAAGGTTTTTCTTTGCTTTTGCAGTCACAAACTGCGTGACCGCCCTGTGTTGTGGCACCTGTGCCGGTTGCCATGGGCGATTTCAGAAGTTGTTCTTGCGTGTTCGGATCTCTGCGAACACGGCGGCGGGGTCGGCCCCTTCCATGCCCAGATGGGCCTGAATTGCGGGGTCATCGGCACGCAGATACGGGTTTGTCGCCAGTTCTTGCGCCAGGGTTGAGGGTACGGTGGGTTCGTCTTCGGCGCGCATCGCATCGACCTCCCGGACACGGGATATAAGGTCGGGATTGTCCGGATCAACCGTCAGGGCGAACTTGCCGTTGGCCATGGTGTATTCGTGGCCCGAAAAGACCACCGTTTCGGGCGGCAGGGCGGCCAGTTTTTGCAGGCTTTCGTACATCTGAGGCATGGTCCCTTCGAACACCCGGCCACACCCCAGCGCCATCAGGCTGTCGGCGGTAAAGACGGCGCGGGCGGCGGGAAAGTGGAGGGCGATATGCCCGACCGTATGCCCCGACACGTCGATCACCGTGCCTTCGACCGAACCGATCTCGACCCGGTCGCCTTCCTGCACTGCGTTGTCCAGCTTGGGCAGGCGTTGGGCATCTGCCGCCGCCCCCGTGACGCGGGCGGGAAAGCGCGACAGCACCTGTGCCAGGCCCTGCACGTGGTCGGGGTGGTGATGCGTCAGGAAGATATCGGAAAGCAGCCAGCCCGTCTGGTCCAGGTAATCCATGATCGGCCCGGCCTCCGGCACGTCGATCAGGGCGGTGGCCCCCGTTGCCCCGTCATGGGCCAGAAAGGCGTAGTTGTCGGACAGGCAGGGGATCGTCACGATTTCGAGGGGCATGGCAAATCGCCTTTGTTGTTCTTACTGTATACACGAGAGTGATACGCTTCGGCCCGAGGGGCAAGGGCCGGAACACGGGGATTGCATGCATCTGGACGTTCAGGACTTGCGCAACTTCTACTACCGCAGTGCCCTGGGGCGTGCGGCGCAGGCGTCGATGCAGGCGCGCATGCGCGAGATCTGGCCCGAGGCGCAGGGACAGACGGTTGCGGGCTTCGGCTTTGCCGTGCCGCTGTTGCGCCCCTATCTGACCGATGCGCGCCGGGTGATGGCGCTGATGCCGGGGCCGCAAGGGGTGATGCCCTGGCCGCCCGATGGACCGAACGTGTCGGTCCTGACCGAGGAAACGCTGTGGCCCGTCGAGACCGGGCATGTGGACAAGCTGCTGATGCTGCACGGGCTGGAAACGTCCGAGCGCGCCAATGACCTGTTGGAAGAGGCCTGGCGCGTGCTGGGGCCGGGCGGCAAGGCGTTGTTCATCGTACCGAACCGCGCCGGATTGTGGAGCCGGCGGGACCGGACGCCGTTCGGCTTTGGCCGTCCCTATTCGGCCAGCCAGCTCGAAACCCTGCTGCGCAAGCACCAGTTCCTGCCGGAGCGGCATCTGGGGGCCTTGTATCAATTCCCGTCGGCAAAACGCATCTGGATGAAATCGGGTGCGATGTTCGAACGGATCGGACGCACCATGCCCGGCATGATCGCTGGCGGCGCGTTCATGGTCGAGGCGTCCAAGCTGGTCTATCCGCCCAAGGGCAAGGTGGTGCGCAGCACGGCCAAGCGGCAAAAGGTGCCGCAGGGCGTGCCGTCACCGATTGCGGGGCGGGTTTGAGCCTGACGTTTCAGAACTAGTCGGTCACGACGATCTGGTCCGCCGTCATGCCTGTTACCCCATCGAGCCGGATGACCACGATGCCGGGGTTCAACGTGCTGTGTGCGTAAGTGACGTGCACATCGGTACAGCTGCCATCCGGCGCTTCCACGAACTCGACCCCGTTAACGGTGCTTTCGGGCGACCATGCGCCGACCTGAAGGACGTCCTCGGCCATGTCGAAATCCGTGATGCGCAGATAGATATCGTCGGCTTCTCCGGTATGCGGCGATCGTACCTGCTGCACGTCAATCGTATCTGCCCCCTCGCCGCCGGTGACAGTCGCCGGGCCATCATCGTCGCGGTGGAAATTCCAGACCTGGATCAGATCATCGCCAGCGCCACCATCCGCGTATGATCCGGGATCGACCTGTACCTGGTCGTTTCCATCACCGCCAAACGCAGTTGCACCGCCGCGCGCCGCCACGAAATCGTCACCTGCGCCGCCATATGCCTCGGCACCGATGCCGCCTGAGACGGTGGCATTGTTTGCAAGAAAACCATCCACCCGGTCGTCACCATCGCCGGTATCGGCGACCACGCCTGTGGAGGACCCGAGCCGGACATTATCGCCCCCGTCGCCGCCGAACAGCGTGACGTTGTCCGCATCCGCGTCCAGCCGGTCGTCTACGGCCAGTCCTTCCACGGTAATGCCATCCGCATCCGCAGACAGCCAATCGGTACCTGCTGTGCCAGAGGTGTCGGTCGTCACGCTTTGTTCGGGCGCGCCGTTGATTGTCTCTGGGGCGTCTTCGGGCAGGAAAGTGTACAATTCGTCGCCGTCGGTTGTCGCGGCGATATCATGCCCGGGCACCGGGTCGTCCGAGATGATGGCGGTGATCGGACTGGAGTTGACGTCCAGCGCATCGACGACGCCCAACAGTTCCAGCCCGAAATACCTTTCAAAATCCGCCAGCGTGTAGTCGTAGATGGAGCCGCCGTAGTCTTGCATGCCCGGCACGTCGCCCTGATTTTCCCAGTTCGAGCCTGACCAGTCCACGCCTTCTGGCACCAGATAAAAGCGTGCCTCGTCTGAAACCGGGTACAGCGCATCGCCGCCATCTCGGTCGTCGTAATAGTGCGATACCGCAAGACTGCCGGTTTCGTCCGCGCCCTTTTCGAGCGTGACGACTCCGGTGTCGGCGTTGAAATCAAAGCTGGCGCCCATATCGGGTTCTTCGGACATTTCAGGAGCGTCGGGCGTTTCGTCGGGATCCGATGTCTCGATGCCAATATCATCACTATGCATCGCGGCAACGCCCAAAGCGCCTGCCAGCAGTGCCAAAAGTGCCAAGGGCCCCACGTTATCAAACTCTTACGCGTTCTTTTCCATCGCAATTGATGCCGCTGACGCCGATGCGTGTCAAATGCAACCTCACGTCGTTGCATCATATTTCCAGGGAACGTGGCAACAGCTTGGCGCAGGCGGGACTTTCGTGGAATCGGCAGCGTTTGGTGGCGGTTTTCTTACAAAAGTGCAGGGCCAAACGGTCGCAGTTTACCTAACTAACTGAAAACACTTGCAAACGCTGTTTTCGCCTGTTCACGAACACATGTTGCGGGGTGGGAAACCCTCTGCTACATCCCCCCTGATTTTCACGCCTTGGCCAAAATCAGGGCGGTCCAACACCCCCCGGACCACGTTATGTGGTGCGCCAAACCGGGGCCAAGACATCGAAAGGGTGGACGTGTCCGAACCAGCTTCGATCTCCACAGGCATCGCGGCCCGCTATGCCTCAGCCGTGTATGACCTTGCCAAAGAAGGCAAAGCCGTCAAAACCCTCGAAGGCGATATCGATACGCTGAGCACGGCCATCGCGGAAAGCGCCGATTTCAACGCGCTGATCCATTCGCCCATCTACAGCCGGGAAGAGCAGGCCGCCGCCGTCACCGCCGTCGCCAAGAAGGCGGGGCTGAGCGAGCTGATGACCAACACGTTGGCGCTGATGGCCGACAAGCGTCGTCTGTTCGTGGTGCCGCAACTGCTGCAGGCCCTGCGCGCCGTCATCGCCGAAGACAAGGGTGAAGTGACCGCAGACGTCACCAGCGCCAAGGCCCTGACCAAGGCGCAATCTGACAAACTTGCCAAGACGCTCAAGGCCCGCATGGGCAAGGACGTCACCATCAATGCTTCCGTCGATGAAAGCCTCATCGGCGGATTGATCGTTAAAGTGGGCTCGAAGATGATCGACACGTCGATCCGCTCCAAGCTTGCGTCCCTCCAGAATGCAATGAAAGAGGTCGGATAAATGGGTATCCAAGCAGCAGAGATTTCTGCGATCCTGAAAGACCAGATCAAGAACTTTGGTCAGGAAGCGGAAGTGGCCGAGGTTGGCCGCGTGTTGTCGGTGGGCGACGGTATCGCCCGCGTCTATGGCCTCGACAATGTGCAGGCCGGTGAAATGGTCGAATTTCCCGGCGGCATCCAGGGCATGGCCCTTAACCTTGAAAACGACAACGTCGGCGTTGTGATCTTCGGTTCCGACCGGGACATCAAGGAAGGCGACACCGTCAAGCGCACCAACTCGATCGTGGACGTGCCCGCCGGTGACGAACTGCTGGGCCGCGTGGTCGATGGCCTGGGCAACCCGCTGGACGGCAAGGGCCCGATCAAATCATCTGAACGTCGCGTCGCCGACGTGAAAGCCCCCGGCATCATCCCCCGCAAATCGGTGCACGAGCCGATGGCGACTGGCCTCAAGGCCGTGGACGCGATGATCCCTATTGGCCGTGGCCAGCGCGAACTGATCATCGGCGACCGCCAGACCGGCAAGACCGCCGTGGCGCTGGACACCATCCTGAACCAGAAATCCTATAACGACGCTGCGGGCGATGACGAAAGCAAAAAGCTTTACTGTATCTACGTCGCCGTCGGCCAGAAGCGTTCGACCGTGGCGCAGCTGGTGAAGAAGCTCGAAGAGAGCGGCGCGATCGACTACTCCATCGTCGTGGCCGCCACCGCTTCGGATCCAGCACCGATGCAATTCCTGGCCCCCTATGCCGCAACCGCCATGGCGGAGTATTTCCGCGACAACGGTCGCCACGCGCTGATCATCTATGATGACCTGTCCAAACAGGCCGTGGCATATCGCCAGATGTCGCTGCTGCTGCGTCGCCCGCCGGGCCGCGAAGCGTATCCCGGCGACGTGTTCTATCTGCACTCGCGCCTGCTGGAACGTTCGGCCAAGCTGAACGAAGACAACGGTGCCGGTTCGCTGACGGCGCTGCCCATCATTGAAACACAAGGCGGCGACGTGTCGGCCTTTATCCCGACCAACGTGATTTCGATCACCGACGGCCAGATCTTCCTCGAGACCGAACTGTTCTATCAGGGCATCCGCCCCGCCGTGAACACCGGTCTGTCGGTGAGCCGTGTGGGGTCGTCGGCACAGACGGACGCGATGTCGTCCGTGGCCGGTCCGGTGAAACTGAGCCTTGCCCAGTACCGCGAAATGGCCGCGTTCGCCCAGTTCGGGTCGGACCTTGATGCCGCGACCCAGCAATTGCTGAACCGGGGTGCGCGCCTGACCGAGCTGATGAAACAGCCGCAGTATTCGCCCCTGACCAACGCCGAAATCGTCTGCACCATCTTTGCGGGCACCAACGGTTACCTCGACAAGATCGACGTCAGCGAGGTGGGCAATTTCGAAGCGGGCCTGCTGTCGTTCCTGCGGTCGCAAAAGGCCGATTTCCTGAAGTGGATCGCGGACGAGGATCCGAAGTTCAAGTCGGGCGAAAATGTCGACAAGATGAAGGCCGTACTTGACGAGTACGCGTCGACCCACGCTTAAGGAGGTAGGCTCATGCCTTCTCTGAAGGACCTGAAAAACAGGATCGAAAGCGTGAAGAACACGCGGAAGATCACCAAGGCCATGCAGATGGTGGCCGCTGCGAAACTGCGGCGGGCTCAGGAAGCGGCCGAACAGTCGCGCCCGTATACCGAACGCTTTACCGCCGTGATGGCGGGGCTCGCGTCGGCAGCGGCCGGGTCGGACAGCGCGCCCAAACTGTTGTCGGGCACCGGATCGGACCAGGTGCATCTACTGGTCGTCATGACGGCCGAGCGGGGCCTTTGTGGTGGTTTCAATACCAACATCGCCAAGCTGGCCAAGGCCAAGATTGCCGAATTGCAGGCGGCGGGCAAAACCGTCAAGATCCTGACGGTTGGCAAGAAAGGCCGCGATCAGCTGAAGCGTGAATACGCGGACATGTTTGTTGGGCATGTGGACATGACCGAGGTTAAACGCATGTCCTACACGGATGCACAGGGCGTCGCCAAGGACGTGCTGGGCCGCTTTGATGCGGGTGAATTCGACGTGGCCACGATCTTCTACTCGAAGTTCCAGAACGTCGTGACCCAGATCCCGACCGAACAGCAGATCATCCCGTTCGAAGTGCCCGAAGGGTACGAGGCGGGCGAGACGCTGTATGACTACGAGCCGGACGAAGAGGCCATTCTGGCCGATCTTCTGCCGCGCGGCGTGGCCACGGCGATCTTTGCCGGCCTGCTGGAAAACGGTGCATCCGAACAGGGTGCCCGCATGAGCGCGATGGACAACGCGACCCGCAACGCAGGCGAGATGATCGACAAGCTGACCATCCAGTACAACCGCTCGCGTCAGGCCGTGATCACCAACGAGCTGATTGAAATCATTTCCGGCGCGGAAGCGCTGTAAGACATCCGGAGACGAAAAATGGCAAATGCTAAAGGTAAAATCACGCAGGTGATCGGCGCCGTCTGTGACGTGCAGTTCGATGACCATCTGCCAGAGATTCTGAACGCTCTGGAAACCGACAACAACGGCAACCGTCTGGTGCTGGAAGTGTCGCAGCATCTGGGCGAAAATACCGTCCGCTGCATCGCGATGGACAGCTCCGAAGGTCTGGTGCGCGGTCAGGAAGTGACCGACACCGATGGCCCGATCATGGTGCCCGTGGGACCCAAGACGCTGGGTCGTATCCTGAACGTCGTGGGCGAGCCCGTTGACGAAGGCGGACCCGTCGAAGCCGAAGAAAAGCGTGCCATCCACCAGCCCGCCCCCGAATTCGCCGAGCAATCGACCGAATCCGAAGTACTGGTCACAGGCATCAAGGTTGTGGACCTGCTGGCCCCCTACGCCAAGGGCGGCAAGATCGGCCTGTTCGGCGGTGCCGGTGTGGGCAAGACGGTTCTGATCATGGAACTGATCAACAACATCGCCAAGGTGCACTCGGGCTACTCGGTGTTCGCCGGTGTGGGTGAACGGACCCGCGAGGGCAACGACCTGTATCACGAGATGATCGAATCCAACGTGATCAAGCCCGACAACCTGGAAGAAAGCCAGGTGGCCCTGGTTTACGGCCAGATGAACGAACCTCCCGGTGCGCGCGCGCGCGTGGCTCTGACCGGCCTGACGCTGGCCGAACAGTTCCGCGATGCCTCCGGTACGGACGTTCTGTTCTTTGTCGACAACATCTTCCGCTTTACCCAAGCCGGTTCCGAAGTGTCGGCTCTGCTGGGTCGTATTCCCTCGGCGGTGGGCTACCAGCCGACGCTGGCCACCGACATGGGTGCGATGCAGGAACGGATCACCTCGACCAAGTCGGGGTCCATCACCTCGATCCAGGCGGTGTACGTGCCTGCGGACGACCTGACCGACCCGGCGCCTGCGACCACGTTTGCCCACCTCGATGCGACGACCGTTCTGAGCCGCGCGATTTCCGAGTTGGGCATTTACCCGGCTGTGGACCCGCTCGATTCGACCTCGCGCCTGATGGACCCGTCCATCGTGGGTGAGGAACACTATCAGGTGGCCTCTGACGTGCAGCAGATCCTGCAACGCTACAAGTCGCTTCAGGACATCATCGCCATCCTTGGCATGGACGAATTGTCGGAAGAGGACAAGCTGACCGTGGCCCGCGCCCGGAAAATCCAGCGTTTCCTGAGCCAACCGTTTGACGTGGCCAAGGTGTTTACCGGATCGGACGGCGTACAGGTGCCGCTGGAAGACACCATCGCCTCGTTCAAGGCGGTTGTGGCCGGCGAGTACGACCACCTGCCCGAAGGTGCCTTCTACATGGTGGGTGGCATCGACGAGGTGAAGGCCAAAGCCGAGAAGATGGCGGCCGACGCCGCCTAAGGTGCGAGGCGGGGGACACCCCTGCCTTACATCACCTGAACGAACTCCGGGCGTAAGGTGGGGTTGCACCCCACCGCCCCCACGAGGAGAGAGACATGCAATTTGATTTGGTATCGCCCGAGCGGTCGCTGGCCTCGATGGATGCGACGTCCGTGCAGATCCCAGGCGCAGATGGCGACATGACCGTGATGGCGGATCACGCCCCCACGATCACCACGCTGCGCCCCGGTGTGTTGCGCGTCGATGCGGGCAGCGACACGCACGAATACGTCGTGACCGGCGGGTTTGCCGAAATCGGCGCGCAGGGTGTGTCGGTGCTGGCCGAACGTGCCGTGGCCAAGGGCGATATGACCCAGGACCAGATGGACGCGATGTTTGACGAGGTGCAGGACAATTACACCCGCGCCAAGGATGCGGCCGACGGCGACACAAGTATCGTGGACGATGCCGCCAAGCTGCTGGCTGACATGGTCGCCGTGGGCACCGAAGTGGGTCTGAGCACCAAGCAGCCCAGCCTGTAAGGCGGCGCTCGGATCACGCACCTGTTGCACAAGGATCAAAGGCCCCGACCTCTCGGGGCCTTTTTGCGTTAACGGCCTTTTCTTGGACGTCCGGCATGATACGACAAGACCGGGAAGACGGACGACGATGAAAAGACTGCGCAACCACCTTATTGGCATTGATCAGGGCGACACGGTCCTGTTTTCGGATTTTGAAGACGGTGGCGAGATGTGGACCGGTCGCGGTCAACGCGAACGCCGTCGCCGTGTTGCCTTTTCCGAGCCATTCCGCGCGGCACCGGTGGTGCATGTGTCCATTTCGATGTGGGATGTGGACAACGAAACGCCGCTGCGCGCCGACATCGCGGCCGAGACCATCACAAGGGACGGGTTCGACCTGGTGTTCCGGACATGGGGTGACACGCGCGTGGCGCGGGTTCGGCTGTCCTGGATGGCGATGGGCGAGATGCGGCAGGTGGACGAATGGGACTTGTACTGACGGACCCTACAGGTGCAGCGACCCGCTGATAAGGACATGCGCCCGCCCTTCGACACGTACACCGGTGATGGCATCCCGTGACCCCAGCACCTTGACCTGCGCCTGCCCCGGGCGACCCATTCCATGGCCCTGTTCGGCGATGAAATCGGGGGCGTGGATCAGCCCTTTTGACCAGAGATAGGCCGCCATCGCGCCGGTCGCGGACCCGGTAAAGGCGTCTTCTGCGGGGCTTGGTGGGGCCAGCAGAAGACGGGCATATGTGTCGCCGACCGCTGTCGCGCCTTGCAGCGTGACCCAGAACGGTTCCATCACGTCGGTCCCTTCGATACCCAGAACGTCGAGATAGGCGCGGAAGGCCTGCGGCGAAAAACGCACGGCGTCCAGAGTGGCCCGGTCGCGGACCACCGTGATGCAGAATGGCAGTCCGGTCGACACCATTTGTGGCGGGTGCAGGATGGCGTCCGCAGGCAGGCCGCCAACGGCCGCGACAAGCGCGGGGTCAGGCTGTGCGCCAAAGGTCGGGGCCACCTGCGTCATGCTTACCCTGTTGCCATTGATTTCGACTGGCACGATGCCCGCCCCGGTTTCCAGTGTCAGCGGACCGTCTGGGATCAGCCCGCGATGCCGCATCGCCGCCACCGTGGCCACGGTGGGATGCCCGGCAAAGGGGATTTCGCGGCTGGCGAGGAAGTAGCGCACCCGGACGTCGGCTACATCGGACGGTCCGGTAAAGGTGCATTCGACCAGCGATGTTTCCCGCACAAAGGCCATGCAGGTTTCATCGCTCAGCCCTGCGCCGCCATGCACCACGGCGCAACCGTTGCCGCCAAAGGCACGGTCGGAAAACGCATCCACCCAATCCATGTCGTAAGTCATTCCAGCCCCTTTGCGAAAGTGTAGGACAGCACCAGGTTGCTGCGCATGGTTTCGAACTCCTGCTCGAATGCATCAAGCGACATGCCGAATGTCTTCCGGAACGCCGCATCCCAACTGTCTGAGGTCTGGAGCGCGCCGAAATAGTCGATCAGTGCCTTGCGCCCGAACCGTTCGCCCAGCAGGTGCGCGGCAAACTGCGCGACATCGTAGTCACGGCCCACGACACGCTGATGCATGTCGGCCAGCCGCTTGATGCTTTCGCGGGCGCGGCGGGTGTGGGTGCCGATCGAGTATTCGTTGAACCGGGAATGGAGGGCAAAGTATTCCTCTTCGAACACTTCTGCGGCCCCTTCGACCAGCCACATCGGCCCGAGGGCGCGTTGGCCCGACGGCAGACGTCGGCGGAAGTCTCCGCCCAGCAGTTCGTTCTGGATACCATGCAGGTATTCATGCACCACGATGCGGGCCCACCAGACCTGGTTTGCCGCGCGCCATCCCGCGTCATAGGTCGGTGGTGCCGCCCAGCACAGCATTGCCATGTCGCGATAGGCGCGGGCGCGTGGCGCGCGTTGGCTGCCGCATTGCATGGGGGTTCGGAACATGTCGCGGGTGCTGCGCCCTGTGGTCTTGCGCCGCGCCAACGCGGCCTGTTCCAGCGCGCGCGGATCGTCCCCGCCCAGAATGGCAAAGTCCCCGGCAATCTGGTGTCCGTAACGTTCAAGGTAAAAGGCGCGGGCCGCATCGCGGGCGTTTTCCAGGATCGCGAAACCGGGTCCGTTCCGCAGGTCATCGGGGACCCAGATCAGATCATCCTGCCGGGCCGGCCAGTGCGCCTGAAGGGCTGGCGCGGTCATTCCCAGGGCGCGGCACCAGATCTGCGCGGTGTCGGTTCGCAAAGGGGGCAGGGTTTCCCCGCCGTCTTGATGGAGCGCGGCAGCGGCTGCGGTGGCGGGGCCCGGTTGGCCGTCCGCCGGGCCCGGATCATGACCCAACTCAGCCAGTTGGTTCTGGACGCAGGTGAGCAGGGGGGTGGCCGTCGCCATCGGGGCGGCAAGGCTGGCCACAATGACCACAACCAGCCTGCAACGCACCGGTCAGTGCACCGGTTGCGGCGCGTAGTCGTTTTCGCGGGCCAGCACCATGGCCAGCCGCTTGTCGGCCACAAGGGCCAGTTGTTGCCCTTCGGAATCGTAGACGGAAAACACCTCTTTCAATCCCTGGGCCTGCTCGCGCACCTCGGGCGGCAGCGATTTCACCGAGATCGGTTTGACATAGACCATGCGACCGACATCGGCATTCAGATCATATGGAGTGTGCATGACTTACCCTTTCCTGATGTTGATGGTCTGAACGACTGTTTCGGGGACCGCCCGCGTCAGATCGACGTGCAACAGGCCGTTTTCCATGATGGCCTCTCCCACCTCGACCCCTTCGGCCAGCACGAAGCTGCGCTGGAACTGACGGGCCGCGATGCCGCGATGCAGGAACACGCGTTCGGTTCCGTCGTCGCGTTGCCGTCCGCGAATGACCAGTTGCCTGTCTTCTACCGTGATCGACAGATCGTCCTGCCCGAACCCGGCCACGGCCAGCGTGATCCGGTACGAGTTGTCCGAGGTCTGTTCGATGTTGAACGGCGGATAGCCCTCGGCGCTTTTGGCGGTGCGCTCCAGCAGGCTTTCAAGTTGCTCGAACCCAAGCATATGCGGGTACGACGCGAGGGTCATCTTTGTCATGCGACACGTCCTTACAAGATCAAGCGACAGTCATTGCCCGCCCCATTCTGGCAGCGGACGCAGTAAATATGGGGGGTAAGCATCATTCGAACAAGGTCTATGCGCATCGCAGTCGCGTGATTATATTGTGGTGCAACCAACGGCTTGGAATCACACCATGAACGCTCCTTCCGACATCTCGATGAAAACGGACGAGGTGCTGCGCGTTGAGCTGGAAGTGTTCCGGCGCGAGCACCGAGATCTGGATGAGGCGATCCACGCGCTTGTCGAAAAGGGCACGTCGGATCAGCTTACGCTGCAACGGCTGAAAAAGCGCAAGCTGCGGCTCAAGGACAAGATCGCGATTATCGAGGATCGTCTGACCCCCGATATCATCGCCTGAGACCTGCGTGGCTCAGCCTTCTTTCTTCGGTTCTGTGGTCAGGGTGCGCCCGCCGACCTCATCCACGTTGCGCAGTCTGTTCAGGGTCGCCCGGGCATGGGCGTGCAACACGTCCTTGCTATAGGCCTTGACCGCGCGCACGCCCTTGAACAGCGCATCGACCTTGGGCAGGGATTTGCCCGTGGCCTGTGACCGTGTTTCCAGCGCATCGAGGATCGTGCCCAGCTGGTTGCCGTAGCTGGCCACATCAGTTTGAACGCGGTGCTCAATCTCGGACGGGCGCTGCCCGTTGCTGTGGCATTGCCACGCCGGGCAATCTGTCTATATTGCGCGCTTTCTTTGGCCGGGACTGAATTCATGACCGACGAAACGCCTGTTGTGGGCATCATCATGGGCAGTCAGTCCGACTGGCCGACCATGCGCGAGGCGGCTGGGATCCTCGATGCGCTTGGCGTGCCTTACGAAACGCGGATCGTTTCGGCCCATCGTACGCCGGACCGTTTGTGGAATTACGGTAAAACCGCCGCCGAACGTGGCCTCAAGGCGATCATCGCCGGGGCAGGGGGGGCGGCGCATCTGCCCGGCATGATGGCGTCCAAGACGCGCGTGCCGGTGATCGGTGTCCCCGTCCAGACCAAGGCGCTGAGCGGGGTCGACAGCCTGTATTCCATCGTGCAGATGCCACGCGGATACCCGGTGGCCACCATGGCGATCGGGGCCGCTGGGGCGGCCAATGCCGGGCTGATGGCGGCTGGTATCCTTGCCACATCCGACCCTGCTTTGGCTGCCCGTCTGGACCAATGGCGCGCGGATCTGTCGGCGTCCATCCCGGAGGAGCCGCAGGATGACTGAGCCGCTGTCACCCGGTGCCGCGATCGGGATCCTGGGGGGCGGGCAGTTGGGCCGCATGTTGTCGGTGGCCGCTGCACGACTGGGCTTTCGCACCCATATCTTCGAACCCGGTGCCCACCCGCCCGCAGGTGACGTGGCGCATATGGTCACCACCGCCCCTTACGAGGACAACGACGCGCTCTTTGCCTTTGCCACGAGCGTCGATGTCATTACTTACGAATTCGAGAATATTCCGACCCTGACGCTGGATGCGTTGCAGGACCACGCGCCCATCCGACCCGGGCGCGAGGCGCTGCGCGTCAGCCAGGATCGGCTGGTGGAAAAAGACTTCCTGACCGGTCTGGGCCTTGCAACCGCACCCTATGCGGATGTGCCGGACCTTGCGGCACTTGCCGTGGCGCTGCCGCAGATCGGGGTGCCCGCAATCCTCAAGACCCGGCGCTTTGGGTATGACGGCAAGGGGCAGGTGCGTCTGAACGACCCGACGCAGGCCGAAACCGCGCTGGCCGAGATGCAGGGCGCGCCTGCGATCCTCGAAGGGTTCGTGGACTTCAGTCACGAAGTATCGGTGATTGCCGCCCGGGGTCTGGATGGGGCGGTCGCCTGTTTCGATCCGGGCGAGAATGTGCACCGCGACGGCATCCTGCGCACCACGACCGTGCCTGCCCGCCTGACGCCCGCACAGCGGACCGATGCGGTGCTGCTGGCCGCCAACATCCTGAATGCGCTGGATTATGTCGGTGTCATGGGGGTTGAGCTGTTTGTGACTCCAAAGGGTCTGATCGTGAACGAAATCGCGCCGCGTGTTCACAATTCGGGCCACTGGACGCAGAACGGCTGTGCCGTGGATCAGTTCGAACAGCATATCCGCGCCGTAGCCGGATGGCCGTTGGGCGACGGGCAGCGGCACGCGGACATGGTGATGGAGAACCTGATCGGCAACGACATGGACCGCGTGCCGCAAATCGCGACCGAGGCTGATGCCGCGCTGCACCTCTATGGCAAGGCCGAGGCCCGCGCGGGCCGCAAGATGGGCCATGTGAACCGGATCAGGCGCTAGGTCACGAAGCGGCTGGCAATGTCCCCAGACATATAGCTGACCCGCCCGCCCGCGATGGTCGCGGCCACGCGATCCCGGTCGTCCAGCACCACCAGGTCGGCGCGTTTTCCGGGCTCCAGCGTACCGCGGTCGTCCAGCCCCAGCACCGCCGCAGGCCCCGAAGACACCAGCGCCCAAGCCCCAGCCAGGTCCAGCACGCCGGTGCGCGCCAACATCAAGGCGGCCCGGCGGGGCGAGGGGTAGTGATAATCCGACGCAATCGCGTCACACAGGCCCATCGCAATCAGGTCGAGGGCCGAGGCGTTGCCCTTGTGCGACCCGCCCCGCACCACGTTGGGCGCACCCAGCACGACCGGATCGCCGGTGGCTTGCGCCGCCTCTGCGGCCGCGGTTGTTTCGGGGAATTCGGCCACCCGTGCGCCGCGGGCGTGCCACGTGGCGCGGTCTTGCGCGGTGTGATCATCGTGGCTGCCGATGCGGACGCCTTGGGTCGACAGCGTGGCGCACAGCGCGTCCAGCGCGGGGCCAACCCTGTCGCGGTCGTCATGCAAGGCCAGCAGCATCTCGAAATGCTTCTCCGGATTGCGCCCGGCCTTGAGCGCCTGCCCCGTCAGGCGCGGGGGCTTGCGCCGTTCTGCCAGCCGGTCGTGCGGCAGGTGGTCATTGAACACGACATAATTGATCCCCCAGTCGCGGATGCGGTCCGGCAGCGTGTCGTAAAGGTCAAGCAGGTGGATTTCGAACCGCAATTGCGGGCGGATGTCGGTGACAAGGGTGGCGCGCGCCTGTTTCAGCGCCGTGAACACCGCATCGGCAAAGTCGAAGCCACGCAGCCCGCCCTCCCAACTGACGAACTGTGCCAGAACGCCGGTGGTGATGCCGTTGGCGGCCAATTCCGCCTCGGTCGCGATCAGACCGTCGCCCATTTCCTTCATCGCGCCGCGGCGCGGGGCCATGTGGCGTTCAAAGCCGTCGCCATGCGCGTCGATGATGCCGGGCAGCACGCGGTAGCCGGACAGGTCCACGTCGCGCCCCACGGGTGCGTCAACGATCTTTCCCCCGCTCAGGCTCAGCCGCGCGTTGGCCAGGCCATCCGGCAGCAGGACCTGCGCGCCCACCAGATCAATTGTCAGCATGGGTGTCTCCGAACAGACAGGCACCCTTGGGGCAGTTCAGATGGTCCGCAACCGCATCGATCCAGCGCAAGTCGCGGTCGAACCCGCCCGCTTCGAGGAAGGTCAGAACCTGCGCGATCACGTTCGGATTGTTCATCATAAAGGTGTGGGTCACGGGCAGTTGGATGTGATCCCGCATCCCTTGCACGGCAGTGGATTGCACCGATACCTTGCCGTCATCCGGTCCGGGCAGCAGGGTCGAGAAATAGGGGTTCAGCGACTGTGTGCCTGCGATCACCCCCACCGGGTAGTCCACAGGCGGCAGTGCCAGCGGCAGGCTGTCGGGACCGGTGCCCAACTGCCCGCCGGCGGGCCCGTTGAGCCAGCCAAAGGCTTCTAGGTCGCCCAGTTCGTCCACCACCTGGCTGCCCTTGTTCGGCGGTGCCAACATCACCACGCGGCCCAACCGGTCCGGGGTGCCGTGCTGTGCAAACCAATACCGCAAAAGGATCCCACCCATGGAATGGGTCACGAAATGCACTGGTTCCTGTCCGCAGGCGGCGATGGCGTTGGGCACGACACGCGTCGCCAATTCCTCGACCGATGCGGAAGTCGAGGGATAGCCGGGCCGCACTACGCCATAGTCGGCGGCGTTCAGCGCCTGTTCCAGCACGATCATCGACGTCTCTGTCCGTGCCAGCCCGTGCAGAAGCACCACGCAATCGGCCAGCGCGGGCAGGGGCAGCCAAAGCAGCAAAAGGATCAGCACACGTCTCATGTTCCTTGAGATAGCGTTGCCGCGCGCCGTATGGAATGGTCCGAACCAATGTTTTGATGGAGCCGTGCCCATGCGACCCAAATCCCCGCGCCTTGCCGTGCGTGCCGTCCTGGTCGAAGAGGGGCGCATTCTGATGGTCAATGCCTGGCCCGACGGTCAAAGCCCGCTGATGTGTGCCCCCGGCGGCGGGGTCGAGGTGGGCAGCAGTCTGCCCGACAACCTTGCGCGTGAGGTGTTCGAAGAGACCGGGTTGCGGGTCGCGGTGGGTGCCCCGTGCCTGGTCAACGAATTCCACGATCCCATCAGCGGCTATCATCAGGTCGAGGTGTTCTTCCGCTGCACCGTCGCCGCCGGCAGTCCGCGTCCCGACGCGTGGACCGATGCCGAAGCCATCGTAACAGATCGCCGCTGGCTGACACGCGCCGAACTGGCCGGCGTACCGCACAAACCGGGCAGTCTGGGTGATCTGGCTTTTGGGCAGGCGGCCCTCAGCTACGATCCGCTTGAGGTGATCGTGAAGTGACCGCCAGCGCGATGCCGCCCAGCACCATGGCGGCCGACAGGATCAGCGGCAGGCCGACGCTTTCACCCAACAGCAGCGCGCCTGCGGCAATGGCAATGACCGGAACGCTCAGCTGTACCACAGCGGCCGTCTGCGCGGTCAGCTGCGGCAACACGTGGTACCACAGCGCATAGCCCAGCCCCGAGGTCACGGCCCCCGATACGATGGCCAGCGCAATTCCGGACGGGGCCGCGTGCAGTGCGGCGCCCACCAGCAACAGCAGCATGATGGGCAAAGTGACCACGAAATTCGCGGCCGTCGCGGCCAGCGGGTCCTGTGCCCCGCGCCCCGCCAGCGTATAGGCGGCCCAGCCCAGCCCCGCCAGCAGCATCAGGCCCGCGCCGGCAAGGTCCGACCCCGCCGCCCCGCCCTTGGGCCAAAGCGCCAGCACCAGCCCGGCAAAGGCGACGCCGGCCCCGATCAATTGCCGTCGGTTCGGGGGCGCACCGCGCAAGGCACCCCAGCTGAACATCGTGACCTGCACCGTGCCAAACAGGATCAGCGCGCCCAGGCCCGCATCCAGCGTCACGTAGGCCAGCGAAAACCCGATCATGTAAAGCGACAGGCTGAGCGCGCCCAACGCCCGCCCCGGGGCCAGCACCGGCAGGCCCCCGCCGCGCACCGTCAGGATCATGCACAGCGCCAGCGCCCCCGCCGCCACCCGGATCACCGCAAAGCTGGACGGGTCGATGGCCCCGCTGTCGATGGCCGCCCGGTTCAACAGCGAGTTGGAGGCAAAGGCGACCATGGTGACGCAGGTAAGCAGGATCAGACGCATCATGTCACCGGTGCGGAATGCCAAGGTTGCCCACGGACAGGGCCGCTCCGAGGTCGGACAGAAAAACGTTCACCTGCGCGGGGGACGTGAAATGATAGGTCGTCTTGTCAGCCGGTGCCGTGTCAAACAGCCCCTGCATCCTCGCCCGCGCGCTGTGGCGCGTGCGCCAGATCCACGACCAGAATTCCAGGCTGACCTGTTCCGGACAGCCGTCGGGCAGATCGGGGCGGGTGCGGCCGAAATAGCGGATCGTGCGCCACAGCACGCGCTTGGCGCGCAGAACTAGCGGCATGTCGAGCCAGATCAGGGTGTCTGCGCGTTCAAGCCGCTGGGGCCACGTCGCACTGTGCCCGCCCTCGAAAATCCATGCTGGCCTTTCGATCACGTTCAGCGCCATGCGTGTTTTTTCGGCCCGGTCGCGTTCGACCCAGCCGGGTTTCCAGTGGATATGGTCGATGTGGATGACGGGCAGGAACGTGAGGTCGCCCAAGCGGCGCGCCAGTGTCGATTTGCCCGAACCGGGCTGTCCGATGATCATCACGCGCCGCATGGCGGGACCGTGGCGCATGGTGGGAAAGGGTGCAAGAGGGACGTTGATACGCCTTGGCGACACGCCGCGTCCCGGGGCCGGGGCGTCCGGTTCGGGGCAGGGGCCGGGGTTTGGCCATGATTTACAGACCTTTGGCACCACGCCCCACGGTGTTTTGAATGCGCCGAATGTGATATGGCGGCACCCACAATCAAGCGGGGACCGGGCGATGACACGCGATCACCTGTCTATCAACAGGGACATATGGAATGCCGACGCCCCCAATTGGGTAGACCTGGGCAAACGGCTGTGGAGCCTCGAAACGCCGGAATGGGGCAGTTGGGGTAACTCCGAAAATGACCTGCACCTGCTGCCGCCGGACATGACGGATATGGATGCGATCGAATTGGGCTGTGGAACGGGGTATGTCTCGGGCTGGATGGTCCGGCGCGGTGCCCGGGTCACCGCCATCGACCTTTCTGCCGAACAACTGGCCACGGCCCGTCAGCTTGCGGGCGAAAACGGTGCCGACATCACCTTTGTCGAGGGGAACGCCGAAAGAACTGGCTTGCCGGACGCGGCGTTCGACTTTGCGGTGTCGGAATACGGCGCATCGATCTGGTGTCCCGCTGACAAATGGTTGCCCGAGGCGTGGCGATTGCTGCGGCCGGGGGGGCAGCTTGTGTTTCTGGGAAACCATCCGCTGTCGCTGATTTGTTCGCCGCTGGACGGATCGCCCGCGGACCGGACCCTGCATCGCCCCTATCGCGGCATGTGGGGGGCGGACTGGACGCAAGTCGAATTCGAGCCCACCGGCATATGCTACAACCTGACGATGTCTGACTGGATGAAACTGTTCGCGACAACCGGGTTCGCGGTTTCACGGTATCAGGAGGTATATGCGCCGGTCTGGGCGGAAGGGACCCGAGGTGCCGTCCCGGCAGAGTGGGCGCGGACCTATCCGGTTGAACAGGTCTGGCATCTGACGAAAATCTGATCGACCCGCATCACTTTGTCAGCGCTTAACAAAAAAGGGGCCGCCGATTGGCGACCCCTCGTCATTTGCAATGGCCGGTTGGCTTACATCATGCCGCCCATGCCGCCCATGTCGGGCATACCGCCGCCCGCGCCGCCTGCGCCTTCCTTGGCGGGCTTGTCGGCGACCATGGCTTCGGTTGTGATCAGCAGAGCTGCGACCGAGGCTGCGTCCTGCAGTGCGGTACGCACCACTTTGGCCGGGTCGATGACGCCGAAGTCAAAGAGGTTGCCGTACTCTTCGGTCTGGGCGTTGAAGCCAAAGGTGTTGTCGTCGCTTTCGCGGATCTTGCCCGCAACCACGGCACCGTCGACGCCTGCATTTTCGGCAATCTGGCGCAGCGGCGATTCGATGGCCTTGCGCACGATCGAGATACCGACGTTCTGGTCGTTGTTCTCGCCTTGCAGACCGTCAAGGGCCTTGCCAGCCTGTACAAGGGCAACACCGCCGCCCACAACGACACCTTCTTGCACGGCAGCGCGGGTCGCGTTCAGCGCGTCGTCGACGCGGTCCTTGCGCTCTTTCACTTCGACTTCTGTCATACCGCCGACGCGGATCACGGCAACACCGCCAGCCAGTTTGGCCACGCGTTCTTGCAGTTTCTCACGGTCGTAGTCCGACGTGGTTTCCTCGATCTGGCCGCGGATCTGGGCGACGCGCGCTTCGATCTCGGCTTTCTCGCCGTTGCCGTCGATCACGGTGGTCTCGTCCTTGGTGATCTGGATGCGCTTGGCGGTGCCCAGCATGTCCATGGTCACGTTTTCGAGCTTCATGCCCAGATCTTCGGAGATCACCTGGCCGCCGGTCAGGATCGCGATGTCCTGCAACATGGCTTTGCGGCGGTCACCAAAGCCGGGGGCCTTGACGGCTGCGATCTTCAGGCCGCCGCGCAGTTTGTTGACCACAAGGGTCGCCAGCGCTTCGCCTTCGACGTCTTCGGCGATGATCAGCAGAGGTTTCTGCGACTGGATCACCGATTCCAGCAGCGGAACCATGGGCTGCAGCGACGACAGTTTCTTTTCGTGCAGCAGGATCATGCAGTCTTCGAGCTCGGCCGTCATCTTGTCGGCGTTGGTCACGAAGTAGGGGCTGAGGTAGCCGCGGTCGAACTGCATACCTTCGACAACGTCGGTCTCTGTTTCGAGGCCCTTGTTCTCTTCGACGGTGATCACGCCTTCGTTGCCGACTTTCTGCATTGCGTCAGCAATTTGCTGGCCGATGTCGCTTTCGCCATTGGCCGAGATGGTGCCGACCTGCGCCACTTCGGCGCTGTCGCTCACTTCGCGCGAGGCGGCCTTGATGGCTTCGACGACTTTCAGGGTCGCCATGTCGATGCCGCGCTTGAGGTCCATCGGGTTCATGCCGGCGGCAACCGATTTCATGCCTTCCTTGACGATGGCCTGGGCCAGCACGGTGGCGGTGGTGGTGCCGTCACCTGCTTCGTCGTTGGTGCGCTGGGCCACTTCCTTGACCATTTGCGCGCCCATGTTCTCGAACTTGTCTTCCAGTTCGATTTCCTTGGCAACCGACACACCGTCCTTGGTGATGCGGGGTGCGCCAAAGGATTTGTCCAGCACCACGTTACGGCCCTTGGGGCCCAGGGTGACTTTTACAGCGTCGGCGAGGATGTTCACACCCGTCAGCATACGTGCGCGGGCATCGGTGTCGAATTTGACGTCCTTAGCAGCCATGTTCGTTCTCCTTGTGGGATAATCCGTAGGGTGCGCATTCACTGCGCACCGGTCGTCGGGGGTCGCTTACTCGATGATCCCCATGATGTCGCTTTCTTTCATCATCAGCAGCTCTTCGCCTTCGATGGTGACCTCGGTGCCGGACCACTTGCCGAACAGCACCTTGTCGCCGGCTTTCACGCCCATCTCGATCAGCTCGCCGCTGTCTTTGCGTGCGCCAGGGCCTGCGGCGACGATTTCGCCTTCGCTCGGCTTTTCCTTGGCGCTGTCGGGGATGATCAACCCGCCCGAGGTTTTCTCTTCGCTTTCGGTGCGGCGTACAAGCACGCGATCATGAAGCGGTTTCAATGCCATCTTTGTAGCTCCTTGAGGCTCAAAGTTTCTTCCCAGGACCCCGGTTCGGGGGCCGTTAGCACTCACCGAGTGCGAGTGATAACGTGGCGTAGTTAGGGATATGGCGCTGCGCTGTCAACAGGACTGATGACACTTTCGTTCGGGCCGGGGTTGCTGCTTGTTCCATTGGTGCAGGCCGGTCTAAAGATGAAGCGCATTTGAAAAGGGTTCGTGATGGGACGCATGACGCATTGGGTGGTTCTGTTCGTGGCTCTGCTGACGGCGCCGTCGGCGTCCATCGCCGCGTGCCGGGGCGTGGATTTGCGGGATCGTCTTGATCCGGCGATGCGGGCCGAGATGGCCGCGATCGTCGCAGACCACGCCTATGCCGAGGGAAACCACTGGCGCGCCACGCGGGACGGCCGGGTCATCACCGTCATCGGCACGATGCATATTTCGGATCCGCGGATGGATGCGATCACCGACCGCCTCGCCCCCGTCGTGGCGGCGGCGGATGTGCTGCTGCTCGAAGTGACCAAAGCGGAAGAGGCCGCGCTGGGCCGTGCGATCACGGCGGATCCATCCATCGCCTTTTTGACAGAGGGGCCCACGCTGATCGACCGCCTGCCCCCAGACGTCTGGTCGGCGCTTTCGGACGCGGCGCAAGCGCGCGGCGTACCGGCTTTTGTGGCGGCGAAATACCAGCCTTGGTTCCTGTCCCTGACCCTTGCGGTGGCCCCTTGCGCCGTGGCCGATTTTCACAGGGGCAAGAAGGGGCTGGACCACCGGTTGACGGACATCGCGACGGCATCCGCAGTACCGGTGGATGCGCTGGAAACCGCGCTGGACGTGATCGAGGTGCTGGCCGCCGAACCGATTGACGAACAGATCCGCTTTTTGCCGCTGGCCGCACGGATGGAACGGTTCATCGATGACACAACCGCCACCACGATCGAGGCGTATTTCGATGAACGGCACGGCGAACTGCTGGCGTTCGGCAAGGTGTTCACCCGGGCGCAGATCGATTTCCCCGCGGCCGAGTTCGATCAGCTGTTCAACGAGATGATGGCGCAACTGTTGGATCAGCGGAACCTGGCCTGGATGGAGCGGATCGAGGCGCGCAGCGAAAGCGATATCGTTGTCGCGGTCGGGGCCGCGCATCTGGGGGGCGAGACCGGTTTGCTGAACCAGTTGGCGCTGCGGGGCTATACGTTGGAACGCCAGCCATTCTAAAGACCATTGGCACCGGGCGGTGCCGTTTTCCGACACGGAAAACGGGCCGGACTTCGTGTCGAAGTCCGCTACGACCCCAGCGCGGCGCCCGATTGCGTGACCGCCGCGGCCCCTTGCGGCGTCAGGCCATAGACGCCCTTGTCCACCTTTTCGAACCAGCCATAGTGGTTGTGGCGCATCATGGTCGTCGCGCGGTCCACGCCGGTTTCGCGCGCCACATCGGCCCCTTTGCACGCGCCCGTCTCGTACAGGTATACCGCCAGCCGCAACGCATCCTGCCGATAGGCAGTCACCAGTCCCACCCGTGTCTGTCCGCCGTCATTCGGATCGCCCGCGCGGGCGGCGAATTCCCTGAGCAGTTGTCCCTGACGCCGGGTGTTCTTGCGCGGGGCATAGGGGCCCGGATCGCAATGCACCTGAACCAGACCATCCTTCGGCCGCACCGTCATCAGGCCCAGACCCAAACGACGGCACAGGCGGGTCATGTCCTTGACCGACTTCAGGAATCGCTTTCCCTTGCCCCGTTCAA
>JBCBFX010000018.1:32553-51376 GCA_038527345.1 Pseudomonadota bacterium | reverse complement strand
TGGCCGTGGCCCGCGCGTTTGAGGAACTTGAACGAGATATCGCCGGTGCCGCCCGCCACATCCAGCAGCTTCTGACCGGCGCGCGGGGCCAGCCAATCCATCATCGCCACTTTCCAGATGCGGTGGATGCCGACACTCATCACGTCGTTCATGACGTCGTATTTGGATGCAACCGAATTGAACACGCCCTGCACGCGCCCCGCCTTTTCGTCCTCGGGGACGGTTTCGAACCCGAAATGCGTGGTCTTGTCGTCAGTCATGGGGTGGTCTTTCCGCTGTCACAGCCCTTGTTATAGAGCCACGGCAGGCATACACAACGGAGCCTTATCGCCGCAGGAGCCGCCCCTTGCCCGAACTGCCCGAAGTCGAAACCGTGCGCCGCGGGCTGATCCCCGCGATGGAGGATGCCGTGATCGCGCAGGCGGACGTGAATCGCCCCGATCTGCGCTGGCCGTTTCCCGAACGGATGGCGCAGCGGTTGACGGGCGCGCGGGTGAACGGCTTGCGGCGGCGGTCGAAATACATCCTGGCCGATCTGGATACGGGCGAGACGCTGCTGATCCATCTGGGCATGTCGGGGCGGATGTTGATTTCGGGCGATCCGCTGGGGCAGTTCCTGCATGACCATCCCGCGCCCGAAAAACATGACCACGTAGTGCTGCACATGGACAACGGCGCGCGCATCACCTTCAACGATCCGCGGCGGTTCGGGGCGATGGACCTGATGCAGACCGCAACCGCGGATCGGCACAAACTGCTCCGCGTTCTGGGGCCTGAACCGCTGGGCAATGCGTTCAACGAAGATCACCTGATCACGGCCTTCAGGGGCAGGAACACGCCGGTGAAATCCGCGCTGCTGGATCAGAGAATCGTTGCCGGCCTGGGCAATATCTATGTGTGCGAGGCGCTGTACCGTGCCGGTATCTCGCCCACGCGCAAGGCCGGCAGGATCGCGACCCGCAGGGTCGCCGCGCTTGTACCAATCATCCGCGACGTGCTGGCCGAAGCGATCGAAGCGGGGGGATCATCCCTGCGGGATTTCCGCCAAGCCGATGGAGAGCTTGGATATTTTCAGCACCAGTTCGATGTATACGGGCGCGAAGGGGAACCGTGCCGCAGGGATGGATGCCGGTCTGTCATTGCACGGGTTGTGCAATCGGGCCGATCCAGTTTCTACTGCAGGTCGTGTCAAACTTGACTTGAAACGGGACAACCCCGTGATAATGCTCGGCCCCTAATGACAACTGATGAAAGCTGACCCATGGCCTACGAGACGATCATCGTCGACATCGAAGACCATATCGCCAAGATCACCCTGAACCGCCCGGATGCCCTGAACGCGTTGAACGACCAGCTGATGTCGGAACTGGCCGATGCCATGGGCGCGTGCCAGTCCAACGACAAGGTGCGGTGCATCGTTCTGACGGGTTCGGACAAGGCATTTGCCGCTGGTGCCGACATCGCGATGATGAAGGACAAGTCCTATGTCGAGGTGTTCACCGAGGATCTGTTCGGCCCGGAAACCGATACAATTGCGCGCGTGCGCAAGCCCGTGATCGCCGCAGTGTCCGGCTATGCGCTGGGCGGCGGGTGCGAGTTGGCGATGATGTGCGATTTCATCATTGCGTCCGACACGGCCAAGTTCGGCCAGCCCGAGATCAACCTGGGCGTCATGGCCGGAATCGGTGGCACGCAGCGCCTGACCAAGGCTGTGGGCAAGGCCAAGTCGATGGACATGAACCTGACGGGCCGCTTCATGGATGCCGAAGAGGCGGAACGCTCCGGCCTTGTCAGCCGCGTGGTGCCCGCGAAGAAGCTGATGGACGAAGCCATGGGCGCGGCGGAAAAGATCGCCGAAAAATCCATGGTGTCGGTCATGGCCGTCAAGGAAGCGGTGAACCGGTCGTTCGAAACACCGCTGCGCGAGGGGCTGCTGTTCGAACGGCGCGTGTTCCATTCGCTGTTCGCGACCGAAGATCAAAAAGAAGGCATGGCCGCCTTCCTTGAAAAGCGCGAGGCGCAGTTCCGCGACAAGTAGTTGCGGTGCGGAATTGCGCCGTTGGCCCCTAGGGCTGGTTGGCACCCCGGATGTGCCGAATCGATGCGCGGATCTTGCGCCAGTTCCTGGCTTCCGTCGCTTTGCCCGCCTCTTGTGCCGCGCGTTCCCGCTGCGCTGCTTCGGCTTCGGCCTTGTTGCCATGCGCGCGGTACAGGGCGTGGGCGTGTTGGGAAATGGCCATGGTCTGCATCATGTCATCCTCCGTTTGCTTGTGTGGATGGGGCCACCATAACACGTTTCGGACCTGATTTGATTCGCTGCGCAACAACCCGCTGTGCACATCCTGTTGACTTAGGCCCGAGTCGCGCCTAGAGACGCGGCTTCTGAAACTACCGCACCAATCATTGGGACGAGATAATCATGGCAAATTCGCCTCAGGCCAAGAAGCGGGCCCGTCAAAACGAAAAACGCTTCGCAGTGAACAAGGCGCGTCGTTCGCGCATCCGCACCTATCTGCGCAAAGTCGAAGAGGCGATTGCCTCTGGTGACAAGGACGCCGCGGGTGCCGCGCTCAAGGCGGCTCAGCCCGAGCTGATGCGCGGCGTGACCAAGGGTGTTTACCACAAGAATACGGTGTCGCGCAAAATGTCGCGGCTTTCCGCTCGCGTCAAAGCGCTGGGATAATTCCCCCCTGAATTGAAAAGCAAAGCGTCGCATTTTTGCGGCGCTTTTTTCGTTTTTGCCATAAAAACAAGGGCCGCAGAGATTCGGTCTGAAAAAATTCGAGTCAACAAATAAGTTCTGTGGACGGCCCGCAGACGATCTTGCTACCACCTGTCTTGCGACTCGTAGTCGTCTTGGGGGGACAGGCCAAATCTTGATGTAGCTGGGGCTACACAAGTCTGTGGTTCGGAACGATCGGGCAGTCGATCGTCTCGTGTCTGGTGAGGACCGAAAAGGTCCACATGCCGACCTGTCAATAATTTGGTGTGCGGAAGGCACGCCGCGCTGTTGCACGTTTGGGCTGGCAACATGCGGTGCGCCATATCTGTGATATATCCGGATGGATCGGACCCGCCGTGCTGGCAGCGGGGTGGATTCGGTCGGCCTCGAGTTAAGTGGTGAGGGCCTGGTGCGCGGGCAGTTCGATGGGAACGTAGGTAGGCAGAAGGGATGGTACGTTAGCATGACACAAGAAAAATGGGGACAGCTGAGAAAACGGCTGCTCAAGACAGTGGGACAGAACAATTATGCCACGTGGATCGAACCGCTGGAATTTCGCGGACTGGCAGATGGGGTGGCGACCTTTGATGTGCCGACCAACTTCCTGGGCAACTACGTGAGCCAGAACTTTTCGGACCTGATCCTGCACGAGCTGAAGTCCGAAGACGACACGATCCGCCGCCTCAGCTTTTCCGTGTCCGCAAACAGTCATGCGCGCCCGGCTGCGACACCCGCCAACTCTGCCGCATCACCGAACGGCATCGCATCGATGCCGGTGACACAGACGGCCCCGGCACATTCGATGCTTTCGGCCGCCCCGCTCGACAAGCGTTTTACCTTCGACAGCTTTGTTGTCGGCAAGCCCAACGAACTGGCCCATGCCGCGGCCAAGCGCGTGGCCGAGGGTGGCCCGGTCACGTTCAACCCGCTGTTTCTGTATGGTGGCGTCGGGCTGGGCAAAACGCACCTGATGCACGCCATCGCGTGGGAACTGCAAAGCCGCCGTCCGGATCTGAATGTGCTGTACCTGTCGGCCGAACAGTTCATGTACCGTTTCGTGCAGGCCCTGCGCGACCGCAAGATGATGGATTTCAAATCCATCTTCCGGTCGGTCGACGTGCTGATGGTCGATGACGTCCAGTTCATCGCAGGCAAGGACAGCACGCAGGAGGAATTCTTTCACACCTTCAATGCGCTGGTAGACCAGAACAAGCAGATCATCATCAGCGCCGACCGCGCCCCCGGCGAGATCAAGGACCTTGAGGACCGGGTGAAATCCCGCCTGCAATGCGGTCTGGTCGTGGACCTGCACCCCACCGATTACGAACTGCGCCTGGGCATCCTTCAGTCCAAGGTCGAGCAGCAGATGGCCACCTATCCCGGACTGACCGTCGAGGATGGCGTGCTGGAATTCCTGGCCCTGCGCATCTCGACCAATGTCCGCGTGCTCGAAGGGGCGCTGACCCGGCTCTTTGCCTTTGCCAGCCTTGTGGGCCGCAAGATCGACATGGACCTGACGCAGGATTGCCTGTCGGACGTGCTGCGCGCCTCGGAACGCAAGATCACGGTGGAGGAAATTCAGCGCAAGGTGTCCGAACACTACAACATCCGCCTGAGCGACATGATCGGCCCCAAGCGCCTGCGCAGCTATGCGCGGCCCCGTCAGGTGGCGATGTACCTTTCCAAACACATGACATCGCGTTCGTTGCCCGAAATCGGCCGCCGCTTTGGGGGCCGCGACCACACCACCGTCATGCACGGCGTCAAACGGATCGAAGAGTTGAAACAGTCCGACGGCCAGATCGCCGAGGACCTGGAACTGCTGCGCCGTTCGCTCGAAGCCTGATTTGCGGCAAATCCACCACATCGGGGCGTCCAGACGGGCGCCCTTTTGCCGTTAAAGATGCCGGTCTTCTTCTCCGCGCAGGGCATCGGATATGAATTCATCCGGGTCCACGGTGAATGACTGGTACAGCTTGAAATGCGATGTGCGACGGTAATCAATTTCCGCGAAACCATGGCGCGTGACCTCAAGCACCCGTGCGTTTGGAACAGCCATCAGAATGGGTGAATGGGTCGCCATGATCACCTGAGAAGTTGCTGAGCGCTGCACACCATCCAGAATCCGCAACAGTTCCAGTTGCCGCCGCGGCGACAGCGCACTTTCCGGTTCGTCCATGAAGTAGATGCCCTGACGGGACATGCGCTCTTCGAAGAACCGCACAAACCCCTCGCCGTGGCTCCAGGACAGAAAATCGGGGGCGGGGCCGCCACCTTCTACGCGCCGCATCGTCGAGGTAACGGGCCACGGAAAAGAAGGACTCCGCCTTGAAAAACCAGCCGTCGGTGATCTTGGGCAACCAACCGGCGCGCAGCACCTCTGCGAGCAGCGCGCCGCTTGTGTCGATGGCGGTGGAATGATCGACCGGGCGGTATCCTTTGCCGCCGCCCGCCTCGTCATAACCGCTCAGCGCTGCGATCGCTTCGATCAGGGTCGATTTCCCCGTCCCGTTTTCCCCCACAATGACAGTCACCGGTGTTGTGAATTGCAGCTCGAAATCCGGTAGTGTCATCCACGGTACGTCGAACGGGTATCCCGTTTTTCCGTCAAGTTCCGGCCGCAGCACCGTCAGGCGCTGGAGGAAAGGCGCGGGCAGCTTTGTCCGTGATTTGCGTCGCGCCACTCTGAGCCACCTAATGTGCGTGTTCGGATTGTCCTGTTGTGGCTTTCGTAGGCCACTCAGAAGAACATCATGGTTGTTTTTCGATGGCAACCGCCCGGGATGATCTTGACGCCTGCGTGCCCGCGCCCGACAAGCAATAAAACGCTTGTGATGCGTGGTGGTTGGGCTAGTGTGCCCATCCCGGAGTTCGGGCCCGGCAAACTGGTGGGGAGAGGGACAGATGAAGATCAGTGTGGAACGCGGCGTGCTGCTCAAGGCCGTGAGCCAGGCGCAATCGGTGGTCGAACGGCGCAACACGATCCCGATCCTGGCCAATGTGCTGATCGAGGCCGAAGGATCCGATGTGACTTTTCGCGCGACCGACCTGGATATCGAGGTGGTCGACAAGGCCCCGGCCCAGGTCGAGCGCGCGGGCTCGACCACCGTCGCCGCCACCACGCTGCACGAAATTGTGCGCAAACTGCCAGATGGCGCGCTGGTCACGCTGAACGCCGACGCCACGGCAGGGCGTCTGACGGTCGAGGCCGGGCGGTCGAACTTTTCGCTGGCGACACTGCCCAAGGAAGACTTTCCAGTCATGGCGTCGTCGGAATACGCCTCCAACTTCTCGGTGCCTGCCCCGGTGTTGCGGCGCCTGTTCGACAAGTCGAAATTCGCCATCTCGACCGAAGAGACGCGGTATTATCTGAACGGCGTCTACATGCATGTGTCCGACGGCGACGACGGCAAGGTGCTGCGCTGTGTTGCAACCGATGGCCACCGGCTGGCCCGGATCGACGGCGACCTGCCCGACGGGGCCGCAGACATGCCCGGGGTGATCGTGCCCCGCAAGACCGTGGGTGAATTGCGCAAACTGCTGGACGACGACGACATGCAGATCGCCGTGTCCGTGTCCGAAACCAAGGTGCGCTTTGCCACGCCGGATATCACCCTGACGTCCAAGGTGATCGACGGCACATTCCCGGACTACACCCGCGTCATTCCCGTGGGCAACACCCGCAAGATGGAGGTCGACGCCGGTGATTTCGCCAAGGCGGTGGACCGTGTGGCCACCGTCTCGTCGGAACGGTCCCGCGCGGTCAAGCTGCAACTGGACGAGGACCGGCTGGTGCTGTCCGTCAACGCCCCCGACAGCGGTGCCGCCGAAGAAGAGCTGGCCGTCGCCTATGGCGACGAACGGCTGGAAATCGGGTTTAACGCGAAATACCTGCTGGAAATCGCGTCTCAGGTCGATCGCGAGAATGCCGTGTTCATGTTCAACTCGTCCGGTGATCCGACCCTGATGCGTGAAGGCAACGACCAATCGGCGGTCTATGTCGTCATGCCGATGCGCGTGTAACTTTCTTGCCTCCGGCGGGGATTTTTTTGGGACAGAGACGGGGACAGTAATGGCGCTGTCCCTTTCTGCTTTGACCCTGTCGCATTTTCGGTCGCACAAGCTGGCCCGCCTGACACTCGATCCGCGTCCCGTGGCGATCCATGGCCCCAACGGTGCCGGCAAGACCAACATATTGGAAGCGGTTTCCCTGTTTTCCCCCGGCCGCGGGCTGCGCCGTGCCTCGGCCGAGGATATGACCCGCCGGCCCGAGGCGGTGGGTTGGAAGCTGTCGGCCGTTCTGCATTCCCTGGCGCAGGTTCATGAGATCGAAACATGGTCCGAGGGCGGTGCCGCCCGCCAGGTCAGGATTGACGGCAAGGCGGCTGCGCAGACCGCACTGGGCCGGGTGTCCCGTGTGTTGTGGCTGATCCCGTCAATGGACCGGCTGTGGATCGAAGGGGCCGAGGGGCGGCGGCGGTTTCTTGACCGCATGACCCTGAGCTTTCTGCCGGATCATGCGCAATTGTCGCTGGACTATGAAAAGGCGATGCGCGAGCGGAACCGGCTGCTCAAGGACATGGTGCGCGATCCCCATTGGTATGCCGCCCTCGAAATCCGGATGGCCGAGACCGGGGCGGCAATTCATGCCAACAGGCAGCAGGCGTTGCGGGATCTGGCGGATGCGCAAGCCGGGGCGCAGACCGCATTTCCCGCCGCCGACCTGATCCTGCGCCCGGGCGAGTTGGGGATGCCAGAAACGGTGGAGGACCTGCGCGCCGCCCTGGCGGATGGGCGCGCCCGTGACGTGGCCGCCGGGCGCACCTTGATCGGGCCGCATCGCGCCGATCTGTTCGGTGTCTATGCCGCCAAGGACGTGCCCGCCAAGGACTGTTCGACCGGCGAGCAGAAGGCACTGCTTGTGTCCCTGATCCTTGCCAATGCCCGCGCATTGGCCCGCGATTTCGGTGCCCCGCCCCTGCTGCTGCTGGACGAGGTGGCGGCTCATCTGGATGCGGACCGCCGCGCGGCGCTGTATGATGAGATCTGCGCCCTGGGCGCGCAGGCATGGATGACCGGGACCGGCCCGGAACTGTTCGATAGTCTGGGCGACCGGGCGCAGTACCTGCATGTCACCGACACCGACGGCATCAGCGAGGTCCATGGGCCATGACACTAGGCCCTTGGGACGTGGCACTTTATACCGGTGCGCTGCTGGTGTTGTTCCTGACCCCCGGACCGGTCTGGGTGGGCCTGATCGCGCGCAGCCTGTCGGGCGGGTTTCAGGCGGCGTGGCCCTTGGCGCTGGGCGTTGTTGTCGGGGACGCGCTGTGGTCGCTGCTGGCCATCTTTGGCATCACCTGGCTGCTGAGCGTGTATGGCGGCGTACTGGAACTGCTGAAATGGGTGGCGGCGGGCATTTTCATCCTGATGGGCGCGCTGGTGATCCGCAGCGCGGACAAGGCCATCGGCACCGACAGCCGCCTGACGCGTCCCGGCATGTGGGCGGGCTTTGCCGCCGGGTTGGCGGTGATCCTGGGCAATCCCAAGGCGATCTTGTTCTATATGGGCATGTTGCCGGGGTTCTTTGATCTGACCCGCCTGACGGTGTTGGACGTTTTGGTGATTGTGGCGCTGTCGATGATCGTGCCGCTGTTCGGCAACCTGGTGATGGCAGGTTTCATCGACCGGGCGCGGCGGCTGGTGTCGTCACCCATCGCGCTGCGGCGCATGAACCTGGCGGCGGGAGCGTTGCTGATCCTGGTCGGTCTGGTGATCCCGATTACCTGAGCCACGCGTCGAGATATGGCACGAGCCGTTCCTCGACGCTGACGGAACTGTGCAGCGCGCAGAAGGCAAGCGAAATCGCCTGAATCAGGAACGCACCGATGCCTTCGGCCAGCAATTCGGGCGGCACGTCGTCGCGCACCTTGAGGTCCGGGTGCGTCACCCATTGCAACGACAGTTCGTATTGCTGCTCGAACGTGCGGGCGATGGGACCGATATCGCTGATTCCCGCGGCCCCGCTGTACCGCAGCACCAGGTCGAACACGTAGCGTTCGGCGATGGCAAACGAGATGAGGGGGCGCAACGCCTGCACGATTTCGACCGGTGAGGTCGGTTGTGGACCGGCAGCGATGTCGTTGAGGATGGTCGCGATCCGTTCGCCGATCAATTCGTCCATCAGCGCGTCCTTGTCCTGAAAGTGGGCAAAGAACGTGCCCTTGGCCACGCCTGCGCGTTGCACGACATCTTCGACCCGCAATGATTCGTAGTCGGACGCGGCGACAAGCGCCTTGGCGGCGTCGATCAGCTTGGCGCGGGTTTTCAGGGTGCGGGCTTGGACAGGTTTGTTCATGGACGGTGTTTTGGCAGAAAAATTGACCGTGGTCAAATTAATTATTGACCGCGGTCATTTTATGAGTCTATAAAACTGACCATGGTCAATTTCATCTCATGGAGCATCCCGATGACACCCAAACGCATTACCATCCTGAACGGTCACCCCGGCGCGAAATCCCTGTCGCGGCTTTTCACCGAAACCTATGCGGCGGCGGCCAAGGCGGCAGGACATGACGTGCGCCTGATCCACCTGTCGGACCTCGAATTCGACATGGATTTCGGCGACGGTGGCTATGCCAACTGGAAGGAACTGGAACCGCAGATCGAGGCGGTTCTGAACGATCTGGAATGGGCCGATCACGTGGTCATGTCCGCGCCGATCTGGTGGGGCGGGCTGCCAGCGAAACTCAAGGGGTTGCTGGACCGGATCCTGCTGCCCGGCCGCGCCTATGACACCCGCAACCTGAACAGGATGGGGATGCCGTCGCCGATGCTGACCGGCAAGACGGGGCGCATCATCCTGACCTCGGACAGCCCGCGCTGGTTCATGCGGCTGGCCTATGGCAGTGCGATCCTGCGGCAACTGACCGGCCAGGTATTCGGCTTTGTCGGGATCAAGCCGACGCGCTTTACCTACTTTGCCGGGGCCAGCCACCCCAAGCCGGGGCTGGTTGATCGCTGGACCCGGCAGGTGCAGAAAATCGGTGCGCAAGCGGCATGAAACGGTTGGCGTGGCGCACTGGGACGTACCCGCCGCCACGCCACAAAATCTTGTGTCGGTTGCGTGACATTCCCTGTGAAAAACCGTATATTTAGGGCCAAGAAACAAAGGGCCCATTCATGGCAGAGAACGAGCAGACCCCCGAGGACTATGGCGCCGATTCCATCAAGGTTCTCAAGGGGTTGGAGGCCGTGCGCAAACGGCCCGGTATGTATATCGGTGACACTGACGACGGCAGCGGCCTGCACCATATGGTGTACGAGGTCGTCGACAACGGCATCGACGAGGCACTAGCCGGTCATGCAGACGCGGTAACAGTCACGATTCACGCGGATTCCAGCGTTTCCGTCAGCGACAATGGGCGGGGCATTCCCGTGGGCATCCACGAGGAAGAAGGCGTATCGGCCGCCGAGGTCATCATGACCCAGCTGCACGCGGGCGGTAAGTTCGACAGCAACTCCTACAAGGTGTCGGGTGGTCTGCACGGGGTGGGCGTGTCGGTGGTCAATGCCCTGTCCGTCTGGCTGGAACTGCGTATCTGGCGCGACGGCAAGGAACATGTGGCGCGGTTCGAACACGGCGACACGGCCAAACATCTGGAGGTCGTCGGCGACGCCGGAGGCAAGACCGGGACCGAAGTGCGGTTCCTTGCGTCCACCGACACGTTTTCGAACCTCGACTACAGCTTTGAAACGCTTGAAAAACGCCTGCGCGAACTGGCGTTCCTGAATTCCGGCGTGCGCATCATCCTGATTGACGAGCGGCCCATCGAACACCTGCGGTCCGAACTGTTCTACGAGGGCGGCGTGAAGGAGTTCGTGAAATATCTCGACCGTCACAAATCATCCGTGATGCCCGAACCGATCTGGATCACCGGCGAACGGGACGACATCGGTGTCGAGGTCGCGATGTGGTGGAACGACAGCTACCACGAGAACGTCCTGCCCTTTACCAACAACATTCCACAGCGCGATGGCGGCACGCATATGGCGGGGTTTCGCGGTGCGCTGACCCGGACCATCAACAATTACGCCCAGTCCAGCGGGATCGCGAAAAAGGAAAAGGTCAACTTTACCGGCGACGATGCGCGCGAAGGGCTGACTTGTGTTTTGTCCGTCAAGGTGCCGGATCCGAAGTTCAGCAGCCAGACCAAGGACAAGCTGGTGTCGTCCGAAGTCCGCCCCGCTGTCGAGGGGCTGGTAAACGAAAAGCTGGCCGAGTGGTTCGAGGAAAACCCGAACGAGGCCCGGATCATCGTCGGCAAGATCATCGAGGCCGCCATGGCCCGCGAGGCGGCGCGCAAAGCCCGCGAACTGACCCGGCGCAAGAACCCGATGGACATGAATTTCCTCAGCTCCAAGCTGAAGGATTGTTCCGACAAGAACCCCGCCAACACCGAAATCTTCCTGGTCGAGGGTGACAGCGCCGGCGGGTCGGCCCAGACCGGGCGCGACCGCAAGACCCAGGCCATCTTGCCGCTCAAGGGCAAGATCCTGAATGTCGAACGGGCCCGGTTCGACCGTATGCTGAGTTCGCAGGAAATCGGCAACATGGTCATGGCGCTTGGCACGGGCATCGGGCGGGACGAATTCGACATCTCGAAGCTGCGCTACCACAAGATCGTCATCATGACGGATGCAGACGTGGATGGCGCGCACATCCGTACTTTGCTGCTGACCTTCTTTTACCGCCAGATGCCCGAACTGATCGAAGGTGGCTATCTGTATATCGCGCAGCCTCCACTGTACAAAGTCGCCCGTGGTAAATCCGAGGTGTATCTCAAGGATGAAGCCGAAATGCAGGATTACCTGATCGCCCAGGGCACCGAGGGCGCGATGCTGCGACAAGGCAACGGCGAAGAGATCGTGGGCCAGGACCTTGTGCGCGTTGTCGACGAAGCCCGGCAGCTCAAACGCGTGCTTGACGCGTTCCCGACGCATTATCCGCGCCACATCCTGGAACAGGCGGCCATCGCTGGCGCGTTTGTTCCCGGTGCCGTGGACAGCGACCTGCAAGGTGTGGCCGACAAGGTGGCGGAACGTCTGAACCTGATCGCGCTGGAATGGGAACGCGGCTGGGCCGGTCGGATCACACAGGACAAGGGCGTGCGACTGGCCCGCATCCTGCGGGGTGTCGAAGAGGTGCGCACGTTGGACGGCCCGATGCTGCGATCGGGCGAGGCGCGCAAGACCGGTTCGTTCACGCAATCGCTGCAGGACGTTTACGGCTTGCCGGCGACCCTGGTCCGCAAGGAACGGGTGCAAACCATCCTTGGGCCGCTCGACCTGCTGGCCGCCATTCTGGAGGAAGGTGAACGCGGTCTGTCGCTGCAACGCTACAAGGGTCTGGGCGAAATGAACCCAGACCAGTTGTGGGAAACCACGCTGGACCCGGATGCGCGCACCCTGCTGCAGGTGCGGGTCGAGGATATGGCCGAGGCCGACGATCTTTTCACCAAGCTGATGGGCGATGTGGTCGAACCGCGGCGCGAGTTCATCCAGAAAAACGCGCTAAGCGTCGAGAACCTCGACTTCTGAGAAAGGGTGCGTGTGCCGAAGTCCGATACATCGGTGCAAGAGGATCAAACGGACGCTGCCGCGCGCCGCGCCAAGGGCGAGTTCGTGCGCGGTGTGTCAGGGTTTCGCCATGCCATCGGCGACCCGGACTTTCCCGTGGAAACCGGGCGGTATCACCTGTTTGTCGCGCTGAATTGCCCATGGTGCCACCGCGTGACGCTGGCCCGGAACATCCTGGGCCTGCAAGACGCCATTTCGGTTGACGTCGCCTTTCCCAATCGGACGGGCGATGACGATCCGCGCGGTCCGAACCTTTGGGAATTCGATCCTGGTCGTGTCGCCACACTGACCGGAACGCCGCTGCCGGAATGCACCCCGGACACCGGCACCGGTCGGGGCCTGCGCCTGGCCAAGGACATCTATGGCGCCGAAGGATCACCGGAACAATCGGTGCCGATCCTGTACGACAAGATCGCCCAGCGCATCGTCAACAACGAAAGCGCCGAGATCATTCGGATGCTGGACCGGCACGCGCAGGCACTGGGCGGCACCGACAACACACGATTATATCCCGAAGACCCCGATCTGCGCGCCAGAATTGACGCGCTGAACGACCGGATCTACGCCACCATCAACAACGGCGCCTACAAGGCCGGTTTTTCGTCGGACCAGGCGGTCTATGCTGCTGCGTTCACCGCCTATTTCGACACGCTCGACCATCTGGACAAGTTGCTGTCCGACGGGCGTGACTTTCTGACTGGTCCGCAGCTGACCGACGCGGATCTGCGGCTGTTTCCCACCCTTTACCGACACGACCCGGTCTATGTCGTTCGGATGAAGCTGAACGGCGCACGGATCGTGGACTATCCCAAGCTGTGGCGCTGGCTGTGCCGGATGTATGCGCTGGACGGTGTCGCCGACAGTGGATCACTGCTGCACTGTCGACAGGGATATTTCGGGCGGTCATGGAATGGCGTGGTCCCGTTGGGTCCGTTCACGCCGATGCCCTACCCCGAAGCCTACGAACACCCCGAGTTGGCTTGAAACTTGCGCCCGTCGTTGATCTGGTGACCTGACCCCACGCGAGGACCCACATTGATGTTTGCCAAGGAAAAGCTCGACTACAACGCCATTCCCTTGCCCGACCGGCAGGACCTGAGCGACGACGAGATGCGAACCCGCGTTCAGGCGTTTCGCGATTTCATGGCAACCCGCCACAGCGTGCGCGACTACGACACGCGTCCGGTCGCGCAGGACGTGATCGAGGCGTGCGTGGCGGCCGCAGGCACCGCGCCCAGCGGGGCCAACCATCAGCCCTGGCATTTCGTCGCCATCAACGACCCCGCGATCAAGAAACAGATCCGTGATGCCGCCGAGGAAGAAGAACGCAAGTTCTATGAGGGCGGTGCCAGCGACGAATGGATCAAGGCGCTGGAACCCATCGGCACCAACGACCACAAGCCACACCTCGAAGACGCACCATGGCTGATCGTGGTCTTTGCCCAGCGCTATGGGCAGTTCGACGATGGCACCCGGTACAAGAACTATTACGTACCCGAAAGCGTTGGCATCGCCACCGGCATGCTGCTTACGGCACTGCACACCGCCGGTCTGGTCACCCTGACCCATACCCCGAATCCGATGAAATTCCTGGGCGAGGTGTTGGGCCGCCCCGATAGCGAAAAGGCCACCATGATCATCGCCGTAGGCCACGCTGCCAAGGATGCGACAGTGCCCGCCGTGGCCAAGATGAAAAAGCCGCTGGACGAGATTCTGTCGATCCGCTGACCGGTTCCGATTGGCAATCTCCCGCCGAAGAATCAACGCGCTAGCCGTCTTTCCCCCGCTTGGCCGATTGCGGGGAATTATTTCGCCAAATTTTCCTTTGTTTCGGCCTGCTTGCTGCACTAACCTGCGCCGCAAGGTCATAGTGTGGCCAAGTCCAACGGTGGGAGACGAATATGGGCAAACGGGACGAACTGATCGCGCAGTATGCCGACGATCTGAAAAACAAGTGCGGTATGACACCCGACATGGATCTGCTGACAAAGGTGACCATCGGATGCGGTCCCGCGATCTACAACGCGGATGCGTCGACTGTCGCAGGCAGCCAGCCTTCCGAACTGGAGACGGTCAAAGAGAACTTCCTGATGAAGAAGCTCGGCCTCAAGGACGGCCCCGAACTGATGGCCGCAATCAATTCGGTCATTGAAACCTATGGCAAGTCCGAACGGAACAAGTACCGCGCAGTGGTCTACTACATGCTGACCAAGCATTTCGGCAAAGAGTCCGTATACGGCTGATGGCGGTCAGCCCCTGTTACGACGAAACACCCGCTGGTTAAGCGGGTGTTTCTGTTTTGGGAACAAAGCAACCTAGAACAGAATTGAGTTTGACCCCACTTTTGGGTATCAAAATTGCATCCGACCAGAACGGTCAGATCCGAAATTCAACCAATCGCGCGGTGGCCTATGGGAGTAGGTGCGCGTGGGGTGAGCGAGGGTTCTGATCGATGCGGTCAGAACCCTCTTTTCAAAACAGCGTCAAAACCGTCCCAATGACCGCGCTGCCAAAGGTGGCATAGCCGCTGTCGATCACTGTCAGCCGAAACGGGCGGCCGGCAAATCCGTAATTCGTTGCCAGCCATGGTGCCGCCAGAAACAGGCCAATGCCCAGGCCCGACACAAACCCTTCGCCGACCGTATCGATCCCGCTCAGCACAAAGACATGGCGCATCATCCCCGCGACCAAGATCGCACTGACGATACTGATGACATAGGGGATCGGATCAGTCTGGTTCGCCGGTTTTCCCGCCTCGTTCACCACCACGCCCGATGCGGCCATCCACGGTTTGGCAAAGACGGAATACCAGACGGCCCCGAACATGAATGCGGCGACCCCTGCCACCACCACAGCCAAATACCCCATTGATCCCTCCATCCGGCATTATATTGCACATATTGTGGCAGAGCCGCGAAGGTTTCCAAAACGTTTTATGGCTCTATCCCAGCCATTTCGCACACAATCCGCCATTCGTGGTCCGTGACAGGCTGCACCGACAACCGTGAATTACGGATCAGCGCCATGTCCGCCAGACGCGGGTCGCCCTTGACCATTTCCAGCGTGACCGGGGATTTCACCGGTGTTACGGCCTTGATGTCAACGCAGTCCCACCTGTCATCATCAGTGGTGCTGTCGGGATGCGCCTCGGCGCAAACCTCGACAATACCGACGACCGCCTTTTCCTTTTGCGAATGATAGAAAAAGCCCCGGTCGCCCACCGCCATCTCGCGCATGAAGTTGCGGGCCTGGTAGTTGCGCACGCCGTCCCATTCCTCGCCCGCGTCGCCCCTGGCCACCTGCTGATCCCAGCTCCAGGTCGACGGTTCGGATTTGAAAAGCCAGTATCGCATTGGGATCACTCCGTTTTCAGGGGTCGGGACAACAGCTGCGCCATGGCGCCGGCCACGTCCACCGTACCGTCCACCAGATCAACAACCGCATCACAGACGGGCAGATCCAGACGGTGCTGCCCTGCCAGTGTGCGCAATGCACGCGCAGTCGCAACCCCTTCGACGGTGGTGGACGCATCGGCCGGGTGCCCTGCACCCAGCGCCACACCATGCCGATAGTTGCGCGACCCGTCCGACGTGCAGGTCAGCGCCAGGTCACCAAACCCGCTCAACCCCATAAGCGTTTCGGGCCGCGCACCCAGCGCCCGGGCCACTTGCAGCATTTCGGCAAAGCCCCGCGTCATCAGGGCGGCGCGCGCACTGGGTCCCAACCCGGCCCCCATCACCGCGCCACAGCCGATGGCAATCACGTTTTTCAGCGCGCCACCCAGTTCTGCCCCAATGACATCCGTGGTCCGATACAGCCGCAGCACCGGCGTCGACAGCTGCTGCTGCAACCGCTCTCCGGCTGCGTCACAGGTACAGGCGATGGTCAGCGCCGTCGGCAAGCCCCGCGCAATGTCGTGGGCAAAACTGGGGCCCGTCAACACGGCCACATCCCGGGCCGAACTCAATATGGTCGACGGCCCTTGCCCGGTCTTCAGATCGATGCCCTTGCAACACGCCACCACCCCCTTGTCCGCTAGATCCAGCCTGGCCTCAAAGTCCGAAAGCGCTTGCATAGGGACTGCAAACAGCAGCGTTTCCGCCTGCATTGCGACATCCAGACTGTCGGTAACAGTCAGACCCAGCGGAAACGAGCAGCCAGGCAGGCGTGCCGCATTTTCCCGGTCCGTCTGCATGTTCCGACAGTCCCGCGCCCATAACGTCACAGTCCCGATATGCCCCAACGCAATGGCCAGCGCCGTGCCGAAAGCACCGCCCCCCAGGACCGCGACGCTCATGCCTTGGCCCCTTTCTTGCCAGATCCCAGCATGGCGGCGCTTTGCGTGTCGAGCGGCATGCGCGGGCGGGCGGACAACGCCATCCCATCCGGCGCACGATCCGGCATCTGTTCGATCGTGGCGGCGGCGATCATGGCAGCGTTGTCGGTACACAAGGCCAGCGGAGGTGCGATAAAACCAGCACCAGATGCGCTTGATACTGTCTCTAATACTGCACGAATGGTCATGTTTGCCGCGACGCCACCGGCGACGCACAGGGTCGGCGTGGCCGGTTTCAACGCCATGTATCGGGCGAGGGCAACCGCGGTTTTCGCCCCCAGACTGTCGGCCACCGCCGCCTGGAACGACGCAGCCAGATCCGCCTGTTCCTCGTGCCGCAATGTGCCCTCGGGCCCAACCAGATCATCGCGCGCGCGCAACACCGCGGTCTTCAGACCGGAAAAGCTCAGATCGCAGCCCGGCCTGTTCATCAGCGGACGGGGAAAGGCAAAGCGCGTCGGATCACCCGATTGCGCCGCCAACTCGACCGCTGGACCGCCGGGCTGACCCAGACCGATCAAGCGGGCCACCTTGTCGAATGCTTCGCCCGGGGCGTCGTCAATGGTGCCGCCCAACCGTTCAAATCGGGTGGCGTTGTGCGCAATCAGGAACTGGCAATGCCCGCCCGACACGAGCAGCATCAAATACGGAAACGGCGTGCCATGCGACAATCGCGGGGTCAGCGCGTGACCGGCCAGGTGATTGATGCCGTAAAGCGGCTTGCCCGATGCCGCCGACAACCCCTTGGCCATCATCACACCGGACACCACACCGCCGATCAAGCCCGGACCGCAGGTCACGCCAATGGCATCCACGTCCAAAAGGGTCACATCCGCCGCGCGCAAGGCGTCGGCTACGGCGATGTCCAGCCGTTCGGCATGGGCGCGGGCGGCGATCTCGGGAACGACACCGCCGAAATTCGCGTGCAACTCGGTCTGGCCAAAGACCACTGCCGACAGCACCTGCATGTCGCCCGGCACACCGCGCACGACTGCCGCCGCTGTATCGTCACAGCTGCTTTCGATGCCCAAAACGGTTGTGGCGCGGGTCATATCCGTGTCTCTTTGCCCAAACTTCAGGGCGAGGTAACACCCCAAACCGTGCCAAACAATGCCGACACCCGTCCCGTTCCCCTGCTTATGACGCGTACCCGCGCGGCGTCCACGCAATTCGTGGATGGTCTTTCGCGTGAGCTGCGACAGCGCGTGCGGCCGATTTTCGCGCCATTGCTACAGATTACAGGCCGTGACGATATGCCGGCACTGGCCCCCGATGATGCAGTGATTTTCACGTCTGCCAATGGCGTGAAACATGCGCCGCCGGGGCAGGGGCGCGTTGCGTTTTGCGTGGGTCCGGCAACCACGGCCGAAGCCTCTTCCCGGGGGTGGAACGCACAACAGGCCGGTGAAAATGCGGATGGCCTTGTGGCCCACCTGACGCGACTATGCCCACAGCAGAGACTGTTTCATCTGTCCGGCGCCCATACGCGGGGCCATATTGCCGACCGATTGGCAAAGGTCGGGCTGACCGTCTCGCATCACGTCACCTATGATCAGCACCTGCTGGACCTGACGCCCGAAGCTGCGGCCATTCTGACCGGGAACAGTTCCGTCATCGTTCCGCTGTTTTCACCCCGGACGGCGGCGCATCTTGCCGCCATTGCACCGACCCTGTCGCGGGCTACCATTGTGGCGCTCAGCACTGCGGTTGCAGATGCGCTGCGCCCGCACGACTTTGCCGATCTGCTGATTGCGCAGTCACCTGATGCGGATGCGATGCAGGTTGCCATCCGCGTCGCACTGGATCGGGTTGAGGGGGGCCGGGCGGCAGAGTAAAGTTTGCCTGACACGCCGCTGCCAGGCGAGAATCGGAAAGGGACGACCTTGGCCAAAAAGAAACGCTCTGATGATGTGCCAGAGGACGAAAAGGTTTCCGACACTTCCGCCGAGTCGAATGACGCGCCCCTGGACCAGGTGACGCCCGAGGCGGAGGCCACCGTTCCCGCAGACACCGCGGCGCACGTCGAAGACGCAGCCGTCGTCGAGCCTGAGCCTGAGCCTGAGCCTGAGCCTGAGCCTGAGCCTGAGCCTGAGCCTGAGCCTGAGCCTGAGCCTGAGCCTGAGCCT
>JBCBFX010000018.1:0-32454 GCA_038527345.1 Pseudomonadota bacterium | reverse complement strand
TGAGAGGGAAGCGCCCCAACCGGTGCAGGTTGTCCAGCCCGAACAACGCCGCAGCGCCATGCCGCTGATCCTTGGCGGGATCATTGCGGCAGCCCTTGGGTATTTCGCCGCACGGGCCGACATCCTTGACCCGCTGCTTCCACCCAGCATGCGGGCCGAAGGGCCGAATGCGGAACTGCAACAGCAACTGGCCGACACCACGGCACGGCTGACCGCGCTTGAGGATCAGGTGGCGTCGCTGCCCGAACCCGTCACACCGGACCCCGTCGACCTTGGCCCCATTGAACAGCAATTGGCCGAACTGGGTGCCCAGATCGAGGCGCTGAATGCAAGGCCCGTAACCAGCGTCGCGGTGCCCGAGGGGGCGTTGGACAGCGCGCTTGATGAACTGCGCGCCACGGCACAGGAACAACAGGCCGAGATCGCGGCCCTGATCGACGCGGCCAACGCGGCCAAGGCAGATGCCGAAGCGGCAGCCAACGCATCGCGCGCACGCACCGCCATCGCGCAGATCGTGTCGGCACTGGACACCGGCGCACCCTTTTCCGACGCACTGACCGCACTGAAGGACGCCGGATCGGTGGACGTGCCATCCGAACTTGCAGGCCCGGCAGCGGATGGCGTCGTCCAACTGGCGCAACTACAGGCCGATATCCCCGACGCCGCCCGCGCCGCCCTGGCCGCAGCGCGCAGCAGCGACACAGGCGGTGGCGTCGGCAGCTTTCTGCAACGTCAGCTGGGCGTCCGGTCCGTCGAAGCACGTGAAGGGTCCGACCCGGACGCTGTCCTGTCGCGGGTCGAGGCTGCGGTGCGCGCTGGCGACATCGGCACCGCCCTGACCGAAGCGCAGGCCCTGCCGGATCCCGCCCGTGACGCGATGGCCGGATGGCTGAGCAGCGCACAAACCCGACACGACGCCGTAACGGCAGCAAACGCATTGGCGGAACGCCTCGCGGCACTCTGAAAGGGGCCTTTATGATCTGGTCTTTGGTTAAAATAATCCTGTTCGTCGTCGCAGTTGCGGCCCTGGCCCTGGGGGCTGGTTGGCTGCTGGAGGCAGACGGCGGCGTTCGCGTGGTTGTCGCGGGGCAGGAGATCACGCTGGGGCCGTTGCAGTCGGTGATCGCGCTGGTTGCGTTAATCGTTGCGATCTGGCTGGGCCTCAAGCTGATGGGCCTGCTGGTGGCGACGTGGCATTTCCTGAACGGCGACGAAACCGCCATTTCGCGGTTTTTCGAGCGCCGGAAATACGCGCGCGGCTATGACGCGTTGGCCGAAGGGATGATGGCGCTGGCCTCGGGCGAAGGGCGCGTGGCGCTGGCCAAGGCGGAAAAGGCCAATCGCTATCTCGACCGGCCGGAACTGACCAACCTGCTGACGGCACAGGCGGCCGAACTGGCCGGAGACCGCAAGAAGGCCGAAGAGACATATCGCAAGCTCGTGGAAAACGACGCCACCCGGTTCGTGGGGGTGCGGGGCATCATGAAGCAGAAGTTGGCCGAGGGCGACACCGACACCGCGCTGAAACTGGCGGAAAGGGCCTTTGCCCTCAAACCCAAGCATGTCGAAACGCAGGATGTGCTGCTGAAACTGCAAGCCGACAAAGAGGATTGGGTCGGCGCCCGCGCGACGCTGGACGCCAAGCTGAAACACGGTTCCTTGCCGCGCGACGTGCACAAACGCCGCGGTGCGGTGCTGGCGCTTAGCCAGGCCAAGGCCGTGTTTGCCGAGGACGAAACGATCGAGGCCCGCGAGGCCGCCATAGAAGCCAACCGCCTGTCGCCCGACCTGATCCCGGCGGCGGTGATGGCGGCACAGGGTTATATCGACAAGGGACAAAAGAAATATGCCACCCGCGTGCTGAAAAAGGCGTGGGAGGCGCAGCCGCATCCCGACCTGGCCGCCGCCTTTGCCCAGATCGAACCGGAAGAAACGACAGCCGCGCGCCTGAAACGGTTCGGGCAATTGACAAAGCCGCACCCCAACCACCCGGAAACACGGATGCTGATGGCCGAACTGAACCTCGCAGCCGAGGATTTCCCGGCCGCGCGGCGCGCTTTGGGCGATCTGATCGAAACCGACCTGACGACGCGGTCCGCCACACTGATGGCGGCCATCGAACGGGGCGAAGGGGCCAGCGATGCCGTGGTGCAGGGCTGGTTGGCTCGTGCCGTCACGGCACCGCGGGGCCCGCAATGGGTTTGCGACAACTGCCACAACATCCACGCCGCCTGGGCACCGACCTGCGACAATTGCGGGGCCTTTGACACAATGGCCTGGACGCAGCCGCCCAACGTCGAATTGTCCCTGCCCGGCGGATCGGAAATGCTGCCCTTGCTGGTGGGTACAGACAAAACGGGCAGCAGCACCGTCGTTCCGCTGGACCCCAACGAACCCGCATCACAGGATGACGATGTGGTCGACGCCGAAGACCTAGGAAATCCGGCGACCAAGGCCAGCTGACCCGGGGTTTTGCCACAGTTCCCGGCAATAAGCTGCTTTTGATTTTTTCGGCCTAGGTCTGGCCCGGATTTCCGGCTAAACCCTGTCCAAGGACCGGGCGCCTAACCGGTCGTGGGGGACTAGCATTGCCAAAATTCATTCGCACCGTGTTCTTGGTTTCACTGGTCGGGTTGCTCAGCGCATGTGCGCTGCCCCGCGGGGCTGCCATCCAAAGTGAAATCACCCGCAACAAAAACGCCGAAGATGCCGCTTTTTCCGTTGTGCCGGTCACCCGCGACAGCATTGACGGTTTGCGCAAGTGGCCCGTGACGGGCTGGGCGGGCCACTACCATTGGTTCAGCGGGACCCGTGGCCCGAAATCCAACCTGATCCGCACCGGGGATCGCATCGATCTTGTGATCTGGGACAACCAGGAAAACTCGCTGCTGACGGCATCATTGCAAAAGAACGTCACGATGACGGATCTGGTGGTGTCGCCCAGCGGCACGATCTTTGTCCCCTATATCGACGAGGTGCAGGTGCGCGGCAAGACGCCGGAAACCGCACGCGCGGAAATCGCACAGCAGCTTGAAATGGTGGTTCCGTCCGCACAGGTGCAACTGGCCCTGAAATCCGGGCCCGACAATTCGGTCGACGCGGTGGGCGGCTTTGCCAGCCCCGGCAGCTACCCCCTGCCCAACCGGAACTTTTCCCTGCTCAGCCTGATTTCGGCGGCAGGTGGCATCTCGCCCAGCCTGGAAAACCCGCTGGTCCGCGTGATCCGCGACGGTCAGGATTACGAGATCCGGGCAGACACACTGTTCGAACGTGCGTCGTCGGCGAATATCGTGCTGCGCGGTGGCGACAAGGTGCTGGCAGAAGAAGACGATCGTTACTTTGTGGCGCTGGGCGCCACCGGGTCCGAAACCATCGTCCCCTTCAACCAGGAACGCATCACCGCGATCGAGGCTCTGGCGCTGCTGGGCGGTATTTCCGACAGCCGCGCAAACCCCAAGGGCGTGCTGATCCTGCGCGAATACAGCGCCAAACAGGTGCGCGCCGATGGCTCCGGGCCTGACAAGCAGCAAGTGGTGTTCACCATTGACCTGACATCGGCCGATGGTCTGTTTGCCGCCGGCAAGTTCCAGATCAACCCCAAGGACCTCGTGTTGGCCACGGAAAGCCCGGTCAACGCAGTGCGCACCATCTTTGGCCTGATCGGATCGGCCGTGGGTGTCAGCAACGCAGTCAGCGACTGACGCAAAAAGCAAAAGGCCCCGCAGAACGGGGCCTTTTCCATACATAATCGCACGAACTCAGTAGCGGTAATGCTCGGGCTTGTAGGGTCCTTCGGGCGCGATCCCGATATAAGACGCCTGTTCCGGGTCAAGCTGCGTCAGCTTGGCCCCGATGCGATCCAGATGCAGCCGCGCGACTTTCTCATCCAGATGCTTGGGCAGGATGTAAACGTCGTTGTTGTACTCATCGCCCTTTTGCCACAGCTCGATCTGCGCCAGCACCTGGTTGGTGAAGCTCGCGGACATCACGAATGACGGGTGGCCCGTCGCGTTGCCCAGGTTCAGCAGACGCCCTTCGGACAGCAGGATGATGCGGTTGCCCGAAGGCATCTCGATCATGTCCACCTGTTCCTTGATGTTGGTCCACTTGTGGTTCTTCAGGTTGGCCACCTGGATCTCGTTGTCAAAGTGGCCGATGTTCCCGACAATCGCCATGTCCTTCATCGCGCGCATATGCTCGATACGGATCACATCCTTGTTGCCGGTGGTGGTGATGAAGACATCAGCGCTGTCCACCACATCCTCCAGCAGGACAACCTCGAACCCGTCCATCGCGGCTTGCAGCGCGCAGATCGGGTCAACCTCGGTCACTTTCACGCGGGCACCGGCACCGGCCAGTGACGCCGCAGACCCCTTGCCCACATCACCGTAGCCCATGACAACGGCCACCTTGCCGGCCATCATGGTGTCAGTGGCGCGGCGGATACCGTCAACCAGCGATTCCTTGCAGCCATACTTGTTGTCGAACTTCGACTTGGTGACACTGTCGTTCACGTTGATCGCGGGGAACGGCAGCTGCCCCTCCTTCACCAGTTGGTACAGGCGGTTCACGCCGGTGGTGGTTTCCTCGGACACGCCCTTGATCTGGTCGCGCATCTTGGTGAACCAGCCGGGGCTGGCTTCCATCCGTTTGGCGATCTGCTTCTTGATGACTTCTTCTTCTTCGGATTGCGGCACGGGAATGACATCTTCGCCAGCCTCGGCGCGGGCACCAAGCAGAACGTACAGGGTCGCGTCGCCACCATCATCCAGGATCATGTTGGGGCCATCCGGGAACATGAACGACTTGTCCAGGTAATCCCAATGCTCTTCCAGGGTCTGTCCCTTGATGGCAAAGACCGGCGTACCGCCCGCGGCAATCGCGGCGGCGGCGTGGTCCTGCGTGGAAAAGATGTTGCACGACGCCCAGCGCACGTCAGCGCCCAACGCCACCAGCGTCTCGATCAGCACTGCGGTCTGGATGGTCATGTGCAGCGACCCGACAATGCGGGCGCCTTTCAGCGGTTTGCTGTCGCCATATTCCTCGCGCAGGGCCATCAGCCCCGGCATTTCGGTTTCGGCGATATCAAGTTCCTTGCGGCCGAAATCGGCCAGCGAAATGTCTTTGACGATATAGTCCTGTGCCATCTGTCGGTATCCTGTTTCAAAACGTCACCGCGCAGATAGCACCCAGTCAACGCAGGGACAACGCCCTGTCAACGATTGTCGATTTTGCCTCAGCTGGGTGTGTCGTCAGCGCCCGTTACTGCAACGACAGAGGTCCAGTCCTGCCCGGACGCAACAACGCAGCTGATCCCGTCAGCGCGTGACATCAGGACCGTAAAGCTGCCCGTGCTGTCCGAACTCCACACTTCGAGCATCACGTTGGCGTTTTGCAACCCGCCGCCTTTCAGGGTTTCGGCATATCGTTCCTTCAACCGCTCGACCAGGATATCGCGCGGCGCGCAGTTACTCTGGGCCAGCGCCGCAGGGGGTGCCGTGGCGACTGCGCCAAACACAAGCGCAGCACTCATAGTTCGTTTGAACATCATATTCTCCTTTTCGTTGGCACGCCGCTCGGGGATCGCGACGATCAACCGGGGTACACCACCGATATCGGGAGCCCGCCAATCAAACACGAAGCACGTCATTGTGTCGCGGATGTGCTGTCGGGCCACGGGGTCACGCCGTCAGCTTGGATTTCCACAACATAACCGGCGAATCCGGCAGTATTATGCCGGGCAAAAGGCATCTGCCCGGCACCGGCCGAAGCGCTTTGACCGTGTCCAAAAGCGAAACAATCCGCCCGAAAGCCCAAGTTTTGCCACAATTTGAAACAATGCTTGCGGAAAACACAGGCAGGACATCTCATGGCAGCCAAGGCAAAAGTCGCGGAGACCGCGGCCCCGACCGATCACGTACTTGTGGACCCCAGCGAAGGACGTGCACCCGATTTCGATCATTTCACATGCGCCAACGAATACGGTTTCTACTGCGTCCCCCGCGAATTCGCGGGGCGCGACGTGCCGAAACTGTTGCGCGTCGGCCAGGTTTACGAACCGAAAACACTCGCCTTTTTGCGCCGCATGGCAAAGGACGGCGATATCGTATCGGGCGGTGCCTTTGTCGGCGACTTCTTCCCCGCCCTGTCCGAGGTTCTGACAGACGGTGCCGAATTGCACAGTTTCGAACCGAACCCGATCAGCTATCAGGCCGCACTGAGCACCATCGGCCTGAACGAATTGACCAACGTCGTGATGAGCCAGGTCGCGGTCGGCGAAAAACCCGCCACCCTGCCCCTGCAAGTCGTTCGCGGTGGCAAGACGGCGATGGCTGCGCGGGCCAAGATCGTGCACGACCCGGAAAAGGCCGGCACCATCGACGTACCTGTCGTCACACTCGATTCCCTGATCCCAAAATCGCGCAGTGTATCGGTCCTGCACCTTGATATCGAAGGGCACGAGATGCAGGCGATCCTGGGTGCCAAGGCGCTGATCAAACGGTGCAAGCCGGTGATCGTGCTGGAAGCCTCCAAACCTCACCGCCGCAAGTTCTATGCCCAGGCGCTGGGGCAGCTGTTCGGTGCCGCCAACTATCAACTCAGCGGCATCATCGAACACAACGCGATCTACATGGCCCACGGTTGACGGGTCTTTCCATATCGCCGCGCCCGTGAAAAAACTGCCCCCGGATGCAACGCGCCCCGGGGGCAAGACATGGCCAAACAACCACGCGCATGGCAGCGGATGCTGTCGGGCCGCAGGCTGGACCTGCTGGACCCGACCCCCATGGATATCGAGATCGAGGACATCGCCCACGGTCTTGCCTTTGTCGCGCGCTGGAACGGTCAGACGATCGGCGACTATGCCTATTCCGTGGCCGAACACTCGCTGCTGGTGGAAACCCTGTTTGGCCGCATCGCGCCCAAGGCCCCGCCAAAGTGGCGGCTGGCCGCGCTGCTGCATGATGCCCCCGAATATGTGATCGGTGACATGATTTCGCCCGTCAAAGCATCCGTTGGTCCGGGCTATGGCGCGTTGGATGAACGGCTCGAGGCGGCGGTACACATCCGGTTCGGCCTGCCCGCCCGGGTGCCCGCGCAGATCAAGCGGCAGATCAAGAAGGCCGACAAGATCAGCGCCTGGATGGAAGCGACCCAGATCGCCGGGTTCACGGAATCCGAGGCCACCAAATTCTTTGGCAAACCGGACCCCGGCCTGATCAACGGCCTGTCCATCGTCCTGCGGCCCCCGGTCGAGACGCGGAATGCCTATACCGCGCGTCACGCAGACCTTTTGGAGCAATGCACATGATCACCGTCCGCCCCGCGATTGCGCTGGACGCGTCCTCCATGGCGCGCCTGCTGAACACCATCATCGCACAGGGCGGCACCACGGCGCTGACAAAACCTGTTTCGGGACAGGATCTGGCGGACTGGATGTCCAGAAACGACGATGGTGCAGCGTGGCACGTGGCTGTGAACGACGCGGAACAGGTGGTGGGCTTTCAATGGATCGCCCCGGGCGCAGACTACCTGCCGCCCGAAGCCACCGAAATCGCCACCTTCGTTCAAGTGGGCCAGACGGGCCTTGGCATTGGATCAAAACTGTTCGACGCCACGCGCAAGGCGGCCAAGTCGATGGGATACGGCTGGATCAACGCCAACATCCGCGCCGACAACGAGGGCGGGCTGATCTACTACCAGTCCCGCGGCTTTGTCGATTACGGCAGGATCGAAGGTTATCAGCTCGACAGCGGAGAGATCGTGGACAAGATCCTCAAACGCTTCGACCTTTAAAGGACTGCGTTTCTTCTGACTGAAAATACCATCGGGGGTCCGGGGGCAGACAGCCCCCGGGGGTCGATCACCGGGGCGAACGTTTCGCCAGAATGCGCTGCAAGGTCCGACGGTGCATGTTCAACCGCCGCGCCGTTTCGCTGACGTTCCGGTCACAGAGCTCGTACACCCGCTGGATATGCTCCCACCGCACGCGGTCCGCGCTCATGGGGTTTTCCGGCGGCGGGGGCAGGTCGTCTCCCTTGGCCAACAGCGCGTTTGTGATGTCGGTCGCATCGGCGGGTTTCGACAGGTAATCCGTCGCCCCGATCTTGACGGCGGCCACGGCCGTGGCAATCGCACCATAGCCGGTCAGAACCACGACGCGGGCGTCTGGGCGTTTTTCCCGCAGCACCTCGACCACGTCCAGCCCGTTGCCATCCTCGAGCCGCAGGTCAACCACGGCATAGGCCGGTGGGCGGGCGGTGGCGATGGCTTTGCCGGCCGTCACGCTGTCGGCGGTTTCGATATCGAAACCCCGTTTTTCCATGGCCTTGGCCAGACGCCGCAGAAACGGTTCGTCGTCGTCTACCAACAGCAGCGACTTGTCTTCGCCAATCTCGTTCAGGGCAGCCTCGGCCATCCAGTTCTCCAATTCACGCACGTGGGCTGACGCGCACTATGGCGCGCCCTCCTCTGGGCGTCAAATTCTAGAACGGGATCAGGCGTTTTCCACAAAACATGCAACACGGTCCGCCATCTGCTCGGCCGTCACATCGCGGCGAAAGAATTCGACGAACCCGTGTTCGGGCATCATCAGGTAGGTGAAGGTCGAATGGTCCACCAGGTAGAATTCGTCAGACTTGTCCTGCGCCTTGTAATAGGTGCGATAGGCCTTGCTGGCGGCCGCAACCTGTTCGGGCGACCCGGTCAGGCCGATCATCTTTTCATGCAGGTTATAGGCAAAGTCACCGACGATATCCGGTGTATCGCGGTCCGGATCGATGCTGATGAACACTGGCGTGACGGACATGTTGCGCTCTGCAAGCAGGTCCACGGCTTCGGCGTTGCGGGCGGTGTCCAGCGGGCAGACGTCAGGGCAGAATGTGTACCCGAAATAGACCAGCGTCGGTTCGGTGATCACGTCCTGATCCGTCACCGTTTCGCCCTGACCATTGACCAACTCGAACGGACCGCCAATTTCATTGCCATCCCCGGCGATGGTCGTCGCCTGGCACTGGGCAAAGGGTCCGGCATCGCCGCGGCTTTGCGATATCCACCAGATGCCTCCCAGAAAAAGGGCGGCGACAAGGGCGGCAACGGGTGCGATGATGCGCAGCATGACAGGCCTCGAATGCTGTGGTTTGGTACCTAGCTAATGATGGACTGTCCAAGTGCAAGAAACGATATAGTGACACAATGGCGCAACCCGACATCAGCCTTCTGACCGGACAACAACGGTCCAACTGGATCCGCCTGCGGACAATGATCCTGCTGCGGTGGGTGGCCATTGTCGGGCAGCTCGTGGCGCTGACGGTCGCGCAGCGTTTTTACGAACTGCAATTGGAGCTGGGCCTGTGTTACCTTGCCGTCGGCGTTTCGGTGATCGGCAACCTGATCGCGATCTTCGTCTTTCCCGAGAACAAGCGTCTGACCGAAACCGAAAACCTGCTGATGGTGGTGTTCGACCTGTTGCAGTTGGCCTTCCTGCTGTTCCTGACGGGCGGTTTGCACAACCCTTTTGCCCTGTTGCTGCTGGGGCCTGTGTCAATCTCTGCTGCTGTTCTGACGACGCGGTCGACCCTGTTGGTCGGCGGCACTGCGATCGTTCTGGTGACGATACTGTCGGAATACCACCTGCCGTTGCGCACCTTTCAGGGGTTTATCTTGCGGATCCCCGACATCTTCGTGTTTGGCAACTGGATCGCGCTGGTCATCGCCATCTGCTTTATCGGTGCCTATTCCCGCCGTGTGACGTCAGAGATTGATTCCATGTCCGACGCGCTGAACGCCACGCAGATGGCGCTGTCCCGCGAACAGAAGCTGACGGATCTGGGCGGTGTCGTGGCCGCCGCCGCGCACGAGCTGGGCACCCCGCTTGCAACCATCAAGCTGACCAGCGCCGAGTTGATCGAGGAGCTGGACGACCGCCCCGAACTGCGCGAGGACGCCGCCCTGATCCGCGAACAGGCGGACCGCTGCCGCGATATCCTGCGGGACATGGGCCGCGCCGGCAAAGAAGACTTGCACCTGCGGCAGGCCCCCTTGATGACTGTCGTGCAAGAAGCGGCAGAACCGCATACCCACCGCGGTAAGCGCGTGGAATATGCCCATGACCCGGATGCCGGCCAGGAGATCGACCAGCCTGCCATTCTGCGGCAGCCCGAAATCATCCATGGCCTTCGCAATCTCGTGCAGAATGCAGTCGACTTTGCACGCTCGAGCGTCTGGATCGAGGCGCATTGGACAACCGAATTCATCTCGCTTCGGATCATGGATGACGGGCGCGGTTTCCCGCCGCAACTGTTGGGCCGGATCGGGGACCCGTTCGTTCGCCGCCGCAAGTCGTCATCCGACCGCCAGCAGCGTCCCGAATACGAGGGGATGGGGCTGGGACTGTTCATCGCCAAGACCCTGTTGGAGCGGTCGGGCGCCGAACTTTCCTTTTCCAACGGATCCGACCCCTATGCCCCGGACGAAGGCATGTCGCCCCATGTCGGCGCCATTGTCGAGGTGATCTGGCCCCGTGCCAAGATCGATGCCCGGGTCGGCGACTATGCCGTGCCACAAGGACAGAACGCGCCGATCGAAGCCTGAAAGCCAAAATCAGTAACCAAGATTAAGCGTCTGTTAACCTTGGTGCGCGATGCTGCTGGGGTATCGAGGTAATGGGGTGAACACGCGTGTCGTTGGTCGACCTGGCCCTTGTTTTGTTTTCGGCCGCGCTTGCCGCGGGGGCCGGTCTGGCGTTTGTAGCGCTGGGCCGGCCCAAAGCGCTGGCAATGTCGGCGCACGACCATGACGGCGTCCATTTCCTGTTCAAGAATGACGTGCTCGAACATGCGACACCCGCTGCAGCCGCGTTGGTCGGTCGCCAGATTGATCACACGGACTGGGATGCGCTGTATCGCACTCTGTCCGACAGGTTCCCCGATCTGCCGTGCGCCGACACTGTCCACACGGTAAGATCGCAGTCATTCCTGGCCGCGGACGAAGCCGACACTGCCGTCATGCATCTGACCCGCGACGGCGACATGCTGCGTGTCGTCATCCAGGACGTGCGGGCCGACGACGCCAAGGTGGCGCAGTCCCTCAAGAACCTGCGCCGGGAAGCCGAGACGTTGCAATTCGCTGCAGACACAGCGCCCTATCCTGTCTGGTCGGTCGCGCTGGACGGTACGGTCTTATGGGCCAATGCGGCGCATGATGCGGCGATTGAACGGCGTGGCGTGGACGCATCCAGCGCCAACACGCCGCTGTTTCCGTTGGATGTGCTGGTACGCGCCAGCGAAAAACCCGTGCGCGCCCGCATGCAGTGCCCCGACACACGGGCCGACCGCTGGTACAACGTGACCGCCGAAAGGCGCAGCGACCGGATAATGTGCCATGCCGTCGACATCGATGCCGTCATTCAGGCCGAAGTCGCCCAGCGCAACTTTGTCCAAACACTGGCCAAGACCTTTGCCCAGCTGTCCATCGGGCTGGCAATCTTTGATCGGAACGGACAGCTCGCCCTGTTCAACCCCGCCCTTGTCGACTTGACGAACCTGCCCGCCGAATTCCTGAGCGGGCGGCCTGATCTGTTGTCCTTTTTCGACCGGCTGCGCGACAACCGCGTGATGCCGGAGCCCAAGAACTACGTGTCGTGGCGCCAAGAGATCGCGGACGTCATCGCCGCCGCCACCCACAGCAGCTACCAGGAAACCTGGACGCTGGACGCCGGTCAAACGTACCGCGTCAGCGGACGACCCCATCCCGACGGCGCAGTCGCCTTCCTGATCGAGGACATCACCGCAGAAGTGTCCCTGACCCGCAATTTTCGGGCCGAACTGGAGCTGGGACAATCCATGGTCGACACGTTCGAGGATGCAATCGCGGTCTTTTCGCCCGCCGGCTTCCTGACATTCTGCAACAGCGCATACCGCACCATGTGGAAACTGGACCCGGACAACAGCTTTGCCGACATCTCGATCATCGATACACTGAAACACTGGCAGGCCGATTGCGAACCGAACCCTGCCTGGGGTGACATCCGTGATTTCGTTTTGAAGATCGGGGATCGCGCGCCCTGGGACGCAATGGTTCTGCACAAATCGTTGGGTGCGTATCAGTTGCGTGTGTCACCGATCGTGTCTGGCGCGACGGTATTGCGATTCACGGCCAGCATGAATGCCGAAACCCCGACGGAACGCCATTCCGCTTGAAGTGCGCGCAGGGCCGGATAGGTTGGCCGCATGCTCAAATCGCCCCTTGACCTGACCCTTGGAAATGCAGACGCGACAGCCCGCCTTGGCGCGGCGATTGGCCCACGGCTGCGCCCAGGCGACACCGTTTTGCTGCAAGGTCCGGTCGGCGCGGGCAAGACCCATTTCGCGCGGGCACTTTTACAGGCCATCCTGCTGGTGCCCGAGGATGTGCCGTCGCCCACATTCACCCTGGTTCAGACATACGACACACGGAACGGTCCGCTGTGGCATGTCGATCTGTACCGCATCACCACAGACACCGAGATTGACGAAATCGGCCTGTTCGACGCCTTTGAAGAGGCGATTTGCCTGGTGGAATGGCCGGACCGGCTGGGCACCTATGCGCCTGCGGACGCCTTGACCATTTCGTTGAAGCCAAAGGACGATACACGCACGGCCCACCTGACATGGACGAATGCACGCTGGGACGCACTGTTGACCGAGGTGCTGGCCCATGACGGATGACCGCGCCGCGCTGGCTGGCGCTTTCGTCGCGAAATCCGGGTGGACCGATGCGACCCGCATCGTCATCGCGGGCGACGCGTCGAACCGGTCCTATCAGCGGCTGACCCGTGCCGACGGCAGCACCGCCGTCCTGATGGATGCCCCGCCGCAAAAGGGCGAGGATACGCGCCCCTTCATCCAGGTGACTGAATTGCTGCGCGCGCAGGGGCTGTCGGCGCCTGCCCTGTTGGCAAGCGACATCAAAAACGGGTTCCTGTTGATCGAAGACCTGGGCGACGATCTGTTCGCCCGCGTGATGGAACGTGACCCGGCATTGGAACGCCCGCTCTACGAGGCGGCTGTTGATGTGCTGCTGGACCTGCACCGGGCCCCTTTGCCGGATCTGCCCGCATATGACAGCAAAGCGATGACGCCGCTCGCGGCGCTGGCGTATGATTGGTATCTGCCGGGTGCGACCGGCGTGGCGGATCAAGAGGCAAAATCGCGGTTCGAGGCGTCCTGCGCGACCGTCCTCGCCCTGCTCGACCCGCATCTGACGGCGCTGGTGCAGCGCGACTATCATGCTGAAAATCTGCTGTGGCTGCCGGACCGTTCGGGGTCCGCCAGGGTCGGATTGCTGGATTATCAGGACGCAATGCGCGGGCACCCGGCCTATGATCTGGTGTCGATCCTGCAGGACGCACGGCGGGACGTTTCGCCAAGGATCGAACGGGACATGATCGCGCGGTATACCGCTGGTTCCGGCCTGAACAGTGACGAATTTGCCGCCGCCTACGCGCTGTTGGGGATGCAACGCAACATGCGTATTCTCGGTGTCTTTGCCCGCCTTTCCTTGTGCCACGGAAAACCGCATTACGTCGATCTGATCCCGCGGGTGTGGGAACACGTGATGCGCAACCTGCAACACCCGGCGCTGGCCAAGGTTGCCCCCATCGTCACGGCGGACTTGCCTGCACCTACTCAAATCATCCTGCAAACGCTGAAAGACAAATGCGCCACGATCCCCCGCCCCTGATGCTGTTTGCCGCCGGGTTCGGGACACGGATGCGCCCGCTGACGGACAACTGCCCCAAACCGCTGATCCAGGTGGCGGGGCGCGCGCTGATTGATCACGCGCTGGACATGGCCCGATCCGCTGGCATCACCCGGATCGTGGCCAACCTGCACTACCTCCCGGATCAGATCGAGGCACATTTGGCAGTCACGAAGGTAGTCACGGTGCGGGAAGAGCCCGAAATCCTGGAAACCGGGGGCGGCTTGCGCAATGCACTGCCGCAATTGGGATCGGACACGGTGCTGACCCTGAACACCGACGCAATCTGGGAAGGACCGAACCCGATTACAGCGCTGTTGGCGCAATGGAGCCCGGATCGCATGGACGCCCTGCTGACCTGCGTGCCGGTCGCCAACACAGGCGGATACACCGGAACAGGTGACTTTTCCGTCGCGACGAATGGGCGACTGACCCGCGGGCCAGGGTATGTCTATGGTGGCCTGCAAATTATGAAAACCGACCGGTTGCGTACTGTACCGGACGCAGCCTTTTCCCTGAATGTCGTGTGGAACGAAATGGCATCCGACAAGCGGCTGTTCGGTTGCGCTTACGACGGACAGTGGTGCGATGTGGGCAACCCGGGCGGTATCGTACAGGCCGAGATGATGATGAAAAAAACCGATGTTTGAGCGCCGCGCGATCCCACGCGTCTTTGGCTGCGCCCCCGGTGTCGATTTTCCAACCGCCGTCATCGACGGACTTGAACGCCGCATGCAGGGGCAACCGCCCGAGACATGGGCGCGCGTCACGCTGATCGTCAACACACGTCGCATGGCGCGCCGCCTTCAAACCTTGTTCGAGACGGGTCCGCCGCGCCTTTTGCCTCGCGTTCGCATGCTGACCGACCTTGAGGATCTTTTGCCCGGCGTGCCGCTGCCAAGGGGGCACTCGCCACTGCGCCGACGGCTGGAATTGGCGAACCTGGTGTCAAAACTCATTGCGTTAGAGCCGAATTTGGCACCCGAAGCCTCGGCCTTTGATCTGGCGGACAGTCTGGCGACACTCATCGACGAAATGCAGGGCGAAGGGATCAGCGCCGACCAGATCGCGGCCCTGGACGTGACCGACCAATCCGGCCACTGGCTGCGCGCGCAGCGTTTCTTTGGGATCGCGCAGGAATATATCATCCAAGGCACCAACGCCCCCGACCCCGAGGCCCGCCAGCGCGCCACGGTCCTGCAACTTGCCGCGCACTGGGCTGATGCGCCGCCCCCCGACCCCATCCTGATTGTCGGGTCCACCGGATCCCGTGGCACGACGCAACTGCTGATGCAGGCCGTCGCCCGACTGCCCCAGGGCGCGCTTGTGCTGCCCGGCTTTGACGCCACCATGCCCGCCGCGGTGTGGGGCCAGATGGACGCGGGCAACGATCTTCCGCAACCGAACGAGGATCACCCGCAATACCGGTTCCGGAAATTGATGGAGTTGATGGGGATAGGGCCGCAGGATATCGGGGCCTGGTCGGATTTGCAGCCACCGTCCCCCGAACGCAATGCGCTGGTGTCACTGGCCCTGCGCCCGGCACCGGTCACTAATTCGTGGCGGATCGAAGGGGGAGAGCTTGGCCACCTGATCACGGCGACGCAAGATATCACCCTGATCGAGGCGGAATCGCCGCGCGCCGAGGCTTTGGCCATCGCCATGCGACTGCGCGCGGCCGCCGAAGTTGGTCAGCGCGCCGCCTTGATCACGCCGGATCGTATGCTGACCCGCCAAGTGGCCGCGGCCCTGGACCGATGGAACATCGTGCCGGACGACAGCGCGGGCACACCGCTGCACCTGTCGCCCCCGGGCAGTTTCCTGCGCCACGTGGCCGAACTGTTCCTGCGCCCGCTGGATGCAGAGACGCTTTTGACCCTTCTGAAGCACCCGTTGACCCACGCTGCCGGGAACAGCCAGCATGGGCTGGAAACCCAGCGGCTTGAGCTGGGCATTCGCAAACACGGCCTGCCCTATCCGAACCGCGAGGGCCTTATCCGGATCGCGGGCAAGTCCAGGATCGGAAACGATGTCTGGACCCAATGGCTGGTCGATACATTCTGCGACCGCCATCAACCGGACCCGCTGCCGCTTTCGGACTGGGTGCGCTTGCACTTGGACCTTGCCCAAACAATCGCAGAAGGGCACGCGCCCACCGATACGGCCGAGCTGTGGAAGAAAAAGGCCGGGCAGGCGGCACAGGCCGCGATGACCGGGTTAGAGACGGAATCCACCCATGGCGGCACGATGACCGCCGCTGAATACGCGGCCATCGTCTATGCCGTGCTCAACCAGGGCGAAGACATTCGGGACCGCGACACGCCGCACCCCGATATCATGATCTGGGGCACGCTCGAGGCCCGCGTTCAGGGGGCTGATCTGGTGATCCTGGGTGGTCTGAACGATGGCACCTGGCCCGAAAGCCCCGCACCTGATCCATGGATGAACCGCAAGATGCGGATGGACGCGGGGCTGCTTCTGCCGGAACGGCGGATTGGCTTGTCAGCACACGATTTCCAGCAAGCCATCGCTGCGCGCGAGGTGTGGCTGACACGGTCCATCCGATCCGACGATGCCGAAACAGTGCCGTCGCGCTGGGTCAATCGGCTGCAAAACCTGATGAAGGGGTTGCCCGAAAAAGGCGGGCCAGAAGCATGGGAACAGATGCAGGCGCGCGGGCAGCATTGGCTGCGGAACACGCGTCATCTCGACCGCGTACCCGAGGTTCCAAAGGCTCCGCGTCCCGCGCCCTGTCCCCCGGTTGCCACCCGCCCCCGGCACTTGTCCGTAACCGAGATTGAACGGCTGATCCGCGACCCCTATGCCATTTATGCCAAACACTGTCTGCGGCTGAAGCGTCTGAACCCGCTGGTACAGGAACCCGATGCGCTTCTGCGTGGGATCGTGTCGCATGACGTGCTGGAACAATTCGTCCGCGCCACAGTCGCGGACCCGGACACCCTGACGCCCGAACACCTGATCCAGACCGCTAATCAGGTTCTGGCCCGCGATGTGCCCTGGCCTGCGGCGCGTGCGCTGTGGCAGGCCCGGTTCGATCGTGTTGCGGAATGGTTCGTTGAAACCGAGCGTGATCGTCAAATGCGCGCCACGCCGACCCTTTTCGAGGACGAAGCCATCGGCCGGCTTGATCTGCCGTCTGTCGGTATGACGCTGGAAGGGCGCGCGGATCGGATCGACATCGACGAAGCCGGGCGCGCAGTGCTGTACGATTACAAGACCGGCAATGTACCAACGAAACCGGAACAGACCCATTTCAACAAGCAGCTGTTGATCGAGGCGGCAATGATCGAGGCGGGCGGCTTTGCACAGGTCGGGCCACGCGACGTGTTGGCGGCGGAATTCATCGGGATCGGGTCCGATCCGAAATCGCTTGCCGCGCCGCTCGACGAAGAGCCGGGGGCGAAGGTTCTGTCGCATCTGACGGCGCTTTTGGCCGCCTATCTTGACCCTGACAAGGGCTACACGGCCCGGCGCGCGTTCAAATCGGACCGCTTTGACGGGCCATTTGACCACCTGGCGCGACTGGGCGAATGGGACGTCACCGATGCGCCGGTCAAGGTTGACCTGACATGACGCAGATCGACGAACCAACCCGCCGCCAGCACAACGCGGCCCGGCCGGGTGTTTCGACATGGCTGTCGGCCAATGCCGGCTCCGGCAAGACCCGCGTGCTGACCGACCGCGTGGCAAGATTGCTGCTGAACGACGTACAGCCCCAGCACGTCTTGTGCCTGACCTATACCAAGGCCGCCGCATCCGAGATGCAGAACCGGCTGTTCGCGCGGCTTGGTGAATGGGCGATGCTGGATGACGATGCGCTGCGCGTCGCACTGGCCAAGCTGGGTTTGGAACGTGTGCCATCGACCCGCGATCTGATCCGCGCCCGCACGCTGTTTGCCCGCGCCATCGAAACACCCGGCGGGCTCAAGATCCAGACGATCCACTCATTCTGCGCTTCGCTTCTGCGTCGCTTTCCGCTTGAAGCTGACGTTACCCCGCAATTCACCGAGATGGAGGACCGCGCGGCAGACCTGCTGCGGATGGAAGTGCTGGACCAGATGGCCGACAGCGACGCTGCCCCATTGGTCGAAGCGCTGGCGCGGCAATACACCGGGGCAGAGATTGGTCGATTGATGCAGCAAATCGTCTCTGACACAGGGCGATTCTGCGAATTGTCCACCGAAGATGCGCAGTCGCTGATGGGTCTGCCGCCCGGATTGACGCAGAACGACATTGCGTCCAACGCCCTGGGGCCAGACGGAAAGTCTATCATCCAAGAGCTTGTGCCGCACCTGATGGCCAAGGGCGGAAATGACAGCAAGGTGGGTGCCGTCCTGCAACAGATCGCCGCGTGGGATCAAACGGCGCTGCCGCATATGGTGGCTGCGTTCCTGACGCAATCCGGCACCGTCCGCGCCAGGTTTCCGACCAAGCCCACGCAGGATCAAGTGCCGCACCTGCTAAACGGGCTGGAAGACCTGATGGAACGGACCGCCATTGCGCAGCAGCAACTGTTTGCGCTGGATGCGGCGGACGCCACGGTCACACTACATCGCTTTGCCCATCACTACACCGCCGCGTATGAGGCGGCCAAACAGGCGCGCGGGTGGTTGGACTATGACGACCTGATCAACAAGGCGCGGCAATTGCTCAGCGACGGGCGGGTCGCGGATTGGGTGTTGTATCGGCTGGACGGCGGCATCGACCACATCCTTGTGGACGAGGCACAGGACACGAGCCCGGCGCAATGGGATGTGATCCGCAAACTGACGCAGGAGTTTTCCAGCGGCGAGGGCGCGCGCGCCGATGTTCTGCGCACCGTGTTCGTCGTGGGGGATAAGAAACAGTCGATCTATTCCTTTCAGGGTGCCGACCCCAAGGAATTCGACCGGATGCAGGTTGAATTTGCGGAACGGCTTTCCGATGGCGGGCAGGAACTGGTGCCCGAAACGCTGGACTATTCGTTCCGGTCCTCACCCGCGATCCTGCGGCTTGTGGACAATGTGTTCCGCAGCATTGCCGGGGCCGGGTTCGACGCGGATTGCGATCACTATGCCTTTCACGACAACCTGCCCGGCCGCGTTGACCTGTGGCCCGTGGTGCCCAAACCGGATAAGGAAAAAGACACCGAATGGTTTGATCCGGTGGATCGGCAAAGTCCGGAAAACGCGAACCGCACGCTGGCCTATGCCATCGCGCGCCAGATCCGCCAGATGCTGGACGATGGTGTCCTGATCCCTGACGAAAAGGGCGGGCGCCCGGTTCAGCCGCGGGACTTCCTGATCCTTGTTCAGAAACGCAGCGGGATTTTTCAGGATATCCTGCGTGCCTGCAAGGATATCGACATCGATCTGCCCATCGCGGGATCGGACCGGCTGAAGGTCGGTGGCGAACTGGCGGTCCGCGATCTGGGTGCCTTGCTGGCGTTTCTCGACACACCGGATGACAGCCTTGCCCTGGCCACGGCCCTGCGGTCACCCCTGTTCGGCTGGTCGGAACAGGACCTGTTCACGTTGGCCCACCACCGTGAAACCGACTTTCTCTGGGAAGCGCTGCGCAAGCAACAGGATCAACATCCGAAAACCGTCGCAATGATCGAAGACCTGCGCGGCGTGACGGATTTCCTGCGGCCCTATGATCTGTTGGAACGCATCCTGACCCGGCACAGCGGGCGGGCGAACCTGTTGGCGCGACTGGGAACCGAGGCCGAGGATGGCATCAACGCGCTGCTGTCGCAGGCGCTGTCCTACGAGCGCGCCAGCGTCCCCAGCCTGACCGGGTTCCTGACCTGGATGCAGACCGACGACCTTGAGATCAAGCGCCAGGTCGACAGCGCGTCGAACCAGATCCGCGTGATGACCGTGCATGGCGCAAAAGGTCTGGAATCCCCGATCGTGATCCTGCCCGACTGCGGCAAGCGCGAGATCAGGCAAACGGATTCCATCATCGAATTGGACGGAACGCCGGTGTGGGCCATGCCCTCGCCCCGGCGTCCCGCCCGCATGATCGAACGCTATGACGAGATGAGGGCAGCACAGCAGGCCGAGTCGATGCGTTTGTTGTATGTGGCACTAACACGGGCCGAAAAGTGGCTGATCGTGGCAGGCGCAGGAGAGTTGGATACGTCCGGGAATGACTGGTGGCAGCGGGTGGAGGCGGGGATGACGCTGGGCGGCGCGGTTGATCTGGATACGCCGGTAGGCACGGGAAAACGGATGCAACATGCCGTATGGCCCACTGTGCCTGCAGACCAGAAACCCGACCAGCACGACTCGGTGCCGCCCCTTGACCCCTTGTTCCAGCGCACTGCGCCCAGACCTGTTGATGGGCCGGACGTCTATAACCCCTCGGATCTTGGCGGGGCCAAGGCTTTGCCAGGTGAGGGGCTGGATGAAGAGACGGCCAAAGCCTTTGGCACCTGCGTGCACCGTCTGCTTGAAGTGCTTCCCAACACAGACCCCGGAACATCGGCGGCCCGAGAGGCGATTGTCAGGGCGGGTTCGTCGTTGCCGGTTGACTTGGTGGATCAAGCCGTGGCCCAGGCGCGCGCGGTTTTGGGGACGCCAGAACTAAGCCACATCTTTGCCTCCGATACGCTGGCCGAGGTGCCGTTTGCCGCGCGTCTTGATGATGGCATTCTTCGCGGTACGATCGATCGGCTGATCATTTCGCAGGATGAAATTCAGGTCTTTGATTTCAAGACGAACCGCACTGTTTCGGCGAATGCACGCGAATGCCCCGAAGGGATCTTGCGCCAGATGGGTGCCTATGCCGCCGCCATCGAACAGATATATCCCAACCGAACCATGACGTTGTTCATCCTGTGGACACATGATGCCACGTTGATGCCCATACCGCACGACATCGTGAGAGAGGCACTTGTGCGTCGTCCATATCTTGACGGCACATCCGCCGCTACCTAGGTTTCACCTCCAACGCTCATCCTTGTCTGGAGACATGAAATGGCAACCGTAGCCGTAACCGACGACACCTTTGACCAAGAGGTGAAAAATTCCGACGTCCCCGTTGTCGTGGACTTTTGGGCAGAGTGGTGTGGCCCTTGCAAACAGATTGGCCCCGCTTTGGAGGAACTGTCGGCGGAAATGGACGGCAAGGTGAAGATCGTAAAGGTCAACGTGGACGAAAACCCGAATTCCCCCGCCCAGATGGGTGTGCGCGGAATTCCGGCGCTGTTCATCTTCAAGGGCGGTCAGGTCGTATCGAACCGCGCTGGTGCCGCCCCCAAGGCACAGTTGCAAAGCTGGATTGAAGAATCCATCTGATCAGTCAAACGCCCGGTTCGCGATTGCACGCAAGCGCTGGAACCGGAGCGTGGCGGCGACACTCAGGTTGTGGTTGAACCTGTTCCAGTCCGTCAGGATTTGTATCCGCATCAAAAACGTCACCCCGGGATCGTCCGGGGGGACGAACCCGTACCCTTCGAAAAACGCATCCAACAGGACCGGGGGCATCACGTGTCCCTTGGGGATTGAACCGATGTCGCCTTGCATCTGCGTGTAGCTGAGCAACAGGCGCGCGATGTCATATCCAACCGGCGCATGACTGTGCGGCAGGAAATCGTAAGCCCCGACAGAACCATTCGAAATCAGGATGTTGTGCGCGTTCAGATCACCATGTTTGGCCGCCACCTTGCTGATCCCGCCCGAACACGGGGCCACCCAGTCCTGCACCTGATGGGCCAACGCCTTGAACCGTTTTTGCCCCCTGATCTTGCGTTCGCCACGGTCCATTTGATTGACCAGATGCAGCATGTGACGCGCCATGAACTTGGGCTGAAACGCGCGCTCTTGCTGAAAGGTGCCTGCGTGATAGGCCGCCAGCCAGCGCCCTGCCTGTCGCAACAGCGGCGCGTGGTCATCGCCGGTACGGCAAAGATCCAGCAAGGTTTCGCCAGGCAGGTAGGTCATCAGATAGGCTCGGCGCGCCACATCCACCGCCAGAATACGCGGCACATCCAAGCCGTTTGCCCCTTTGACCGCCCCCGCCGCCGCGCGCAGGTTTTTCAGAATGCCCGAAAACTCGGCCTCATCGTCCGGACGAAACGCCTGCTTCAGGATCACAGGGGGCGCATCATCGCTGTCGAACCGCACGACAACGTGTTCTCGGTTGGCATCGAATTTGACCCAATGGCGCGTCTTGCGATAGACGGGCGGGTCGTCAAAGGCCCGGACAACCAGATCATTGAATGTGGTCTGTGCGGCTTCCAACAGATGACGATGAGACCCCATCATTATTGTATTAAGCCCTTGTGAACAACGCCCTGACGTTTCACATACCTGCCAGAGGAGTAGAGCGCATGCAAAATGATAGTTTTCCCGGCTGGCACGGCACCACGATCATCGGCGTCAAGAAAGGCGGCGAGGTGGTGATTGCGGGCGACGGGCAGGTGTCGCTGGGACAGACCGTGATCAAGGGGACCGCCCGCAAGGTGCGGCGCCTGTCACCCGGCGGGTTTGATGTGGTGGCGGGGTTTGCCGGATCCACGGCAGATGCCTTTACCCTGCTGGAGCGGTTGGAGAAAAAGCTGGAAGCCACGCCCGGGCAGCTGGCCCGTGCAAGCGTGGAACTGGCCAAGGACTGGCGCACAGACAAGTATCTGCAAAAGCTCGAAGCGATGCTGATCGTGACGGACGGGGCGGACATGTTCGTGATCACCGGCGCAGGTGACGTGCTGGAACCTGAACATGACGTGGCGGCCATCGGGTCGGGCGGCAATTTTGCCCTGGCCGCAGCCCGGGGCATGATGGACAGCGACCGCGATGCCGAAGGTGTCGCCCGGGGCGCGATGGCGATTGCCGCTGATATCTGTGTCTATACCAACGGCAATCTGACTGTCGAAAAGATCGCGGCAGAGTAATCAGTTCAGCGTTGCGACGCCCAGTGGCACGTTGAACTTCTCGCACCAGATCCAGACCTCGTTATAGGACCCGGCGTCGATATTGGCGGGCACATCGTAGGTTTGCTTGCCCGCGTTCGCGTTCAGCTTGCCCAGCAACGTGTTCTTGTCGAACCCGTCGCGGCCCAGCGCTACCTTGGGATCGGGTGCGCCGTCGAACCAGAAATCATCCAGCAGGATCACCTGGCTTTTGCCGTTGACGGTGACAACTTCGGCACGGCCACGGGTGACGTGATTGCTTTTACCGGTGAATTCACCGATCCGGCCATGGCCGCCGGCAAATGCGGGCAGGGATGGCATGGCGGTCGAGGCAAGAACAGTGGCGGTACCGATAAGAAATGCGCGGCGGTTGGTCATGGGAATCTCCGTTGAACTGTGATGCGGCCAAATTAGGAACCATTCAGTCCAAAAGATACCCCGCTCGCGCTGACGTGAGCATTTGGCACCGAATTCCGCCGGTTTGGTTGCGTTTCGCCGGATTTCGCATAGGTAGCGGGGACGCTTTGTAACAAATGGGCTGCCCGTGACTGATCTGACCCCCCGCGAAATCGTTTCGGAACTCGACCGATTCATCATCGGACAAAAGGATGCCAAGCGCGCCGTGGCCGTCGCCCTGCGCAACCGCTGGCGTCGCAAACAGTTGGGCGATGATCTCCGGGACGAGGTGTATCCCAAGAACATCCTGATGATCGGTCCCACCGGCGTCGGCAAGACCGAGATCAGCCGCCGGCTGGCCAAACTGGCGCGCGCACCCTTCCTCAAGGTCGAAGCGACCAAGTTCACCGAAGTCGGCTATGTCGGACGCGACGTGGAACAGATCATCCGGGATCTGGTCGATGCCGCCATAATCGAAACCCGCGAACACATGCGTGAGGACGTCAAGGCCAGCGCCCACGCCGCCGCCGAAGAACGCGTGATCGAAGCCATCGCCGGCACCGACGCCCGCGACGCCACGCGCGAGATGTTTCGCAAGAAACTGAAAGCGGGCGAACTGGACGATACCGTTATCGAACTGGATGTCGCCGACACCTCCAGCCCATTTCCCATGATGGATATTCCCGGTCAGCCGGGCGGAGCGCCCGGTATGATGAACCTGGGCGATCTGTTCGGCAAAGCCATGGGCGGCCGCACGACCCGCAAGAAGCTGACCGTCGCACAATCCTATGATGTGTTGATCGGGGAAGAGGCAGACAAGCTGCTGGACGACGAAACCGTCACCAAGAACGCACTGGAGGCAGTACAGGAAAACGGGATCGTGTTCCTGGACGAGATCGACAAGGTGTGCGCCCGGTCCGATGCACGCGGTGCCGATGTCAGCCGGGAGGGTGTGCAACGCGACCTGCTGCCCCTGATCGAGGGCACCACCGTCAGCACCAAGCACGGGGCGGTGAAAACGGACCATATCCTGTTTATCGCATCAGGCGCGTTCCACATCGCCAAACCCAGCGACCTGTTGCCCGAATTGCAGGGACGTCTGCCGATCCGCGTCGAACTGCGCGCACTGACCGAAGATGATTTTGTCCGCATACTCACCGAAACGGACAATGCGCTGACCCGGCAATACACCGCCCTGATGGCGACCGAAGAGGTGACCGTGACCTTTGAACCGGACGGCATCAAGGCGCTGGCCAGCATCGCCGCCGAGGTAAACCAAAGCGTCGAAAACATCGGTGCCCGGCGGCTTTATACCGTGATGGAGCGTGTGTTCGAGGAGCTGTCCTTTACCGCCCCGGATCGCGCCGGCGAAAGCATCGTGGTCAACGCCGCCTTTGTTGATCAGCATCTCGGCGAACTTGCGAAGTCCACGGACGTCAGCCGCTACGTGCTCTAGCCGGGGGCGGGCAAATACCCTAGGGATAGCCATCCAATTTGCGGAGTGGGTTGCGGTGCGGTGGTTCCTGTTTGTCCTGATCTTCGGGCTGGTTGCGTGCAACGACCGAACGGCAGCGCCTGTCGTGCCCGAAGCGCTGGCATTTGGCACGAACAAGACCGTGTTCATGGGCACGACCCGCGCAATGAACGATGCGGGCGAATTCGGCATCGAACGGTCCCCGAACCTGACGTTGCTGCAAACCACTGTATCCATCCCGCCAGAGCGTGAAATCGGCACTGTATCGGACGGGTTCGACAAGCCGAAGCCACAGCGCGACTTTGTCCTGGCGGAACTGGAACGGTTCAACGCAACCACCGGCTTTGTCAGCGGCCTGCGCGCCGAAATCAGGGGTCTGCCCGCAACAAACCGAGACGTCACCGTTTTTGTGCACGGGTTCAACAACAGCTTCACTGATTCCGCCTTTCGTATCGCGCAGCTGGCGCATGACCTCGAAGTCCCCGGTGCCCTGGTCAGCTATTCCTGGCCCAGCCGCGGCAATCCCCTGGGCTACGAATATGACCGGGACAGCGCGTTGTTTGCGCGCGATGGTTTGGCCGATCTGCTCACAGCAGTGAAGGCAGCGGGAAATCCCAATGTGATCCTTGTGGCGCACTCGATGGGCAGCGCGCTGGTGATGGAAACGCTGCGCCAGATTGAACTGGTGCAACCCGGCTGGACCAAACGCAACCTGAGCGCCGTGATCCTGATGTCACCGGACATCAATGTCGATGTCTTTCGCAGCCTATTCTATACGTTTGCAGCGGTACCCGATCCCTTTGTGGTTATCGTGTCGCGCAAGGACCGGATCCTGCGTTTGTCGTCGCGACTGCGGGGGGAAAAGACACAGCTTGGAAACATCGAGAATGCCGAGGCGGTATCGGACCTGCCAATCACTGTTCTGGATGTATCGGCGTTTACCGACCGCAAGTCCGGCAATCACTTCGTGGCGGGCGGATCGCCTGCGCTGATCCAACTGCTCAGGCGGTCCCCTGATCTGGATGAACAGTTCCTGCGCGGTCGGAATGGAACGGCGATTGTGATCCCCGGCCGCCGCCGCATCACCTCGCAAGCCACCCGGATCGAACCGATCCCCCCAAGCGAAGAACGGTAGTGGCCGTGCCCGTCGTTCCATTTCTGCGCGACAATGCGCGGTGGCTTGGGGCAGGGGCGCTTTTGACCTTGCTGTCGTCATTTGGGCAAACATTTTTCATTTCGATCTTCGCGGCACAGATCCGCACGGAATTCGCGCTGGGCCATGGCGAATGGGGGCTGACCTATTCTGTCGGTACTGCCGTTTCCGCAGCGGTAATGATCTGGGCCGGCGCATTGACCGACGCATGGCGCGCGCGGACACTTGGCACCGTTGTGCTTATGGCCTTGGCCCTGTCCTGTCTGGCTATGGCGGTAAACCCCTATGCCATATTGCTACCGGTCGTCATCTTTGCGCTGCGCCTGACGGGCCAGGGCATGACCAGCCACATCGCGATTGTCGCAATGGCCCGCTGGTTCGTGGCAACACGGGGGCGCGCGTTGTCCGTGGCAACGCTTGGCTTTGCATTGGGCGAGGCCGTGCTGCCCGTCGTATTTGTCGCCCTGTTCGCGTTTGTTGATTGGCGGGTGCTGTGGGTGGTGGCGGCGGTTGCGGCCTTGGGTGGTATCCCGATCCTGCGCGCGCTCTTGCGCACCGAGCGCACCCCGCAATCCGTCGCAAAGGAAAACCAAAGCACGGGCATGTCCAACCGCCACTGGACCCGGGCCGAAGCGCTGCGCCACCCGCTGTTCTGGTTCATTGTACCCGCGATCCTTGGGCCATCGGCCTTTAACACGGCGTTCTTTTTCCAGCAGGTGCACTTTGCCGAAACCAAGGGGTGGGACCATATCGCGCTGGTGTCCCTGTTTCCGCTTTATACAGCCGTAGGTGTTGCGGCGATGGTTGCATCAGGTGCCGCACTGGACCGGTTCGGAACCGCGCGCCTGATGCCGTTCTACCAGTTGCCGCTGGTTCTGGCGTTTCTGGTGTTTTCCGCATCGGGCAACCTGCTGCATGCCGCGGTCGGTCTGATCCTGCTGGCCCTGACCACAGGCGCGAATTCGACATTGCCAAACGCATTCTGGGCGGAATTCTACGGCACCCGGCATATTGGCGCGATCAAGGCGATGGCGGCAGCGGTCATGGTACTGGGTTCGGCACTTGGTCCGGGACTGACCGGAATCCTGATTGATGCGGGCGTCAGCCTGCCCACGCAATATGTCGGCGTGGCGGTATACTTCCTGTTTTCCAGCGCGATGATCTGGATCGGTATCCGGCAGGCGCGGTCACAGCTAGCGTCGTTTGCGTAGATAGACGTAATAGGCACCGCCCCCGCCATGGCGATCATGGGCCGACGTCACTTGCAAGATCACCGAAGACAGCGGCGGCATCGACAGCCACTGCGGAACCTGATGGCGCAAAACGCCAAAGCGCACGGGGATCGGGCCGCCGTCGTCCCGATGCTTGCCCTTGCCCGTCACGACCAGCACCAGCCGCTTGCCCTGTTGCTGCGCACCCAGAATGAAGCGGGTCAGGGCCGGATGGGCACGGTCCAACGTCATGCCATGCAGGTCCAGCTTGCCTTCGGGGCGCAGCTTGCCGCGCTTGAGATTGGCAAAGGCCTTTTTGTCCATGTTCACCGGCTGTGCCCCCAACTGTTCCGCCAGTGTCGGGGCGGCGCGCACGGTGGTACGGGGATGCGCCGCAACATCGGCGCGTTCAAGCGGGGTGTCAAAAACCGGTACGGATTTCGGCTTGGGCGCTGGATGCTCCACAAAGTCTTCGGGCGTGAACTTCTTTTCAGGGTGCAGGCGCTCGGCCTTGGACGCCACCTTGCGCCAAAGCTCCTCCTCTTCGGGTCGCAAGCGACGGCGTGTCACAACGCACCTTCGGGCAGCAGGGCATAGGCACGTTGAATCGGCATCAGCACCAGCATCCGGCCGGGATCACGCAACCGCCCCGCCTGACGCCCGGCCTTGTCACCTGTGCCGAAAAAGACATCGGCCCGCTGTGCGCCCTTGATCGCCGATCCGGTGTCCTGCGCGATCATCAGCCGGTTCATCGGGTTCTTGCCACCCTTTTCGATCCACACGGGCGCGCCCAAAGGTACATAAGCAGGATCAACCGCAATCGACCGCAACTGTGTGATCGAACGGTTCATTGCCCCCAGCGGACCAAGCTCTGCGGGAACCTCGCTCACCTCACGGAAAAACACGTATGACGGGTTGTGATACAGCAGTTCCTTGCCGCGTTCCGGATTGCGCCGGACCCAATTGCGAATGACCTGCGCGCTGACCTGATGGGATCGGTACACACCGCGCCGCACCAGTTCCGCGCCGATGGAACGATAGTTATGGCCGTTCGATCCGGAATATCCCACACGGATCGTCCGCCCGCCCGGCAGCTTGATACGGCCCGATCCCTGGATTTGTAGGAAGAACAGTTCGACCGGGTCATCGACCCACGCAATCTCCAATCCCCGACCATCCATGATGTTCCCTTCGAGGATATCGCGCCGCGTCAGCCACGGGCGATTCACCCGCGCCTCGGGCGGCATTGCATAGACCGGAAACCGATATCGGGACGACGGGCGCAATGCTCCGTCCAGTTCCGGTTCGAAATAGCCGGTGAACAGCGCCTCGTTTCCGTCCTCGATCAGGACCGGGCGAAAGAACAGCTCGAAAAATGCACGCGGGTCCGGGTCATCGGCGGCAAGCCTGCACAGGGCGCGCCAATCGGGGTCGTCCAGATCGCGGCAGGTGTTGCGGAACGTGGACAGGGCCGCGGCATGGTTATCGTCATCCCAACCATCGAGTTCGGAAAAACCCATGATCGTATAGCGCACTTCGGCCGCCGCGGCGCCTGTCATGGCAACCACCACGGCACATGCAGCGCAAAAGCCATGAATTATGCGTCTGTAGACACCAGCAGCCAATTCGGGTCATCAGCCCCCATGGTGCGGGCAAAAGACCAGGTGTCTTTCTGCCGTTTCACTTCGGTCAGGCTGCCTTCGACGATGTCGCCGCCCTTGTCGCGGACGGCAGACGTCAGTTCGGCGACGAAGCGGATCGTGATCTCGGCCTCGTTGGTGTCATCGTCGAGGGTGGCGTTGACCAGCTTCATCTCGCGCACGCCGATGAAATCGGCTTCGATCGTCAGGCCCTGATCTTCGCGGGCGGCGACGCCGTCGACGAACGACTCGTAGATGTCTTCGGCCAGGAACGGCTGAATGTTGGCCAGGTCACCATTCTCGTATCCCATGACGATCATCTCGTAGGCACCGCGCGCGCCCTGCAGAAAATCGGAAACGCTGAAATCCGGTTCGAGCCGTTTCATTGCCGCCAATGCCTTGGCGGCGTCGCTGTCTTCGTCGACGTGATCGGTGATATCAAGGTCGGGCCCACCCTCGATCACTTCGAGGTCGGGGCGATTGGACCGATCCGACGATTGGCGCGGCAACGGCGGCTGCTCGAACCCTTCCCGTGTGCCCAGCACGTTTTTCAGGCGCAGGATCAGGAAAATGGCGATCCCGGCAAGGACCAGCAGCTGGATCAAAGGGGAGTTCATTCATACCTCGTTTGGGCGTTCGGGTGGCATCGGCCTGTCAGGGTCCTTATGTAGGGGCTGGGTGGTGGCAAGTCCACCGTGGCCCGCGTCGGGCCGATGGAAAGGATGTCGCATATGTGGCTGTTTATCGCATTCCTTGCGGTTCCCCTGATCGAAATCGCGCTGTTCATACAGATCGGCGGCGTGATCGGGTTGCCCTGGACCCTGCTGATTGTTGTGGTGACGGCTATCCTTGGCACTTATCTGGTGCGGCAACAGGGCATGCAGGCGCTGGGGCGGGTCAAATCATCCTTCAACCAGATGCGTGATCCAAGCGAGGCGTTGGCCCATGGCGCCATGATCCTGTTTTCCGGCGCATTGTTGCTGACACCTGGGTTCTTTACCGATGCCGTCGGCTTTGCCTTGCTGGTTCCGGCGGTACGGCTCGCGGTGTTTCGCTGGGCCCGCAAGCGGGTAAACGTCACCACGTTTTCGACGCACACCGCGCACCCGCAACACTCCGACATCATCGACGGTGAGTATTCCGAGGTGACGCAGAAACCGGGCGAGGTTCAGAAACCGTCCGGATGGACCAAGCATTGAGGCTATCTCGCCAAACTGTTACGACAAGGCAAATTTGATCACTGCCAGGAGAGCCCTTGATGGCCGAAGAAGAACAAGCCGCCCAACAACCCGTCGTGCCGCAAATGCGCATCCTGGGTCAGTACATCCGTGACATGTCATTCGAAAACATCGTGGCACAAAAGGGTGGAACGCCCGACATGCAACCCGATGTTCAGGTCCAGGTGAACCTGGACGCCAAGAAGCGGAATACGGAAAAACAGTTTGAATCGGCGATCAAGCTACAGGTCACATCCAAGGACAAGGACAGCGATGCGGTCTTGTTCGTGTTGGAAATCGACTATGTCGGCCTGTTCCACATCGACAATGTCCCCGAAGACCAATTGCACCCTTTCCTGTTGATCGAATGCCCCCGGATGATCTTTCCGTTCCTGCGCCGGGTCGTGAACGACATCACCCGGGATGGCGGGTTCCCACCGCTGAACCTCGAAAACATCGATTTCGTGTCAATGTACCGAAATGAAATCGCGCGCCGTAAACAGGCGGAAACGCCCAAAATGGACGCCTGATCAAAACGACACTTTCAAGGAAAGCCTAGCGGACTGCGCCGGGCTTTTTTGTTACCAAAGTGCGCTTTCACCAAGCTTTTTGACAAAATCCGCGTGGGCGTCCCGTTCCTGATCCTTCAGGCGCGGCGGCAAAGGGTGCGGCCGCAGTGGCGGTGTCCAAGCGGTATCCGCCGATGCGTGCGTCCCGGTGTTCGCCGCCGTCGACAGCCCGAAATCCGGTTGCCGCCCGCCAATAAGCTCCAGATACACCTCGGCCAGAATTTCACTGTCCAGCAGCGCGCCGTGCAGCGTTCGGGCCGAATTGTCGATTCCATAGCGGCGGCACAGCGCATCCAGCGACGCAGGCGAGCCAGGAAACTTGCGACGTGCGATCTCCAGCGTATCGATGGCCCGATCAAAAGGCAGTTGGGGCAACCCCAGCCACTTCAGCTCTGCATTCAGGAACTTCATGTCAAAGGCCGCGTTGTGTATCACCAGCTTGGCATCGCCGACGAAATCCAGAAATTTCTGCCCGATCTGCGCGAATTTCGGTTTGCCGCGCAGAAAGTCATCGCCCAGCCCGTGCACTTCGAACGCCTCTTGGGGCATGGCGCGTTCCGGGTCGATATATTCGTGAAAGACATTCTCGGTCGGCACATGACGGATCAGCTCAATCGCACCGATTTCAACGATGCGATCGCCGGATTCCGGGTCGAAGCCGGTCGTTTCAGTATCAAGGACGATCTCACGCATCTGACAGCCTGTTCCGTATCTGTTTGATCACAGAATGGACCTGCGCCCGGGCGTGTTCAAGCGTGTCGGTTTCAATGATAAAATCCGCGCGGGCGCATTTCACGTCGTTTGGCATTTGCTTGTCGCGGATGGCGCGGAACTGGGCCGGGGTCATGGTGCCGCGCTCCATCACGCGGGCCTCCTGCACATCCGATGGCACAGTCACGCAAACGGTTGCGTCCATGGCCACATCGCCGCCGGTTTCGAACAATAGGGGTATATCAAAGACCAGAATATCCGCCGAGGCAGCCGCAGCAAACCCGGCCCGATCCTGACCAACCAGGGGATGTACGATCTGTTCTATTCGCTGCAAAGCTGTCGGATCAGATGCGATAATCTGTTTCAGGATTGATCGGTCAACCGCACCGTCCACAACCGCATCCGGAAAGGCTGCCCCCATCGGCGCAACCGCCGCGCCACCCTGTCCGTATAAGCGGTGAACCGCGGCATCGGCATCCCAAACCGGGCAACCGGCATCCGCGAACATCCGGGCCGTTGTCGATTTTCCCATGCCGATGGACCCGGTCAGCCCCAGCTTGAATGTCATCTCAGCGCCGCCGCACGGGTCGCGCTGTCAACGACGGGCCGTTTGCCAAACCAGCGTTCGAATGCCGGAACCGCCTGATGCAGCAGCATCCCCAGGCCGTCGACCGTCACACATCCGCGTTGTTCGGCTTGCTGCAGCAGGTTCGTTTGCAGCGGAGCATAGACCAGATCGGTCACAACCGTCCCCTTGCGCAAACCATCCAGCGGCACACGCAGCTCTTGCTTGCCGATCATCCCAAGGGACGTGGTATTCACGACCAGCGCAGCCTCGTCCATGATATTGCCGGCCTGCACCCAATCCACGACCGTGACGCGGCTGCCAAAATCTTGCGCCAGTTTTTCGGCACGAACCCGGGTACGATTGGTCAACAGGATCTCTGGCACGCCGGCATCCGCGAGGGACGCAACCACGGCGCGGGCCGCACCGCCTGCGCCCAGAACAGCTGCGGGACCAGCGCCCGCGGCCCATCCCGGCGCACCGGCCCGCAGGTTTTCGATAAAACCGTACCCATCCGTATTGTCAGCGTGGATCTTGCCATCCTTGCGGAAAATCAGCGTGTTCGCGGCACCAATCAATGTGGCGCGATCCGTGACCAGGTCCGCTATCTCCAGCACCGCTTCCTTGTGCGGGATGGTGATGTTGACGCCGACAAACCCAGCCTTGGGCAATGTCTGCAAGACTTGCCGCAGATCGGCGGTCGAAACCTCCATCGGCACATAGTCGCCGCGCAGCCCAAGTGTCTTGAGCCAGTGTTTGTGGATCTGCGGTGATTTGCTGTGCCCGATGGGCGATCCGATCACCCCGGCCAATGGGATCTTTTCGGTCATGGTCTTGCCGTCTTTATCCTTCGATCACGTC
>JBCBFX010000017.1:0-51771 GCA_038527345.1 Pseudomonadota bacterium | reverse complement strand
TCATCACATGCGCAGGCGAAAAGAAGTGCAGCCCCAGCACGTCGCCGGGTCGCGATGTGATGAAGCTGCTTGAGGTGGTCGTGGGCGAAAAAACGGCACCGGATGTCGTCGCCACAGGTTTTGCGCTGGGCAAGACGCTGGGCAAGATCTGTGTGCGGGCGGGGGTATGCGACGGGTTCATCGGCAACCGGATCCTGGCCACCTATCGCACGGCAGCAGATCACATGATCCGGGATGGCGCGTCGCCCTATCAGATTGACGCGGCACTTGAGGCGTTCGGCTTTGCCATGGGGCCCTTTGCCGTGGCGGACCTTGCCGGTCTCGATATCGGATGGGCGGTGCGCAAGCGCAAACGGGCCGAGGGGCTGGACCCGCGCGCCCGCGATGCAGCCTATGCCGACAGGCTGTGTGAACAGGGGCATTTCGGCCAAAAGACCGGCAAGGGCTATTACGACTACGCTGGTGGTGCCAAAAACCGTGTGCCCAATCCCGACGTCATGCCGCTGATCGAGGCAGAGCGGGCCGCGCAAGGTATCACTCCACGCGATTTCACCGACGAGGAGATCGTGCGCCGCTACATGGCCGCCATGGTGAACGAGGCCGCCAAGGTCGTGGGCGAGGGCATCGCGCGTCGTCCGCTGGATGTCGATATGACCCTGCTTTTTGGGTACGGGTTTCCCCGCTATCGCGGCGGGCCGCTGAAATGGGCCGACATGGTGGGACTGCCCGACCTGCTGGCCGATATCGAAGCCTACGCCAAGCAAGACGACTATTTCTGGCAACCTGCACCGCTGCTGCAACGGCTGGTCGCAGAGGGCCGCACATTTGATGATCTGAACAAGGAGGCCTGAGCCATGGACATGAGCTATTCCCCCGAAGAAACCGCATTCCGCGACGACGTTCGCGCCTTTTTACGCGACGAACTGCCTGCCGAAATCGCCGAGAAGGTGCGGCTGGATCAGGATTTGAACAAGGACGACATGGACCGTTGGCACGCCATCCTGAATGGGCGCGGCTGGTTGGCGCAAAACTGGCCCAAAGCGTTTGGGGGCGCGGAATGGTCGGCGGTGCAGCGCCATATCTATGACGTGGAGGCCGCCGCCGCCTACGCCCCGCGCATCGTGCCGTTCGGCCTGTCGATGCTGGGGCCGGTGCTGCAGAAGTTCGGTTCGAAAGAACAACAGGACACTTGGTTGCCGCGTATTCTGAACGGCGAGGATTGGTGGTGTCAGGGCTATTCCGAACCGGGCGCGGGGTCCGACCTTGCGTCGCTGAAGACCAAGGCGGTGCGCGACGGCGACCACTACATCGTCAACGGGCAAAAGACCTGGACCACGCTGGGCCAGTTCGCAAACATGATATTCTGCCTTGTCCGTACGGACCCGGATGCCAAGCAGCAGGAAGGGATCAGCTTTCTGCTGATCGACATGGACACGCCCGGGGTCGAGGTGCGCCCGATCATTCTGCTTGATGGCACGCATGAGGTGAACGAGGTCTGGTTCACGGATGTGAAGGTGCCGGTGGAAAACCTTGTGGGCGAGGAGAACAAGGGCTGGACCTATGCCAAGTATTTGCTGACCCACGAACGCACGGGGCTGGGCGGCGTCGGCTTTTCCGAGGCCGGGCTGGCCACCGTCAAGCGCATTGCCAGGGCCGCCAATCACAACGGCAAGCCGCTGATCCAGAACCCGCATTTCGCGGCACGTCTTGCACAGGTGGAAATTGACCTGCGCGCCATGTCCACGACGAACCTGCGCATCATATCCAAGGCGGCAGCGGGCGAAGCACCCGGGCTGGAGGCGTCGATGCTGAAGGTAAAGGGCACGATCATTCGACAGGAAATCAATGACCTGGCGCGCCGGGCGGTGGGGCCTTATGCCATGCCATTTGCCTCCGAAGCGGTCGAGGGGGCCAATGACACGGTGCCTGATCCGTTCGATGCAGGGCCGGTCGCGGGGCAGTATTTCAACAACCGCAAGCTGTCGATCTTTGGCGGCTCGAACGAGATCCAGCGTGGCATCATCGCCAAGACCGTGATGGGGGGTGGCCGATGAATTTCGACCTGACCGAAGAACGGCAGATGTTGCAGGACACGCTGCGGCGCTACCTGCGCGAACAGTACGGCACCGCGCGGCGGAACGAGATCATCGCCAGCGACACCGGCATGTCGGCGGAAATCTGGGCCGAACTGGCGGAACTCGGCGTGCTGGGCGCGCTGTTCACCGAAGGCCAAGGGGGCTTTGGCGGGGCCGGGTTCGACATTTCCGTGGTGTTCGAAGAACTGGGCCGCGCGGGGGTGGTCGAACCGGTGATGGAAGCGCTGATCGCGGGTCGCGCGCTGGCCGCGGCTGGCCAAACGGATGCCGTCGAAGAGATCATCGGCGGTGCGCTGCACGTGGCCTATGCCCATGGCGAACCCGGCGGGCGTTACGATCTGGATCATGTTCAGACGGTCGCAAGGGATGGCACACTGACCGGGCGCAAAGCTGTCGTGATGAATGCCGAAGCGGCAGATCATCTGGTGGTCTCGGGCCGTGATGGTGATGCCATCGGCCTGTACCGTGTGGACAGGGGGGCGAGCGGCCTTGACATTCAGGGCTATCCGCTGCTGGCGGGCGGCCGCGCCGCAGAGGTGACCCTGGACAAGACGCCAGCCGAACCGCTGGGCCTTGGCATGGACGCGATCGAGGATTTGAATGCCTTGGCGTTGGTGGCGCAATGCGCCGAGGCACTGGGTGCGATGGAAACCGCCACGCACCTGACCAAGGATTACCTGATGACCCGAAAGCAGTTCGGGCGGCCCATCGGCACCTTTCAGGCACTGGCGCACCGCATGGCCGACCTGCTGATCGAGATGGAGCAGGCGCGGTCTGCCGTCGTCAACGCCGCCGGTTATCTGGATGCGCCCGACCGCGATCTGCACCTGTCAGCCACCAAGAACCTGATCGGACGCGCGGGCCGACTGGTGGCAGAGGAGGCGATCCAGATGCACGGCGGCATCGCCATGACGCAGGAATACGAATTGGCCCACATCGCGAAGCGGATCGTTATGGCAGACCACCGCTTTGGCGACACGGATTATCATCTGGAGCGGTTCATTGCCCTCTCTGCCGCCTGACGGACCGGGTGTCATCCGGGATGAAACCGGAGCGCAGACGCTTCTGGGCTATGTCGTGGACATCCGGGACACCGATGGCACGGCGCGCTGCTGGCTGGAGACCGGGCCGCAGCATGGCAATCGACACGGCGGGCTGCACGGTGGCATCATGGCCTGCATGATCGACAATGCCATGGGATACGCCGCCGCCCGGTCCTTTGACGACAGCGGCCGGACGCGGGTGCATACCCTGTCGATGACGACGAATTTTGTGGCCCCTGCCGGCGGCGGTACGGTGCACGCCGTGGGTCGTGTGTCTGGCGGCGGGCGTGGCACGGCCTTTACCGAAGGGGAGTTGGTGGATGCTGACGGCCGTGTGCTTGCCACGGCCACCGGGGTCTACAAGCGGGTAAAGGGTGCCTAGGGTCGAGGATCTTTTGGCGGCGCAGGTCGCGTCGCGCCCTGACGCGCGTGCCTTGCAGGACGCGGCAGGATGCGATTGGACCTATGCCGACCTGGATGCGGCGGCGCGCGATCTGGCCGCGGTGCTGAAAGGACAGGGGGTCAGCCCCGGGGACCGCGTACTCATCGTGTCGGAAAACTGCGCGGCCAAGGTGGCGGCACTGTTCGCCACGTGGATGCTGGGGGCCGTGGCCGTGCCGGTGAACGCGCGCCAGACCGCGCCCGAGATCGACCGTGTGCTGGACCACGCGGACCCGCGCGCGGTGCTGCTGACCGATCACATCTCGGACCACGCGGCAGCCCATGCCACGCGGCTGGGGGCCGCGCATGTGATGGGCAAGTGGGGGACGCTGGCCATGCGCGTGCGCCCTGACCCGTCTCCGTTTGATGATCCCGAAGTCGCCGTTCTGCTTTATACCACGGGCACCACCGGTACGCCCAAGGGCGTGATGCTGACCCATGACAATGTGCGTTTCGGAGGCAAGACCAGTGCCGCGCTGCGGGGCATGACGACCGAAGACCTGATCTATGGCGTGTTGCCGACGACCCATGTGTTCGGGTTGTGTTCGGTTGTTGTGGCGGCAATCCACGCGGGCGCGCCTGTGCGCCTTATCCCACGCTTTGTGGTGGCCGAAGTGTTCGACGCGCTGCGCGATGGCATCACGCTGTTTTCCGCCGTGCCGCAGATGCACGCGCTGCTGATGGCCCATGCGCGGGCGCTGGGGCAGGCCCGGCTTGGGTCGGAGACACTGCGCTATGTCTCTTCCGGAGCGGCCCCGCTGGATCCCACGTGGAAACGCGAGGCCGAGGCGTTCTATGGCGTTGCGATCCAGAACGGGTACGGCATGACCGAAACGACAGCGGGGACGGCGGCCACGCGGAACAAACTCGGTGATCCGGACACATCGGTTGGGCCGGCCTTGCCGGAAATCGAGATTGCCGTGGACGAGGGCGTGGCCGGAGGCGGTAACGGCATGGGAGAGGTGCTGACCCGTGGGCCGCACGTGATGAAGGGCTATTTCCGCCTGCCCGAGGAGACGGCCAAAGTGCTGGATGGTGACGGCTGGATGCATACGGGCGATCTGGGCCGTATTGATGCCGAGGGACGCTTGCATATTCTGGGTCGGTCCAAGGAGTTGATCATCCACGGCGGCTTCAACGTCTATCCGCCCGAGGTGGAGGCGGCGCTGAACGATCATCCGCAAGTGGTGCAGGCCGCTGTTGTGGGGCGGCGTGTTGCGGGGGATGAGGACGTGCTGGCCTTTGTCCAGGTGCCCGAAGGGTCGGACCTGACGGAGGATGACTTGCGCGCCTTCGTGGCCGCGCGACTGGCGGGGTACAAGCGGCCGGCGCACTATGTGCTGGCGACCAGCCTGCCGGCGGCGCCCACGGGCAAGATCCTCAAGCACAAGCTGATAGAAACCTTCGCTGACCGGCTGGCGTAACGGAATTCGACGCGAATTCCGGGGCGTTTTCCGACACGGAAAACGGGCGGGATGGCGGGTGTTGCGCGGTGGCGGAAAGCGCGTCGCTTTCCGGGCCGGTTTCCGTGTCGGAAACCGTCAGGTCCAGACACCTTCGGCCGCGGCACGGATTGCGCGGATGTTTTCACCATAGGGCGCTGGATCGGCCGCCGACCCACCGCCGAAAACGGCCGAGCCGGCCACCAGCACATCAGCCCCGGCCTTTGCCACCAGAGGCGCGGTCGTTGGGTCCACGCCACCGTCGATCTCGATGTGCACCGGCCGATCACCGATCATGCTGCGCAGGGCAGCGATCTTGGCCGTCATGTCGATGAATTTCTGTCCGCCGAAGCCCGGGTTCACCGTCATCACGCAGACCAGGTCCACCAGATCCAGAAGGTCCGTGATCGCTGTTGCGGGCGTGCCCGGATTCAATGCCACGCCTGCCTTCATCCCGGTGCCGCGGATCGCTTGCAGGGTGCGGTGGATGTGCGGTCCGGCCTCGACATGAGCGGTCAGCACGTCGGCACCCGCCTTGGCGAAGTCCTCGATATAGGCGTCCACCGGAGAAATCATCAGGTGCACGTCCATGACGCCGTCAATGTGCGGCCGGATGGCGGCACATGTGCTTGCGCCAAAGGAGATGTTCGGCACGAAGTGCCCGTCCATGACATCCACGTGGATCCAGTCGGCCCCTTGGGCACATGCAGCGGCGCATTCCGCCCCGAAATTCGCGAAATCAGCTGCAAGGATCGAAGGAGCGATCTTGATCGAGCGGTCGAAGGACATGGTGGGCTCCGTGGCTGGGGTTGAGCGCGATATATCTGCCCGGCGGCCCGGTGGAAAGGGGCCCTTCGGGGAGGATTTTTCGGGACAGAGACGGGTGGGCCGTCACGCGCCGTAGTAGTCGCGGTACCAGGTGACGAAAGCGTCGATGCCGTCCTGTATCGGTGTCGCGGGGCGTTTCCCCGTGAGCGTTTCAAGCAGCGTCGCGTCGGCCCATGTGGCCGGCACGTCGCCCGGCTGCATGTCGTGATAGGTCTTGATCGCGGGTTTGTTGCAGGCCCGTTCGATGGCGGCGATGAACGCCATCAGTGGGACGGGTGCGCCGTTGCCGATGTTCACCACCCGGTGTGGGGCCACGGTGGACAGGCTGTCGCCCTCGACGGGCGTGTTGCCAGGCACGACGTCGATCAGCGCAAGAATCGCGGCAACCAGGTCGTCGATATAGGTAAAGTCCCGCTGCATGTTGCCGTGGTTGTAGACGTCGATCGGTTCCCCTTTGAGGATTGCACGGGTGAACTTGAAATGGGCCATGTCGGGCCGGCCCCAAGGCCCGTAGACCGTAAAGAACCGGAACATGGTGATCGGCATGTCGTAGAGGTGGGCATAGCTGTGGGCCATGTTCTCTGTCGCCTTTTTCGTGGCGGCATAGAACGACATCTGGTGATCGGCGCGTTGCGTTTCGACATAGGGCATCGTGGTGTTCGCCCCATAGGCCGAAGAGGTCGAGGCCAGCAGCATGTGGCCGGGCGGAAAGGCGCGGGCGGCTTCGAGCAATTCGAAGGTGCCGACGAGGTTAGCCTCGACGTAAGACCGGGGGTTGTCGATCGAGTAGCGCACGCCCGCCTGCGCGGCGAGGTGGATCACCGTGTCGAACCGGTGTTGATCGAAGAGCCGGTGCAGCGTGCCCGGTGTTTCCAGCCGTGCCTCGACATCCGAATACCCTGCCGATTGCCGCAGCATTGCGCGACGCCGTTCCTTGAGCCCCACGTCGTAGTAATCTGTCATGGCATCCAGACCGACCACCTTCCAGCCGGCTGCGAGCAGCGCGCGTGCCGTGAAGTATCCGATGAATCCTGCCGATCCGGTGACCAGTGCCGTGCGTGCCATGCCTGCCTCTTGTTACGGAGTGCTTTCTTGCCTGCCGCAGCGCGGTTTGGCTAGGCCCGCTATTAATTTGACATTCGAATTAACGCGCGCAACTGTAGGCTGAGGGAGGCGCGGACATGGCATGGATGCACAGGATCATTGGCGGGTTGCTGATCCTTTCTGGCGGCGTGGCCGCGGCCATGGACTTGCCTGTGGCAGAGCCGGAGTTTCCGCCCGTTGACGCCCGCCAGGTCGAGCTGGGCCGCTTGCTGTTTTACGATCCCATCCTGTCGGGATCGCGCACTGTATCCTGCGCGACCTGTCACCATCCCCGCTTTGCCACGGGCGACGGGGTGTCGCTTGGTCTTGGGGACGGGGCCAAGGGACTGGGACCCGACCGGGCCGCTGACCCCAGGAACCTGCCGGAACAGCGCATTCCCCGCAACGCGCCGCCGCTGTTCAATCTGGGCGCGCGCGAATTCACTGTCTTTTTTCACGATGGCAGGTTGGAACAGGATCCCGACCGCCCGTCGGGCATCCGCACGCCGCTGGGGGGCGAGATGGAGATGGGATTTGCATCTGCCCTGTCGGCCCAATCCATGTTTCCGGTGCTGTCGCCGGACGAGATGGCGGGGCACTATTCCGAGAACGATGTGGCCCAGGCCGTGCGGCAGGGTTTGATCACCGGGCCGGACGGGGCGTGGGACATCCTGTCAAAACGGGTGGAGTCGATCCCGGAATACCGCGCCGCCTTTGACGATGTGATCGGGGTGCGGCCTGTGGGTTTTACCGATATCTCCGACGCCATTGCCGCGTTCCTCGACTTCGAATGGCGCGGCGTGGCCAGCCCATTTGACCTGTATCTGCGCAACGGCACCGCGATGGAGCCTGCGGCGATGCGCGGGATGGAGCTGTTTTATGGCACCGCGGGCTGTGCCAGCTGCCATTCCGGCCGCTTCCAGACCGATCATGGTTTTCACGCCATTGCCATGCCACAGATCGGGCCGGGCAAGGCCGCGCGTTTTGAAAGCCATGCGCGTGACATCGGCCGGATGCGGGTGACCGGGCGGGTCGAGGATGCCTATGCCTTTCGCACCCCGCCGCTGCGCAATGTGGCGCAGACCGCGCCCTATGGGCATTCCGGCGCCTATGCCACGCTTGAAGGTGTCGTGCGCCATCACCTCGATCCCGTGGCCTCGCTGCGCGCTTATGATCCGGTGCAGGCGGTGATGCCGGGATTTTACGCCGATGATCTGCGCGTGATGACAGATGCGGAAGAGGTGGACGCTATCGCAGCCGCGAATGACCTGATGCCCATCAGCCTGAGCGAAGCGGAGGTCGAGGATATCCTCGCCTTTCTTGATGCGCTGACCGATCCGCAAAGCCTGCGCGGGGCCCTGGGCGTGCCCGAAACAGTACCGAGCGGATTGCCCGTGGATCAGTAACGGCGGGCGCACCGGCAGGTGCGCCTTACGGGCGCTGTACCGTCACCGTTCGGTTGGCGGTTACCGTTTGCCAGGCGCTCCATACCTCGTGCGGCCAGCGGATGCGCATCCGCACTTCGCTGGAATCGCCCAGCCCGAAGTGCTGTGGCCCCGTCACGCCGCCCGCATGTCCGCCGCCCACGGTCACTTCGCGCGCCTGCACGGTCTTGCCATCGTCAACTTCGATCCATGCTCCGACTGCATGGGTGTTGGTGCCCACCTGGCGCAGATCGACGCTCAGCCAGTTGCCCGTGCCGCTGGAAACGTTCTGCCAGACTTCGAGCGGCGCGCGGCGGTTGACCACGGCGAGATCCAGCAGGCCGTCTCCATTCAGATCGACCAGAGCCGCGCCGCGACCACGATGCATCGACGCGACCCCGGACACATCCCCCACCTCACGAAACGTGCCATCCGCTTGCCCGATCAGCAGGTTGTTCGGGTCCTCCATCGCGTTGCCGGGCATCTGCTGGACGTTGCCCTTGGCTATGAACGCATCGTCGTGGCCGTCGTTGTTCACATCGCCAAACGCGATATGCCATCCCGTCGACGGACGGCCATCGTCACCCACGTAGGGACGCTGCGCCGTTGTCCCACGGTCATAGGGCACGTCGCCATAGGTTGGTCCGTGGCCGACCTGCTGCATCAGGCGCTGATCGCCCATGGAACTGAGATAGACCTCGTCCCGCCCGTCGCGGTCCAGATCGCGGGTGGCGATGCCCATGCCCCAGAGCGTGTGACGCTGCCAACCGTCTGTTTCGTCATACAGCCGCGGAGTGTCTTCCATCGCCCATAGCTGCTCTTGCCCGTCGCGGACATAGTAGTGCCGGTCGTTCGATATGCGCAGGTCAGCGCGGCCCGTGCGGGACCAATCGGTGAACAGCATGGACAGGGCGCAATGCCCGGGGGCCAAGGTCGTGGCGGCGTAACCGCCGGGGTCCGGACGATAAAGCGTATTGTCATCGCAGGCCTCAAAGGGGCCTTCGGGATCAGTGCGGTCGACATAATGGCCAAATGCGAGCGTAGGATAATCGCGCCCCGCTTCCCAGGTGGCCGAAAATGCAGTGGTCCAGCGGTCCGGGCTCTGGAAGGGCATGGGGGAAAAACCGCAGTTGCCGTCGCCCTGCAACAAAAGGTCGGCCCCGACGCGCAACAGGACAAGGTCGAGGACGCCGTCGTTGTCGATATCCAGTGGATAGGCGCCGGTGGTGCCGGTGATCCGCAGGGCGGGGGGCGTTGTGTCGGCGAACCGGATCATGCCGTCTGCTCCGCTCTCGTTGCGCAGCAGGATGGCCGGGTTGCTGCCACCCGCCGCCACAAGATCGGGGCGCGCGTCGCCGTTGCAGTCCAGAACAGCCAGACCGCCCCCCACGAAATGCTCCCACCCGCCGTCATAGGAGTGGCCGGGCACAGTGACCGGCTCGAACAGCGGATCCGCCTGCGCCACGCCGAAGCAGGCGATGACGCTCGCCACCAGCGCTGCACCGCGCCGCCCTGCGGAGCGGCCCCGCCCTTCGTCGGATTTTTCCAAAAATCCGTGCCCGGGATCAGCCGACATCGCTCAGGGCCTCCACCGCGTTGTCCTGCACGAATTCGAGCGCATAGGCCGCCGCACCGCGCGCCCACATCAGGTTGTCCCACTTGTGGACCACAACCGCCGGGGCGGGCTTGTCGATTTCCACGATGCTGCGGCCCATGGCCTCGATCACGGCATCGGCGTAAAGATGGTCGAATTCCATCTGTTCGCCGGCCAGGATGATCAGCTCCGGGTCGAAAATGTTGACGAGGTTGGCCAGCCCCATGGCAAACATCCGGCCCGCCCGGTCTATGACCGACTGCGCCGGGGCATCGCCGCCGCGCGCGGCACTCAGTACGGCATTCACGGATTCCGAAGTGGTCGCTCCGGGCTGCACGATCCCGGTTGCCATCGCCTCGCGCACCAGTGCGTAGTCGGCGACATAAGCCTCCAGGCACCCGCGCTGGCCGCATCGGCACAGCGCGCCGTCCAGATGCACCTTGGTGTGGCCGAATTCCGCCCCGCAGCCCCGCGTGCCGCGATAGATCTGGCCGCCCAGCACCATGCCCATGCCAACGCCGCTTTCGATGGTGATGACGATGAAATCGGAATGGTCGCGCCCCTTGCCGAATTTCAGTTCGGCCATGGCCACAAGGTTGGCATCGTTGTCGAGGTAGACAGGCGTGCCGAGGCGGGCGTGCAGGACTTCGCCGAAATCGACGTTGCGCCGGTCCAGCGAGGGGGACCAGTAAACCAGACCGTGATCAGCATCGACGACACCCGCCAACCCGACGCCCACGCCGGAAATGTCGGCGCAGGTGCATCCGGCCCTTGCCGCCAACGCATCCAGCCCCGCCGCAATTTCGCTGGCCAGCGCGTCCGGGCTGTGCCGGGTCTGGTCCAGCGCGCGTTCGTGGTCCGCGCGTGGATTGCCTTCGAAATCCATCAGAACGAAGGAAATCGCCCGGTCCGACACCTTCAGCCCTGCCACCATCCGTGCCGAACCGCGCAGGCGCAGGTCGATTCGCGGGCGGCCCCGGGACGATTCGTCGGTGCGGATGTCGCGTGGCACTTCCTCAACCAGGCCACCGTCGATCAGCTCTGCCGTAACAGAGGTGACGGTCGCACGGCTGATTCCCGTCCGCTCGGACAGGTCGATGCGGGGCAGGGGCCCGTGCTGCGAAATTTCGCGCAAAAGCAATCGCCTGCTGTCCGCTTTCTGGTGTCTGAACGCCATGAAACGACTTTCCATTGCTGTCCGGCACGGCCTTGTTCTCCGTGCCTTCGTTCGACGGATGATGGCGGTTTTTGCACGGGCTGTCCAATTTAATTTGCTTTTCGAATTTAAAGCGCTCATGCTGTGCCAACCGCCGGGCGAATCATCCGGGCGGCATATGTCTTTGGGAGGACACCAATGAAACGACGCACGCTTCTGGGCGCCATCGCGGCGGCCACCATGATCTCGACCCCCGTCTTTGCGGACGGCCACGCCGTTACCGTCGGCGTCAGCTGGTCGAACTTCCAGGAAGAGCGCTGGAAAACCGACGAAGCCGCCATCAAGGCCAAGCTGGACGAGCTGGGCGCAAACTACATCTCGGCTGACGCGCAGGCCTCGGCTGCCAAGCAGTTGACCGATGTCGAGGCGCTGATCGCCCAGGGCGCGGACGCGCTGATCATCCTGGCCATGGACAAGGACGCCATCGGCCCCGCCATCGACCAGGCCGCCAACGAAGGCATTCCGGTCGTGGGCTATGACCGCCTGATCGAGGACAACCGCACCTTCTACCTGACCTTCGACAACAAGGGTGTGGGCCGCATCATCGCCGAAACGGTGAAGGCCGCGCAGCCGACCGGCAACTATGCCATTATCAAGGGCGACAAGGGCGACCCGAATGCGGGCTTCCTGCTCGAAGGCATGATGGAAGTCATCGGTGACGACGTTGCCGCCGGCAAGATCACCATCGTGGGCGAGGCGTTCTCGGACGGCTGGAAGCCGGACAACGCGCAAAAGAACATGGAACAGATCCTGACGGCTGCCAATAACGACGTGGACGCCGTGCTGAGCCAGAATGACGGCATGGCCGGTGGTGCCATCGCCGCGCTTCAGGGCCAGGGCCTGGCCATTCCGGTCGGCGGGCAGGACGGCGACCACGCCGCGCTGAACCGTGTTGCCCGTGGCGAACAGACCGTGTCGGTCTGGAAGAATGCGCGCGATCTGGGTGCCAAAGCAGCCGAGATTGCCGTGTCGCTGGCCAAGGGCGGTGCCATGGCCGACGTCGACGGTGCCATCAAGTGGTCCGGCGGTGCGAACGGTGTTGAAATGGACGCGATCCTGCTGGATCCGACACCCATCACCAAGGACAACATCAGCGCCGTCATCGACGCGGGCCACATCGCCAAGGACAAGGTGTGTGCCGGTGCCATGGCCGGCGTGGACGGCTGTAGCTAAACGCACGCGCTGACATTTGCACCGGCGGCCCGCGTGGTCGCCGGTGCACCCCACCCCAATTCCGAACATCACCTGCGCGCGCTGGCCCGAGACATCTCTTGCGGCCCATGGGCGCCCTTTACCCGGGACCACGTGATGACTGACACAACAAACAACGCAAGCGGAAGCGCACAAGCCCAGACCAAGGGCCCGGTGGCCCGCTTTCTTGCCGCGACCGAAATCGACACCCGCCTGCTGGGCATGATCGGCGCGCTGGCCCTGATCTGGATCGGCTTTCACGTCTACGGCGCGCTGGTCAACGGCTTTGGCGCGTTCCTGACCCCCCGCAACCTGTGGAACCTCAGCGTCCAAACCTCGTCCATCGGGATCATGGCCTGTGGCATGGTGCTGGTCATCGTCACCCGCCACATCGACCTGAGTGTGGGTTCGGTCCTTGGCTTCTGCGCCATCGTTATGGGCGTGACGCAGGTGTGGTTCCTGCCGCAGCTTGTGGGCCTGGAACACTGGTCGATCTGGATCATCGCCGTGATTGTCGGCCTGATCTGCGGCACCATCATCGGCGCGTTCCATGGGTACCTGGTTGCCTATCTGGGCATCCCTGCCTTTATCGTCACGCTTGGCGGGCTGCTTGTGTGGCGCGGGGCGGCTTTCCTCGTGGCGCGGGGCGAGACGATCTCGCCTGTCGACAGCACATTTCGCCTGCTGGGCGGCACGGCCGAAGGGGCCATAGGTGCCACCGGATCCTGGATCGTGGGTCTGATCGGCGTGGCCGCCGTGGTCGCCATGGTGTCCCTGGGCCGCCGCCAACGACAGAAACACGGCTTTGCACAGCGTCCCGTCTGGGCTGACGGGTTTATCGCCGCCATCAGTTCCGCCGCCGTCATCGGTGCGGTGATGCTGGTCAACGCCTACCCCTGGCCGCGCGGCATCGTTCGCCGCTACGCCGCCGAGAACAACATCGAGATCCCGGAAACAGGACTGTTCATCAGCCACGGCTTTGCGATCCCGGTGCTGATCCTGCTCGCCGTCGCCATCGTCATGACGCTGATCATGTCGCGCACCCGCTTTGGCCGCTACGTCTATGCCATCGGCGGCAACCCCGAGGCGGCGGCGCTCGCCGGCATCAATACCAAATGGATGACGGTCAAGATCTTTGCACTGATGGGGTTCCTTGCCGGTCTGTCCGCCGCCGTGGCGTCGGCCCGGCTGGGATCGGCCACCAACGCGCTGGGGACGCTGGACGAGCTTTATGTTATCGCCGCTGCCGTGATCGGTGGCACGTCGCTGGCGGGTGGCATCGGCACGATCTATGGCGCGGTGCTTGGGGCCTTTGTCATGCAGTCGCTGCAAACGGGCATGGTCCTGATCGGCTTTGACGCCGCCATCCAGCAGGTCGTCGTCGGGTCGGTGCTGGTGCTGGCCGTCTTCCTCGATAACCTCTACCGGAGGGCACAGAAATGAGCGTCGCAGAAACCACAGAGCTAAAGCGCGCGGTCGATCGCACTGGCACACCCCTTGTCGAGATGAAGGATATCTGCATCTCGTTCGGCGGGGTGCACGCGGTGGATCACGTGTCGGTCAATCTGTTCCCGGGCGAGGTTGTGGGCCTGCTGGGCCACAATGGCGCGGGCAAATCCACGCTGATCAAGATCCTGTCGGGTGCCTATGCCATGGACTCGGGCGAGATCTATGTGAATGGCGAACGGGTCACCATCAACAACCCACGCGACGCGCGCCACCACAATATCGAGACGATCTACCAGACGCTGGCGCTGGCCGATAACCTTGATGCGGCATCGAACCTGTTTCTGGGGCGCGAACTGGTGTCGCCGTTGGGCTTTGTCGATGACGACGCGATGGAGGCAGAGACGCGCAAGATCATGGCGCGGCTCAACCCGAACTTCAAAAAGTTCGCCGATCCCGTCTCTGCCTTGTCGGGCGGTCAGCGGCAATCGGTGGCGATTGCGCGTGCGGTCTATTTCAACGCGCGCATCCTGATCATGGACGAACCCACCGCCGCCCTTGGGCCACACGAAACCCAGATGGTGTCGGAACTGATCCAGCAGCTCAAAGCCGAAGGCATCGGCATCTTCCTGATCAGCCACGACATCCACGATGTGATGGAATTGTGCGACCGCGCATCGGTAATGAAGAACGGCAAGCTCGTGGGTACGGTCGACGTGGCGGATGTGACGGACGATGACCTGCTCGGCATGATCATTCTGGGCAAGCAACCGGGCGAATGAGCATGAGCAATGCGGCGACAGGGGCTATCGGCCTCGTGGCGGATGTGGGCGGCACCAACACGCGCGTGGCCTTTGTGGACACAGGCGGCGTGGTCAGGGACAGCGTCACCAGCTTTCCCAACCGCGACTTCGACGCCTTCCTGCCGCTGTTGCACCACTACCTGGACGGTCGGGACGCACCGGACCGCGTGGTCATCGCCGTTGCCGGGCCGGTGGCGGGCAAACATGCCCGCCTTACGAACCGCAATTGGGGATTCGATGCGGATGCGCTGGCGGATGAACTGGGCGCACAGGTCACGCTGATGAACGACCTCGAAGCGCTGGGACAGGCGGTGCCGACGGTCGAGGCCGACGCGGTCGAACCGCTGCACGACGGCGCGCGGTTGGGCGGGCGCGGACAGGCGCTGGTCGTGGGGCTGGGCACGGGCTTCAACGTGTCTGCGGTCGACATGGCCAGTGGCGTCGTGTTCACCGCCGAACAGGGCCATGCCAGCCTGCCGGCATCCGTCATGGACATCCTGCGCGCGCACATGCTGGATGCGGCGAAATTCGACAGCGTGGAAAGCCTGTTTTCCGGCACCGGCCTTTTGAAACTGGCCCACAGGATCGGGATCGACGTCGACAGCGCCGCCGAACTGGCGCACAGCGACGACCCCCGCGCCCGCGAGACGCTGGAAACCTGCACCGACGCCTTTGCCACCATGGTGCGCGAACTGGCCTATGCCTATTTCCCGCGGGCGGGGCTGTATTTCAACGGCTCGCTGGCCAAGTTCCTGCTGTCGCCGGAACGGCGCGAACGGGTACTGGCCCCGTTGCGCGCCGATGGCGGGTTTGACGGGCAGTTTGCCCGTATTCCCGCGTTTCTGTTCGTATCGGACACGGTGGCGCTTGGGGGCTGTGCAGCCCGTTTGCTGGCCCAGCACCGGGCTGGCACGTAAGGCGGACGTGTCGTCCGCCCATGGCGCACCGCAGGTGCGCCTTACGCGAAATCGACCGAGACCTGCCCGAAACTGCCGAAATCGGCATGGATGGATGTGCCGGGCGGGCATTCGATCGGCCGGATGAAGCTGCCGGACAGGATCACCTGGCCGGCACGGATCCGATTGCCGTAGTCCGCCATGCGCCGGGCCAGCCAGACAACGCTTTCCACCGGATCATTCAGCACTCCTGCGCCCAGGCCCGTTTCCTCGACCGTGCCATCCCGGGTCACGATGGCCCCGACCCAGCGCAGGTTGTCGGGTTCGTGCATGTCCCCACCCAGCACAATGCCCGCATTCGCGGCATTGTCTGCGATGGTGTCGAACACTTTGCGCGACTGCCCGGTGGTCGGATCCGTTCGCAGGATACGGGTATCGAGGATTTCGAGCGCAGGCACTGCGTAATCCGTTGCAGACAGCACATCTTTGCGCGTGACGTCTTTGCCCCCGATTTCCGATTTCATCAAAAAAGCGATCTCGGCCTCCACCCTTGGCTGGATAAAGCGGCCCGAAGGCACCGTTGTGCCGTCGTCAAAGACCATCGACCGGGTCAGGACCCCGCTGTCGGGAATGTCGATCCCCAGTGCCATCTGCATGGCGCGGCTGGTCAGCCCGATCTTCCACCCGATCACCGGATCGCCGCCCGCCACCTTGGCATCGACCACCTTGCCCTGGATGGCATAGGCATCGTCCATGGAGATGTCCGGATGGGCCACCGACAACAATCCGATCTGCTGTCCCGTGCGCTCCGCCTCGATCAGGGCGGCAGCGGCGGCGGTGTGATCTTCAGGCTTCATCCGCCACCTCACTGCGCAATGTCCCGATCCCTTCGGCGGTTACCTCGACAACGTCACCGGGTTGCAAGAACTTGGGCGGATCGAACCGCGCGCCTGCGCCCGTGGGTGTGCCCGTCACGATGATGTCGCCGGGCACCAGCGTGGTGAAGGTCGAGATATAGGCGATCTGCCGGCGGACCCCGAACAGCATGCGGCTGGTGCGGTCGTCCTGTCGCAACTCGCCGTTCACATGGGTTGTCAGGCGAATGTCGTCAAGCTGCGCGGCGGCGGTAAACGGCACCAGCCAGGGCCCCATCGCGCCCGACGCATCCCAGTTCTTGCCCTGGGTTACGTTGAACTTGGCGTGGCGCACCCAATCCCTGATCGTGCCTTCGTTGCACAGGGTCAGGGCGGCGATGTGGTCATAGGCATCGGTCTCGGATATGCGGCGTCCACCCTTGCCGATGATGATCGCGATCTCGCCCTCGTAATCCAGTTTTTCGCTTTCCGGTGGGCGGATCACCGGACGGTCATGGCCCGTGAAACTCCGCGGGAAACGCGGGAACAGCGACATGTTGGGCGGCGCGTCCTGCCCATCCTTGTATTCGGCATTGCGGTCGGGAAAATTGACGCCGACGCAGATGATCTTTTCCGGGTCGGGGACCGGAATGTGGTAGGTGACATCCCGGTGCATCGCCCGTCGTCCCTGCGCCGCCAGCGCCAGGTCGTGCAGACCGTCAGCGGCGATCACGTCGCGCAGCGTCGGCCAGTGCGCGAAATTGGGCGACAGCGGGATCATCCCGTCATCCATCACCGCGCCGTAATACGTGTCGCCGCCGGTCTCATAGGTCGCAAATCTCAAAACCGCCTCGCAATCTCTGTAATGGTGTCAAAGGCCAGGTCAAAGTCCTGTTCCTCGCAGTCGAATTGCCCGGCCTGAAACCGGATCACCTTTTGCCCGTCGACATTGGTCTGCGTCAGGTAGATGCGGCCATCGTCGTTGATGGCGTCGACCAGCCGCTGCGTTTCATCGTCCGACGCTCCGGCCACCTTGAAGGTCCAGAGCGACAGGATCGGTTCGGTCACGATCTCGAAATCGTCCTCGGCCCGCAGGCGGTCGCACAGGGCCTGGCTCCAGTCCACGTGGTTACGGATACGGGCGCGCAGGTCCTCCATCCCGTAGTGGCGCATCAGGAACCAGAGCTTGAGCGCGCGAAAGCGGCGGCCCAGCGGGATCGACCATTCGGAATAGTCGATCACGTCCTCCCGCGCGTGAGTGCGCAGGTATTCGGGGCGGATGGCCAGGGTCTGGCGCAACACGTCCGGGTCGCGCAGGAAATGGGCGGCGCAGTCGAACTGTGCGCCCATCCACTTGTGCGGGTTGAAGACGATGCTGTCGAACCGCTCGGCCCCCTTCCACAGCGCGCGGTATTCCGGGCAGATCATGGCCGAACCCGCCCATGCGGCATCGAGGTGGGAATAAAGCCCGTGTTCCTCGGCCACGGCCGCCACGCTTTCCAGATCGTCACAGGCCCCCATGCCGGTGGCCCCGGTGGCGGCGATGACGCCTGCGGGAACGCGACCGGCCAACTTGTCCTCGGCAATCGCGGCTTCGAGGTCCAGCGGATCCATGTGACGCAGATCGCCGGTGGTGCGGATCTTGACCAGGTTGTCCTGACCGATCCCGGCCACCCAGATGGCCCGATCAATGGATGAATGTACCTGGTCCGAACAGTAGATGCGCAAGGTCGGCTGGCCGTGCAGCCCCTCGATATTGCCGCGATAGTCCAGCGCGCGTTCGCGCATGGTCAGCACGGCGGCCAGCGTGGCGGACGAGGCGCTGTCCTGGATCACGCCCTGATACACGTCGGGCAGGCCCAACCCCTGCCGCAGCCAGTCCATCATGCGCGTTTCCATTTCCGTGGCGGCGGGGGATGTTTGCCACAGCATGCATTGCGGGGCGACAATCGCAGCCAGGAATTCGGCAAGAACCGATGCCGGGGCCGCGTTCGAGTTGAAATAGGCAAAGAAACGGGGATGCTGCCAATGGGTGATGCCGGGCATGACGATGTCGTCGAAATCCTGCATCAGCGTGGCCAGATCGGTTCCATGCTCGGGTGGGCCTTGGCCCAGTTGGGCGGCGATGTCGCCCGGAGTGGTCTGTGCCCGGACGGGACGGTCGCGGATGGTCTTGCGGTATGCGGCGCCCCAGTCGGCGGCGGCCTTGGCCTGTGTCGCGAAATCGTCCCAGCTCATGTCGGGTCCTTTCGGGTGGGGCGCACCAAGGTGCGCCTTACGGGGGTAAGGCGGAGCTTGCTCCGCCTCTTTGGTGTCGATCAGCGCACCACAGGTGCGCCCTACGTAAGGCGGACGTGTCGTCCGCCCCGCCTACGGTGCCACGATGGGCTGCGCCTTGAGAAGGGGGGCTTGAGTATCTACGCCGTCAAAGACACTGCCCTCTTCGAACCAGCTGCGTGGTGCTGGCGCACCCCATAGCGTCTGGCGCTGCGGGTCCTTGAGGTCCCACTTGATCGGTTCGTGGTCCGGGTCCACCGTCTGGTAGTCCGAGCAGTAGATCTCGATCCGGTGTCCGTCGGGGTCGCGGATATAAAGGAAGAATGCATTCGATATCCCGTGCCGCCCCGGCCCCCGTTCGATGTTTTCGCGGTAGCCCGTGGTGCTCATCAAGTCGAGCAGGTCGATGATGTTCAGCGGGGTCGGGACCCAGAAGGCCGTGTGATGCAGGCGTGGACCGACGCCATTGGTAAAGGCCACGTCATGCACGCCCCCCTTGCGGTGCATCCAGGCAGCCCAGCATTTGCCCGTCTCTGCATCCTCGGTGTATTCGGTTATGCGGAACCCGATGCGGTTGTAGAAGGCGACCGCCCCGTCGACATCCGACGAGAACAGGTTGAAATGATCGATACGCAGCGGTTTGACCCCGCGGTAAAGCGCGTATTTCTGCATGATGGACGGCAGGCGTTCCATCCGGACATAGAATTCCAGCGGCACGCCCCAGGGGTCCCGGGTTTGCAGGACGCGGCCCATGAACGGACGCTGGATCCAGTCCACCGGCAGGCCCTGCTGCGCAAACCAGTCGGCGGCAGCGTCGAGATCCGCTTCGGCAAAGAGCTTGAACCCCAGCCGCGCGACGTTCGGCGCGTTGCCCTGCGTCAGGATGATGCAGTGATGCCCCCGTTCCTCCAACGCGCGGAGATAGATGGCCGCGTTGTCCTCGTGCGTGACCTGCAGTCCCAGTGTGTCCACGTAGAATGCACGTGATGCGGCCAGGTCCGTCACCCGGTATTCCACATGGCTGAGCCGCACGATGTTGAAGGGCGGATAAAGCTCGGGCGCTGGAATGGGCATCGGCTGTTCCTATGATGAGCGGCTGCGCCGCACGCGATTCATTATTTGGTAATGGGGGGCCGTCTGCCCCCCAAACCCCCCGAGGATATTTACAGCCAGAAGAAGCATCAGGCCCCGAGTTTTGGCACGTGCGGTGCCCCGGTGGCGATGCCTATGTGCTTTTGTTCCATGTAGAATTCAAAGGACCAGTCGCCGCCGTCGCGGCCGATCCCGCTGGCCTTCATTCCGCCGAAGGGTGTGGGCAGGTGCCGGACGTTGGCCGAGTTCACCCAGATCATGCCCGCCTCTAACCGGTCCGTGAACCGCATCGCCCGGGTCACATCCTGGGTCCAGACGTACCCTGTGAGGCCGTAGGGCGTATCGTTTGCGATGCGCAGCGCTTGCTCTTCCGTTTTGAACCGGATCGAGGTCAGCACGGGGCCGAAGATTTCCTGTTGTGCCACGGCCATGTCGTTGGTCGCATGGGTGAAGAGGGTCGGGGCCACATATTGCCCCGTATCTCCGACACGGGTGCCACCGGCGGCGATGCTGGCCCCTTCGGCCCTGGCCGTGTCGAAGCTGGCCATGACCTTTTTTCGGTGCACCTCGTGTATCAGCGGCCCGACTTCGGTCCTGGGGTCCAGCGGGTGGCCGACATTGATGTTTTTTGCCCGTGCGGCCAGCTTGCCCTCGAACTCATCGGCGATGGTGTCCTGCACCAGCAGCCTCGAGGACGACGTGCAGCGTTCGCCGTTCAGCGAATAGATCATGAAGATTGCCGCATCCAACGCGGCCTCGAGATCGGCATCGTCGAACACCACCACCGGGTTTTTGCCCCCAAGTTCGAAATGCACCCGTTTCAGCGTCGGTGCCCCTTGCGCCATGATGGCCGACCCGGTGGCACTTTCCCCGACAAAGGCGATGGCGCGGATATCGGGATGTTCGGTAAGCGCGCGCCCCGCTTCTTCCCCCATGCCATGCACGAGGTTCCAGACGCCGGGCGGCAGCCCCGCCTGTTCCGCGATTTCGATCAGGATGCGTGCTGTCCAGGGGCTGAATTCGGCGGGTTTGTGGACCACTGTGCATCCGGCGGCCAGGGCCGGGGCAATTTTCCATGTGGACAGCATAAAGGGTGTGTTCCACGGCGTGATGATCCCCACCGGGCCAATGGGCACGCGCGTGGTGATGTTCATCAGCGTGGGCGACGGCAGCGCCTGTCCATCGCGGGCGGCGGGCGCGCGGTCGGCGAAGAAGCGGAAGTTGGCGGCCCCGCGCAACGCCGCCTTGGACATGAAGCGCAGGGCCTGGCCCGTGTCCCAGCATTCGGCCAGCGCGATGTCTTCGGCGCGCGCCTCGATCCCGTCGGCGATGGCGTGCAGGATGCGTTTGCGGTCTGCGGTGGCCATGTCGCGCCAGGCGGGGAACGCCCGTTTGGCAGCTTGGGCCGCAGCGTCCACATCGGTTGCATCGCTGCGTGCGACGCGTGCGATCTGGCTGTCGTCCACGGGCGAGGTCGTGTCGAACCATGCGCCGGCCGCCGCCGAAACCGCCTGCCCGTCGATATGGTTGAGGATGCCCGTCGCACCGATCCGTTCCAGGTGCGGCGCAAGTCTTGCGATGTTGTCGTCGAGCGCGGTCATGAGTCTTCCTGCTGAACGGTTCAAATAATGAACCAGTGGACGCAAAAATATATTGCGTGCTGGACCGAGTCGCGTCAACCTTTGCCCCATGTCCACGATTTCCAAAGCGCTTGGCCTGCTGGACCTCTTTACCGAGGCGCAGCCGATGCTTGGGTTGTCGGATGTGCAACGGATGACCAGACGGGACAAGGCGACCGTGCATCGCCACCTTGCCGCGTTGGAGCAGGCCGGATTTCTGGAGCAGGACGCCGCCACACGTGCTTACCGTCTGGGCCCGGCGCTGACCCGTCTTGCCAGCATGCGCGCCCGCACCGTGCCCGAGGTCGAGATGGTGCGCAGTGTCATCGACGACCTGAGCCGTGCCGCAGGCGAACTTGTGCATATCAGCCGTTTGCAGGGTTTTGACCTGGTCGATGTCTACCATGCCGAACACCACGACCACCCGGTGCGCGTCAGCTTTGACGCTTACGGCCTGCCGCCGCTGTTTGCGACGGCGTCGGGCAAGGCATACCTTGCCTTTTCCACGGCCGGCATGCTGGACATGGCGCTGGCCGATCCGCGCACCCATCAGGCGGGCAGTGCCCGGCCCGACAAGGCCCGGATCGAAGCGGAACTGCGCAAGGTCGCCCGCCAAGGCCATGCCTGCAACCGTGACACGCTGCGGCTGGGGGTGTCTTCGGTGGCCATCCCGGTTTTCGATGCGGGCGGGATGCCCTTTGCCACGTGTTCCATTGCGTACCCGTCCAGCCGGGGCGGCGTGAACAAGGAAAATGTGCTGGCCCGCCTGCTGATGTCGCGTGGGGCAGAGATAACGCAGGCGATGGGCGGCACCGTGCCCCCTGATATCCAGGCCATCTGGACCCCGAACCCCGAAAGGGCCGCCTCATGAAGGACAGCAATTTCCTGAAGGAACACAACGCCCGCCAGTTCTGGCATCCGATGGCGCACCCGGCCGACAGCATGGCCAACCCGCCCACCATCCTGACGGGGGGCGAGGGCGTGCATATCGTGGATGTGGACGGCCACCGCACCATCGATGCAGTGGGCGGGTTGTGGAACGTGAACCTGGGCTATTCGTGCCAGCCGGTGAAGGACGCGATTGCGGCGCAGTTGGACGCGTTGCCGTATTATTCCACCTTTCGCGGCACGTCGAACGAAAAAGCGATCGAGCTGGCCTATCTTCTGGCCGATTTCTTTGGCCCCGACGGCATGACGCGCAGCTTTTTCACCAGCGGTGGCTCCGACAGCATCGAGATCGCGTTGAAGTTGGCGCGTCAGTATCACCGCATCCGGGGGCAGGGGGCGCGGACCAAGTTCATCAGCCTCGACAAGGGCTATCACGGCACGCATTTCGGTGGCGCGTCGGTCAACGGAAATGCCAAGTTCCGCAACAGTTACGAACCTTTGATGGCCGGATGCTATCACATCCCCGGGCCATACCTGTACCGCAACCCGTTCGGCACCGACGACCCGGCGGAATTGGCCCGGCTGAGTGCCGGTATGCTGGAGCGTGAGATTGCATTCCAGGGGGCCAACACCGTGGCCGCCTTTGTCATGGAGCCGGTGCAGGGCGCAGGGGGCGTGATCCCGCCGCACCCCTCTTTCATGCCGATGATCCGGGACATTTGCGACAAGCACGGCGTACTGCTGATCGCGGACGAGGTGATCACCGCCTTTGGCCGCACCGGGTCGCCCACCGGGTCGCGCCATTGGGGCGTGCAGCCCGATTTCATGTGTACGGCCAAGGCCATCACCAACGGATATTTCCCGTTTGGCGCGGTGATGATCGCCGACCGCGTCGCGACCCTTTTCGAAAATGATCAAAGCGGCGTCGGGTCCGTGGACAGCGGATACACCTATTCCGGCCATCCCGTCGGCGCGGCGGCGGCCGTGGCGGCGGTCGAGGAAACGATCCGCATCCGCCCTTGGGAAAACGCAGGCCCGCGCGGGGCAGAATTGAAGGCGGGCTTGCAGGAATTGGCCAACTGCCATGACCATATCGGCGATGTCCGGGGCGAGGGGCTGATGTGCGCCATCGAGCTTGTCAGCGACCGGGCCACCAAGACCCCTGTGGGCAAGGCGCTGCCACTGGTGTTTCAGCAGGCGGCCTATGACGCAGGTGTAATGATCCGTGTATCGGGCAACAATGCCATCTTCTCTCCGCCGCTTGTCATTGATGCGGGCCACGTGCAGACAATCCTGCATGCGACCGAAACGGGCCTGAAGGCCATGGCCAAATCCGCGTGAAAAGCCGCAGCGCATCCCCTGCGCTGCGCAGCGCGACACCGACCAAGCCTTTGCGGTCACGCGTGACGCTGACAACTTTCACCAGCCGCTGCACACCCGACAAACGATTTGATCTGCGCGATGTGACCGACTTTCACCGCGGGCGGGGGGATCTGGTGTTTTCCCTGTTCATGGTTGCGCTGGCCTTGTTTTTCCTTGTTTTCTTTTTCACCCAGACCGGGTGGGAGGACCGCAAGCTTCCCGCGAACATGGCGCGCTACTGGATGGATCAGTTTGGCATCACGGAGCCGGACAAACGCCCCGCGCGGCTGGGCCGGATACTGAAACAGGGCTGGGTCGCGCCGATGGCCTGCATGGTGATCCTTGTGCCTGCGGCCCTTTGGAACCTGCGCGGATCGGTACGCGCGTACCGCTGGCGGGTGCGGTTCAAGTTGCCCAACGGGATGCGCCATGAGCTGGGACAGTGGGCGCGCGCCCTGGAATTCGTGGCGTGGTTCGTCGTCTACACGCTGCTGGTGCCGGTGCTGGGCTATCTGGTGGCCACGCTGCTCTTGGGCACGGTGCTGCCGTGGCGGCTGGGCTATCGCGGGCCGCGCTGGATGGCCATCTGTCTGCTGACCAGTTTCGCCATCGTTCTGGTGTTTCGCACGGGCCTTCAGATCCGCACGCCGGTGAACATCTGGCTCTATGATCAACTGCCGCAACGGGCCGAGACCTTCATGCAGGTGTGGTTCTGATGGAGGCGTTCTGGCAAGGCATCGATAACCTCGCCAGTCTGCCAGTGCTGGTGGCGATCCTGATCGGCTCGGTCGGCGGCTTGGCCATCGGTGCGGTGCCGGGCATCGGCCCTGCCATCGCCATCGCGATCCTGCTGCCCGCCACCGTGTTTCTGGATGATCTGGTCAGCCTTGTGCTGCTGCTGGGGGTCTATGGATCGTCCATGTATGGCGGTGCGATACCTGCCATCCTGATCAACACGCCCGGCACGCCCGTCAACGCGCTGACGACCTATGACGGCTATGCCATGACCCAAAGGGGAGAGGCCGCGCGGGGGCTCGCGCTGGCCTATTCCGCGTCGTTCTTTGGGGGGTGTTTTTCGATCCTGCTGGGGTTGGCGGCGCTGATGCTGTTTGGACCTTACCTGCGGGATCTGGGGGCGCTGTTCGGACAGCGCGACATCTTCATGGCGGCGGCACTGGGGGCGGTTCTGCTGATCGCGGCGCATCGGAAAGCCATGGGGATCGCCACGCTGCTCTTTGGACTTGGATTCCTGATCGCCATGATCGGGCGGCAGACGACGCGGCAGATCGACCGCTATACTTTCGATATCGAATACCTCGCCCCCGGCTTCAACCTGATCGTGGTGATTGTGGGTATTTTCGCCATCAGTCAGGCCCTGTTCCTGTTGACGGGCAAGGATGCCGACCCGCCCGAGGCGCGGTTGCACGGCGGGTTGTTGCGTGGATTCGGCGAGTTGAAGCGGCACCCGGCGGTGGCCACGATCAGCGCAGGCTACGGCACGATCATGGGTATAATCCCCGGCGTGGGCGAATTCGTGGCGCAGTTTTTCAGCTATTCCACCGCGCGGGCGATATCGAAAGAGCCGGGCAAGTTCGGTCGCGGCGCGCCCGACGGGCTGATTGCATCCGAGGCCAGCAACAACGCCGTGCCCGCCGCCGCCATGGTGCCCCTGCTGGCGCTGGGTGTCCCGGGTGAGGCGCTGACAGCCATGATGATGGTCGTGTTCTTTGATGCGGGAATCAAACCGGGGCCGGATATCTTCGAAAACAACCCGGATTTCCTTTTCTCGCTGTTCTTTGCGCTGCTGATCATCAACGTGCTGGTGGTGATCACGCTGCTCGCCTCGACCCGCATGATCGCGCGGATCATCTATGTGCCGAACCGGCTGTTGGGCGCGTTCATCCTGATGTTGTCCTTTGTCGGTGTCTTTTCTATCCGCAATTCCTTTGCCGACGCGATGTTCGCCGCGGGCTTCGGGTTTCTTGGCTTCATCCTGCGCCGGCTCGACTGGCCGCTGGTGCCGATCGTGCTGGGCCTCGTCCTTGGCCAGATCATGATCGACAAGCTGACCGCCGGTGCGGGCCAGATCAAAACCGTATTTGACCTGGTCAACCGCCCGGTCGCGGGCACGCTTTTTGTTGCCATCCTCATCGTGATTGGTGTCACGATAGCCACAAGCCTTCGGACGAAAAGGTTTGAACACTGACCATCAAGACCTCAGGGAGACAAAAATGAAAAGACTTCTGACATCCGCCGCACTGGCCGTGGCGACCTTTGCCAGCCCCGCGCTGGCCGAATACCCGACAGGACCGGTGCAGTTCATCGTGCCGTGGCCACCGGGCGATTTCGAAGACATCCTGACCCGCATGATCGCCGCCGACATGGCCGAGGCGACGGGCCAGCCCGCCACGGTGGTGAACCGTCCCGGTGGCGGCGATGGGCCATTCCCCGGCGCGCTCGAGGTGCTGAATGCGCCCAATGACGGGTCGGTCATCGGGTCCTTTGTCATCGGCGTTCCCATCGTCGGCCCCAAGATCGGCGTAGGTATCGAAGAGGACAGCTTTACCCCCATCGGCATTTTCCTGACCTATCCCTTTGTGCTGGCCGCATCCGGTGACGCGCCGTACAGCAACATGGCCGAACTGGCGGATTACGCGAAAGAGAATGACGTTGTGCTGGGCCACTTTGGCGCGGGCCTGACGCCCACTGCCGTCTCGATGGCGGCGGCGGCCAAGATGGGGTTCGAATTTGCCGACGACAGCGCCTTTGACCTGCTGGACTGCAACACGCTGTCCTCTGGCGATGCCGACGTGATCAACACGACGCTGGCCCTGATCGAACCGTGCCTGGGCGAGATCAACGTGCTTGGCAATATCGGCGCTGAACCCATCGCCAAGCTGGACGGGGTCCAGACCATCGCGGCACAGGCCGGGGTCAATGATGTGGAGCTGTGGAATGGCCTGTTCGTGACCAAGGGCACGCCGCAGGAGGTGATCGACACCATCGCCGCCGTCGCGCAAAAGACGATGGCGTCGGAAGAGGCGCAGCAGCTGATGGCCGAAACCGGGGCCGCCGTCTACTGGCAGGGCCAGGACGAAGCGCAGGCGCGGATCGAAGCCGACCGCGCAAAATCGGCCGAGATCAACGAGATCCTGGGCCGATAAAGGCATCGGGGCGGCTGCAATGGCCGCCCCCACCAAGAAAGACTGACATGCGACTGAACCTCGGCATCCTGCAAGTGAACCACGACCGGTCGGTCGAAGTGGGCGACGCCTTTCCCGACGATGCGCACAGGTTCCGCGATCTGTTCGACACGCAGGAACAACGCTTCAACTACCGGGTCTACATGACCATTGGCGGCGAGGTGCCGGATGATCTGGATGAACAGGACGCTTACCTGATCACCGGCTCACCGCTGAGCGTGCTGGATGATCTGGACTTTCTGCCGCCGCTCTATGACTTTATCCGCCGCTGTGATGCGGCCCGCAAGCCGCTGCTGGGCGCGTGTTTCGGGCATCAGGCGGTTGCCGTGGCACTGGGCGGTGCCGTCGAACGGCAGGACTGGAACATCGGCATCGACCATGTCGAGATCACCGAAACCCTGCCGTGGATGATCCCGCCCAAGCCGGCGCTGGATCTGTACCAGTTCCACCACGACGGGGTGACGCGCCTGCCCGACGGCTGCGTGACCTATGCCAGTTCGGCCCGGTGCCCCATTACCGGGTTTGCCAAGGGAAGCCACATCTTCACCACGCAGGCGCACCCGGAATTCGTGGACCCGTTCATGCGCTGCGTGCTGGACTACACCCGCCCGCACCTGTCACCCGAAGAAATAGAACGTGCTGAATCCACGCTGAACCGCCCCAACCACGGACAGCTGTTCGCCGACTGGACCACACGGTTCTTCGGGGGCCAGCCGTGAAAAACCTTGCCGACCACGACAGTTTTACGGACGGGGTCCCGCATCAGACATTTGCCCGGATGCGGGCCGACGCGCCGCTGCACTGGACCGAAGCCTTTGCCGGAGACAAGGGGTTCTGGTCGCTGACACGCTATGCCGACATCATGGCCGCCCAAAGGGAGCCGGACGTGTTTTCCAGCGCACAGGGTATCCGGATCGAGGATCAGAGCCGCGAGGAATACCTGGCGCGCCGCACATTCCAGGAAACCGATCCACCGGAACACACAGTGACCCGCCGCGCGGTGAACCCGGCCTTTGCCAAGCCCGTGGTGGCGCGGTTCGCCCCGTTGATCCAGGAACTGGCCCGCGACATCGTGGGGCAAGCGCTGGAACAGGCAGAGTTCGACGGGGTCGAATCCATCGCCAAACGTCTGCCGATGCTGATGCTGGGCCGCATTCTGGGTGTGCCGGACGCGGACCTGGAATGGCTGGTCGAGCGTGGCGATGCGTTGATCGGCAACACGGACCCGGAGTTCACGGACACCGTCATCGACAAGGTCGATACCGATGCCTACCGCATGATGCCTTTCCGTTCGCCTGCGGGGGTCGAGCTTTATGATTATGCGCAAAGCATTCTGGATGGGCAGCGCACGGTGCGCGAGGACGGAATCCTGACCCGCGTGCTGCACAGCGAAGAGGGCCGGATCGAAGGGCAGGAGTTCAAGAATTTCTTCTGCTTGCTGGTGGCGGCCGGAAACGACACGACGCGGTATTCCATTGCCTATGCACTGTGGCGGATCGCGACCGATCCGCGCCTGCTGTCCGTGCTGCGGTCGGGGACGGTATGGAACACCTGTGCCGACGAATTCATCCGTCTTGCTTCGCCCACCCTGCACTTTCGGCGCACCGCCACACGGGACGTCGAGATGCATGGGCAGACCATTCGCGCGGGCGACAAGGTGCTGATGTGGTTCGTGTCGGCAAACCGCGATGCGGCGGCGTTCAAGGACCCGGACGAGGTGCATCTGGACCGCGCGCCCAACCGGCACATGGCCTTTGGGCAGGGTGGGCCGCATGTGTGCCTTGGCATGTGGCTGGCCAAGCTGGAACTGACGGCGGTTTTGCAGGAACTTTGCACCCGCATCACCGGGCTCGAGGTCACGTCCGCGCCCACCTGGACCCGATCCAATTTCATCTGTGGTGTCAAATCCCTGACGCTGCGTCCAACGCTCAGGTGACTGCCATGACCCAATTTCGCACCCGTGCCCTGTTCTGTGACCTTCTGAACCTGCCCCGGGGCAAATACGTGCCCGCCGACTACGCCGCTCGGGGGCGGATCGGCTTTGCCCGGGGCGTGTTCGGCACCACATTTGACCGCGACCTGATTCCGGTTCCGGGCGCGGGCGTGTTTGACGGTATTCCGGACATGGATCTGGTGCTGGACGGTGCACGGCGCGTGGCGTGGCAGCAGGATACCGAGATTGCGCTGGGCACGCTGCATGTGGACGGCGCGCCCTTTGGACTGTGCGCCCGGGGGCGGTTGCAAGACGCGGTGGCACAGTGGCAGGCGCGGGGGCTGACGCCCAAGGTCGGGCTCGAGATGGAAGCGTATGTCTTTCAGCAGGATGCCGATGGCGTCTGGGTGCCCTATGATACGCCGGGGGCGTTCGTATACGGCACCGGGCCTCAGAACGACCCGTCGGGGTTGATGGATGCGTTGTGGATGACGGCGGATGCCGCCGGCCTGCCGGTGGAAAGCATGAATGGCGAATATGACAGCGGCCAGTTCGAGTTGACGCTAGGGTTCGAGGACGCCCTGGCGGCCTGCGACAAAGCGTTTTTGTTCAAGACCATGGCCCGCGAAGTGGCGGCCGATATGGACCTGTTGCTGACATTCCTGCCCAAACCCGTGCCGGAACGGGGTGGATCGGGCCTGCATGTCAACTTCAGTTTCGAGGATGAAACAGGCGCCAACGTGATTGCACCCGATGGGGTGCTGTCGGAGGTGGCAAAGGGGTGCATGGCCGGGCTGATCCATCACCACGAAGGGTTGGCGGGCCTGCTGGCGATGACGGTGAACAGCTATGACCGGCTGACGCCCGCGTCGATGGCCGGGTATTGGGCCAACTGGGCGGATGATCATCGTCTGGTGACAACGCGGTGCTGCGTCGCCTCACCCCGGTCGGCCCGGTTGGAGCACCGGATGGCGGACTGCGCGACGAACCCGTATCTGGCTGTGACGGCGGTTTTGCAGGCGGGCCTTCTGGGAGTCGCGCAGGGCTATGCGCTGGACGCGGCAGAGGATCTGGACGGGCTCGAGAACGTGCGCGCGACCCGGCATGTGCCGTCTGCGTTGGACAAGGCACTGGATGCGCTTGATGCAGATGCGGCGCTGCGTACAGCCGTCGGGCAAGAGATCTGCGATGCGGTGATTTTCCTGAAGCAGGATGAGTGGAAGCGGCTCGAAAACAAGTCGGTGGACGAGGTGCGCGACTACTATCTGCCCTTTGTCTGAGACCGGGGGGGGCGCACCAAGGTGCGCCTTACGGGAAGGTCAGGCGGAGATGTCCTCCGCCGCCCGACCGGGCAGTGCAGAGCGGCGCAGCAAGCTGCGCCTTGCCGTAAGGCGGACGTGTCGTCCGCCCGGCCCGTCAGATGCCGGGCAGACCCACGGCAGCGCGCCCCTCATCCGTCTTCAACGAGAAATCGGTGCCCAGCCAATTGTCACCCTCGGGGCCCATCAGCACCGCGATGGCGCGGCCCACCCATTCGGGGGGGATGTGCCGGTCCCAATCCAGTTGGCTGACCGGGTTGAGGCCGCTGTCCTTGATCTCGCGCTGCATGTCGGTGGCCACGGTTCCGGGGGACAGGCCCATGACCCGCACGCCCTTGTCCCGCATCTCCTTGTCCGCGCAGCGCGTCAGCGACAGAACCGCGGCTTTGGTCGCGCAATAGTGGCTCCACCCTTCGAGCGCGCCTGTGGCGGCCCCGGACGAAATGTTGATCACCGTGCCCGTCCCCCGCGCGGCCATGCCGGGCAGGGCGGCGCGCAGGCAGTGGTAGACCCCCTTGAGGTTCACATCAACAACCGTGCCCCAACCGGCAGGGTCGCTGTTCTCGATCCGGGCGATTGGGTCGATCAGGCCGGCGTTGTTGACCAGCACGTCGACGTCGCCCGCCACGTTCATCAGGTTTTCGACCTGAGCATAGACTGCCACGTCACAGGGCACGGCGATGCCCGCCGTGTCCTCGGCCAGCACTTGCAAAGCGTCGGTCGTGCGTGCAGCCAGAACCACCCGCGCGCCATGGTCTGCCAGCACCCGTGCGGTCGCCGCGCCGATGCCTTTGCTTGCGCCGGTGATCACCACCGTCTTGCCTTGTACATGTTCCATCGTTCAGCGCCCCCAAAGTCCAAGTTCGGTCATCGCTGTTTGTGGCAGCGCAGCGCGCGAGGTCAAAGGGTGAATCGGCATGCGCCGTATCGTGGTTCGGGGATCGTTGGGTGGGAACGGGTTCATACTGTGTCTCCGGTCTGGTGTTGATCATGCCCGTTTATCCGGTGCGTCATTTGCAAAAAAGCGTTCAGAATAAATTGTACTCATGCAATATCTGCACGAATGGAAATCGAAGCGCTCAAAACCGCGCAACTGGTGGCCACACACGGCAGTTTTGCCGCAGCCGCCCGGGTGCTGGATGTTGATCCTTCTTCGGTCTCGCGCACGGTCGCGGGGTTGGAGGCCGACTTGGGTCTGCGCCTGTTCCAACGGACCACGCGGCAGGTACGCCTGACAGAAGCGGGCGCGCAGTACCTGAGCCGCATTGCTCCGTTGCTGGACGATCTCGACATGGCGCGCGAGGACGCGGTGCGCGGCGCGGCGCACCCGCAAGGTCGGGTGCGGCTGACGGCTTCGGTTGCATTCGGGCATGAGGTGCTTGTGCCGCTTCTGACGGATCTGCGGGTGGCGTTGCCCGAAATCACGTTCGAAATGATCCTGAGCGATGACACTGTCGACCTGATCGCGGCCGGAGTGGACGTGGCCGTGCGGTTGGCTCCGGCACCCAAGGGCGACCTGATCAGCACACGGTTGATGGACACACGCTATTGCGTCGTCGCGTCCCCCGGCTGGATCGCGCGGCATGGAAAACCGATGCGGCCCGACGACCTTGCCCGGCACGATTGTCTGCGCTTGACGTTGCCGGAGTACCGGACCGAATGGCGCTTTCGCGGTGCCAACATGACGACGGTGCCGGTGGATGGGCCGATCCTGATGTCAAACGCGCTGGCGCTGCGTGCCGCCGCGCGGGCGGGGCACGGTCCGGCCTTGTTGGCGGACTGGATGACGAATGGCGATATTGCCGACGGGCGGCTGGTCGATCTGTTTCCGGATCATCAGGCAACGGCCACCGATTTCGACACCGCTGCATGGGTGTTGTACCCCAGCCGCAGCTACCTGCCCGCCAGGGTGCGGGCGGTCATTGATGCCCTCAAGGGCATGATCAGGGGTAGTCGTAATCGCTGACCAGCAGGTGAGTCGGATCCGTATCCTCGTCAATGTCCGAAAACCGTCCGATGGGATCGGCAAAGATGTTGTCCGTCAGGTCGTCATTCACGGTGCTGACTTCGTGGATCAGAACATCGCCACCCTCGCCCCAGAAGGCGTGCCATGTGGTCGGTGTCAGCGTGACGGATGCACCCACGGGCAGCTTCAGATGCCCCCCCGCGGGCAGGCTGACGGGGACACCGTCGGAACAGACATGCACGTCCGCCTTTGGGTCGATCCGGCCTTGCGCGTCGCAGGTAAACAGCTCCAGCACCAGAGTGGCACCGGCACGGTTGATGATATCCTCGGTCTTGAGCACATGCCGGTGCATCGGCGACAGCTGGTCCCGGCGCGATATCATCAGCTTTTCGGCATAAAGCATCGCGCCCTGTTGCCCCATCTCGGACAGGTCGCCGTTGCGCATGGTGAACAGGAACAGGCCCAGTTCGTCGAACTTGCCCTGTCCATAATCTGTGATGTCCCAGCCCAGCCGACGGTCACGGATGTGGGCGGCCTTGTCCGACCGCATCTCGTCCGGTGTCCAGTTGGCAAAGGGCGGCGGCGTCCAGCCGTGCCGGGCAAAGAAGTCCCGCCCGTCGGCAAGGATGTCGTTCACGCGGGAGCGTTTCATATCAGCCCTCCAACTCGTGCGCCCAGGGTGGATTGGCCCCGGCGCGACTGACGGTGATGGCCGCGGCGCGGGCGGCAAGGCTCAGCATGTCCATGATCGTGTCCTTGTCCAGCGATGCGACGTTCCTGGGGTCCAGCGCATCCGTCCTGCGCAGGGCGGCAAGGCAGCCCGCGTTGAACGTGTCGCCCGCGCCGACCGTGTCGACCACCTGCGCCCTGGATGCGGCACCGTGGACCGGATCCTGACCGGCGCGGTAGGCGGTTGCACCCTCGGCACCGGCGGTCAGCAGCAGCATGCCTGCTCCCATCTCCAGCACCTGTTCGGCCTTGTGATCCAGCGGCGATACGCCGGGCAGCAACCAATGGATATCGTCATCGGACAGCTTCACGATATCCGCCCGTGTGATCAGCTTTTCCAGCCGGCTGCGATACGCTTCCTGGTCTGCGGCAAAGCCGGGGCGGATGTTGGGATCTGCCATCAAGAGCGTGTCTTCGGGTACGCCCAGTGCCATGTCCAGCAGGCTGTCCGCCACTGGTGGATTGCACAGCGATATACCGCCAAAGAACACCGCCTCGACCCCATCGGGCAGGGCGGGCAGATCGCCGGGCAGGATGGCGCTGGTCGCGGTGTCGTTGTCGTAGAACGTGTAGGTCGCGTGCCCTTCCGTCAGGTGGACAAAGGCCAGCGTGGTGTTGCGGTCGCTGCGCACGGCGTGGTCGGCGCTGACGTTGCTTCCATCAAGATGCGCAGCGATCATCTGCCCGAACGGGTCGGATGACAGGCCAGTCACCAGACCAGTGGGCACGCCCATCCGTCCCAGCGCCACCGCCGTATTCAGCACGGCACCGCCCACGTGGGGAACATAGGCACCATCGGCATTGGGGATCATGTCGATCAGGGATTCACCTGCGCAGAGGATCATGTGGGTGTCTCCGTATATGTGTAATCGGCCTTGGCCGAACCGGACAGGACGATTTGGGCATTTGGCATGTCGTTTGTTTCGATCCAAGCCGCGGCGTCGGGTTTGTCATGTTCCTGCCACCGCGCAACAAGGCGCGCGTGCAATACTTCGCGCGGGGGCAGCAGGGCAACGGTCGCGGTCCAGAGCTTTTGCAACCGGTCCCAGGGGGGCATGTTCAGCAGCAGGTAATTGCCCTCGACCACGACGGTACGGATCTCTGCGGGCACGCGTCCTGCGCCTGCGATCGCCTCCTCGCGCGCGCGGTTGAAGATGGGATAGATCACCGGCGTGGTCGATTGCAGCGCCTCGATCAGGCGGATGAACCCCAGCGCGTCGAAGGTGTGTGGCGCACCCTTGCGGTCACGTGTGCCATCTGCGATCAGCAGCCGGTCGTCCAGATGGAAACCGTCCATCGGCACCACGGCTGCGGGTTCGCCCGCGTCGGTGAGTGCTTTTGCAAGCGCTTCTGCAAAGGTACTTTTGCCGCTGGCAGGCGGGCCGGTCAGCGCAATCAGTCGGCGGTGAGGGGAGGGCGCGCGTGCCAGAAGGACGGCGGCCAGCCCCTGAAGCGTATCAGGCGGCAATGTCGGGCTCCGCGGCGCCGGTCATATAGGCGACGGCGTCGGACATCGAATGGTCCTTCGGGTCGATGACGCACAGCCGTTTGCCCAGCCGGTGGATATGGATGCGGTCGGCGACCTCGAACACGTGGGGCATGTTGTGGCTGATCAGTATGATCGGGATGCCACGCGATTTCACATCGAGGATCAATTCCAGCACGCGGCGGCTTTCCTTGACCCCCAGCGCGGCGGTGGGTTCGTCCAGGATGATCACCTTGGACCCAAAGGCCGCAGCGCGGGCCACGGCGACGCCCTGACGCTGACCACCGGACAGTGTTTCCACCGCCTGATTGATGTTCTGGATTGTCATCAGGCCCAGTTCGCTCAGCTTTTGGCGGGCGATTTCCTGCATCTTGCGCTTGTCGAGTTGGTGAAACAGCTTGCCCATCAGCCCGGGTTTCTTCAACTCGCGGCCCATGAACATGTTGTCGGCGATCGACAGGGCCGGGGACATGGCCAGGGTCTGGTACACCGTTTCGATCCCCGCTTCGCGGGCGTCGATGGGCGTGCGGAAATGGACCTGTTGCCCGTCCAGATAAACCTCGCCCTGATCGGGCATGACAGCGCCCGACAGCGCCTTGATCAGCGATGACTTGCCCGCGCCGTTGTCCCCGATCACGGCGAGGATTTCGCCCGGGTACAGTTCGAAATCGCAATGGTCGAGTGCGGTGACCTTGCCGTAGCGCTTGACGAGGTTTGTTGCGTGGAGGATGGGTTTCGTCATGCCGACACCTTTCTGATCCACTGGTCCACGGCGACCGCCGCGATGATGAGCATCCCGATCAGCATGAAGGTCCATTGCGGGTCCGCGCCCTGCATCCGCAGGCCCATTTCGAACACGCCCACGATCAGCGCACCAAAGAACGCCCCATAGATCGACCCGCGTCCGCCAAAAAGCGATATGCCGCCAATCACCACCGCCGTGATCGCCTGGATGTTGCCGATCACACCTGTCGAGGCCGAGGGCGAGACGGAGCTGAACCGCCCGATCATCACCCATCCCGCGACGGCACAGATCAGACCGGCAAGGATGTAGACCGACATCAGCGTGCGGTGCACGTTGACGCCGGCCAGCTGTGCGGCCTCTGGATCGTCACCCACCGCATAGACGTGCCGCCCCCACGCGGTGGACCGCAAGGCATAGGCCAGGCCCACGACGATCAGGATCATCAGGATCACGCCAAAGGTGAAATTCGCGCCGCCGATGGACACCTTGTTGCCCAGAAACAGGAGCGTCTGCGCCTCTTCCCGCAGCTGGCTCGACCGCAGGGTTTCGTTGCGCGAAAACAGATAGGTGGATGCCAGCACGATCTGCCACATGCCCAGCGTCACGATGAAGGGCGGGATTTTGACGCGGCTGACAAGGAACCCGCTGATGGCACCGATCACGGCGCCAAAGGCAAGGCCGATCAGCAGGCTGAGTTCCGCAGGCAGGCCGTAGCGAAAGGTGAACTGCCCCATGATCACTGTGCACAGAACCGCAACAGCCCCCACCGACAGGTCGATGCCGGCGGTCAGGATCACAAGGGTCTGCGCGGCGGCCAGTACGCCCACGATCTGCACCTGTTGCAGGATCAGCGTCAGCGTTCCGGCCGAAAAGAAGCGTTGTCCGATCAGGATGCCGAACAGCGAAGTGGCCACCACCAGAATGATCAGCGGCACCAGTGCGGGGTTTACGTGCAGCGCGTGCTGGACCTTGCCCAACAGCCCTTTGTGGTCGTCCTCGAAATGCGCGACCTCTTCGGCCGCGGGTGCTTTTACCACGGTCTCGTAGTCCTGCGTGTCTGCCATACCGTTGCCCCCGGTCTTGCCATTCGGGGCGGGCCACAATCATGCAGCCCGCCCCATCGCCGAAATTCAGTCAATCAGCCCCAGCAGCGGTCGGTGCCTTCGGCGACCGAGATGCTGTCAACGCCATCCGCAGGCTTGTCGGTGACCAGCGAAACGCCGGTGTCCAGGAAATCCTTGCCTTCGGTGTTGGCGGGCAGGGTGCCGTCCTTGGCGTATTGCGCAATCGCCTCGATCCCCAGCGACGCCATCAGCAGCGGATATTGCTGCGAGGTGGCGCCGATCACTCCGTCGGCCACGTTCTGAACGCCGGGGCAACCGCCATCGACGGACACGATCAGCACATCGTTTTCGCGGCCCACGGCAGCCAGCGCCTCATACGCGCCTGCAGCGGCGGGTTCGTTGATGGTGTAGACCACGTTGATGTCCGGATCGACGGCAAGGCAGTTTTCCATCGCCGTGCGCCCGCCTTCTTCGTTGCCTGCGGTCACCTCGTTGCAGATGATGCGCGGGTCATCCTCGTCGCCCCAGCGGCCCGGGTCCTTGGTGTCGATGCCGAATCCGGTCAGGAACCCCTGGTCACGCAACACGCCGACGGTGGGCTGGCTGATGGCGAGGTCAAGCATGGCGATTTTTGCGTTCGCCGCGTCGTCGCCCATGGTGGCTGCGGCCCACTGGCCGATCAGTTCACCGGCCAGGAAGTTGTCGGTGGCAAAGGTGGCATCGGCGGCATCAATCGGCTCGAGCGGCGTGTCGAGGGCGATGACCAGCAGACCCGCTTCGCGCGCCTGTTCGACCGACGGGACGATAGCAGCGGTGTCCGAGGCGGTCAGCAGGATACCCGAAGCACCGTTGGCGATGCAGGTTTCGATCGCGGCCACCTGCGCTTCGTTGTCGCCATCGACTTGGCCGGCATAGGAATTGAGCGAAATGCCCAGTTCCTCGGCCTTGGCGGCAGCGCCTTCGCGCATCTTGACGAAGAACGGGTTGGTGTCTGTCTTGGTGATCAGACAGGCCGAAACGGAATGCGCGTCGGCCAGTGCAGCCCCCGTCATTGCGGTCAGTGCTGCGGCCGTGCTCAAAAGCAGTTTTTTCATGATATCCTCCCAATTATGTGTCTGTGGCGCGGCTTTGCCGATCCACACACTGCCGTAAGGGAAGCGTGATTCTGCGGGAAGTGTCAATTAATAAATAAACTTGATTTATTAATTAGCGCGCGCAAAAATTCGGTCCATAGGAGTGCGCGCCATGACGCTGGACCACGCGCGCGGCCTGTCCGGTGGGATCAATCAGACGGGCGTGCGTGCATACAACGAAAGACTGTTGCTGACGCTCTTGCAACGCAGTGGTGGCATGTCCGGTGGTGCGCTGGCGCGGCGCACGGGGCTGTCGCCGCAGACGACCTCGGTCATCCTGCGCAAGCTGGAACAGGACGGTCTGTTGCTGCGGGGGGATCCGGTCAAGGGCAAGGTGGGCAAGCCGTCGGTGCCATTTACACTGAACCCGGACGGCGTGTTTTCGATCGGGTTCAAGGCGGGGCGGCGCAGTGCGGATCTGACGGTGCTGGATCTGGCGGGAAGGGTGCGACACGAGTTGCGCGAAACCTATGACTATCCCTTGCCGGGCACCGTGATGCGTTTCCTGCATGATGGATTTGCCGCGTTGATGGATGACATGACAACAGAAGCCAAGACCCGCCTGTGCGGTGTCGGTGTCGCGGCCCCTTTCGAGATGTGGAACTGGAATGAACTGGTCGGTGCCCCGGCCGATGAGTTTGCCGCATGGAAGGACCTGGATTTTCTGTCAGAAGCGGCCAAGCTGACCGATCTGCCCGTGCGCATGGTGAACGACGCCACAGCCGCCTGCCGGGCCGAACATATCTTTGGCATCGGCCGCGCGTATCGCGATTACGTCTATTTCTTTGTCGGTGCCTTTATCGGCGGGGGCATCGTGCTGGACCATGCCGTGTTCGAGGGCAACCAGCAGAACGCCGGTGCATTTGGGTCGCTCATGATCCCGGACCGGGCCGGGCAGGCCAGGCCACTGATCGATCTGGCATCCATTCGCCCGCTGGAACTGCGGCTGGAGACGGCGGGCCACGATGCGCGACAGTTGTGGAACAGGCCACAGGACTGGTCCGGGCTGGACGCGTTCGTCGAACCGTGGCTGGACGAGGTGGCGGATGCGCTGGCCGCAGCTTGCGTGGCATCCTGCGCGGTCATCGATTTCGAGGCCGCGGTGATCGATGGCGCGATGCCACCGCCCATTCGCGTCCGTCTGGTGGAAAAGACACGTAGCTGTCTTGCGTCCAAGGATATGAGGGGATTGAAGCGACCATCCGTGGTCGAAGGCCGGATCGGCATCAATGCCCGCGGCATCGGCGCTGCCGTCGGCCCCATCATCAGCCAGGTCTTGTTGGATCGCTCTGCCGCGATGCTTGAACAGGCCTGAGCGGATGTGAATAGCCGCCCCCTCGGGGCGGCTTCCGGTGATCTGTAAACGTGGATCGTTTACCGATAATACAACGATTTCCCGTCAGCAAACAGCTGGACCTTGGCCGGGTCGGCGGTGACTGTCACCGGTTTGCCGCGCAGGTCCTTGTGGATGCCGGGGATCTTGGCCAGCACCGGATCTGCGCCATCTTCGGCATGGAAATACAGGATCGTCACCTCGCCCAGTGCTTCGGTGAAGTCGACGGTGCCCTGATAGATGCCGTCGGCATCCGTGGCGATGAAATCCTCGGGGCGAACGCCGACATTCACGCGCAGACCCTTGTCTGCGTCGGTGGTGGGCACGGCGGACACGGCCATCAGGCCTGTGTCCATCTTGACCTTGGTCTGTGCGCCAGTTTCGACAATCTCGCCCGGCAGAAGGTTCATCGAGGGCGAGCCGATGAACTGCGCCACGAATTCGTTTTCGGGACGTTCGTACAGATCAAGCGGCGAGCCGACCTGCGCGATGCCCTTGTTCGCCAGAACGACGATGCGGGTCGCCAGCGTCATCGCCTCGACCTGGTCGTGGGTGACATAGATCATGGTGCTGTCGGGCATCGACTCCTTCAGCTGCGCAATCTCGATCCGGGTGGCGACGCGCAGGGCTGCGTCCAGGTTCGAGAGCGGCTCGTCAAACAGATACACCTTGGGGTCGCGCACGATGGACCGGCCGATGGCGACCCGCTGGCGCTGACCGCCGGAGAGGGCCTTGGGCAGGCGATCCAGATAGGGTTCCAGTTGCAGGATGCGCGCGGCCTTGTCGACGGCGGCGTCAATCTCGGACTGTGATTTCTTGGCCAGCTTCAGGGCAAAGGTCATGTTGTCCCGCACCGTCATGTGGGGATAAAGCGCGTAGGACTGGAACACCATGGCGATGCCGCGCTGTGCCGGGGGAACATCGTTGACGACGGTGCCGTCGATCTCCAGCGTGCCGCCGGTGATCTTTTCCAGCCCCGCGATCATCCGCAGCAGGGTGGACTTGCCGCAACCCGAGGGACCGACAAAGACGATCAGCTCGCCCTTCTGGATGTCCAGGTTGATATTGTTGAGCACATTGACGTTCCCGCCATAGGTCTTTTCGACATTCGTCAGTTTCAAATCTGCCATGGTCGTCCCCTCCCCGTGGACGCGCCCGGTTTTGCCGGGCGGGATATGCTGTTCTAGACTTTCAGCGCCAGTGACACCTGCCACGGGCCCAGATGCACGGCGTTGTCGGCATCGGGCGCGATGCTGCCCAGTTCCGACCCGATGACGGTCCACCTGCCGTCGGGCAAGGGCAGGGTCGCAGGCGTGTCACCGAGGTTGAAGGCGCAGTGAATGATTTCGGTACCGTGTCGGCGTGTGAAATGCAGCACATCGCCCGTGGCGGTCACGTCTGCATGTTCCCCTTTGACCAGCGCGGGATGCCCGCGGCGGAAGCCGAGCGCCTTGCGGTAGTGGTGCAGAAGTGCGGTGGGGTCATGTTCCTGCGTGGCTGCGGCGTGCCGCAGGTGTTCGCCGCTGACGGGCAGCCACGGCTGACCCGATGTGAAGCCCCCGAAACTGTTTGACGGCTCCCACACCATTGGTGTGCGGCAGCCGTCGCGGCCCTTAAACTCGGGCCAGAACTCGATACCATACGGGTCTTGCAGATCTTCAAATGCCACTTCGGCCTCGGTCAGGCCCAGCTCTTCGCCCTGATACAGGCACACAGATCCGCGCAGGCACAACAGCAGGGTACACAGCGCGCGCTGGCTGGCATCTGTCAGGCCCCAGCGTGTGGTGTGGCGCACCACGTCGTGGTTGGAAAAGGCCCAGCAGGCCCAGCCATCGGGGACCTGTTCGTCCACGTCATGCAGAACGGATGCGAACCGCGCGGCAGTGGGGGCGGTGCCGGACAGGAATTCGAAACTGTAGCACATGTGCACGCGGTTATCGCCCGCCGTGTACTCGCCCATGATCTCGAGGCCCTTCTGGGCATCGCCCACCTCGCCTACGGCGGTCGTCGCACCGTACCCGTCCAGCAACGCGCGGAACCGTTCGAGGAACGCGATATTCTCGGGCCGGTTCTTGGAATAGAGGTGCAGCTGGTGGTTATAGGGGTTCACCGCGGGCGCGATGGTCGCATCGCGCTTGTCCTTGGGCAGGGGCGGGTTCGACCGCAATGCCTGATCGTGGACATAGAAGTTGATGGTATCCAGACGGAAACCATCCACGCCGCGGTCCAGCCAGAACCGCACGCTGTCCAGCAAGGCCTGCTGCACGTCCATGTTGTGGAAGTTCAGGTCTGGTTGCGAGGTCAGGAAGTTGTGCAGGTAATACTGTTCGCGCCGCGCGTCCCACTGCCAGGCCGAGCCGCCGAAGATCGACAGCCAGTTGTTGGGCGGGGTGCCGTCGTCCTTGGGATCGGCCCAGACGTACCAGTCCGCCTTTGGGTTGTCGCGGCTGGCGCGGCTTTCCACGAACCACGGATGCACGTCCGAGGAATGCGACAGCACCTGATCGATCATCACCCGCAGACCCAGCGCATGCGCCGTCTGCACCAGCGTGTCGAAATCGGCCAGCGTGCCGAACATCGGATCCACGCCGCAATAGTCGCTGACATCGTAGCCGAAATCCTTCATCGGCGAGGTAAAGAAGGGCGAGATCCAGATCGCATCGACCCCCAGCGACGCCACATAGGGCAGGCGCTGGGTGATGCCGTTCAGGTCACCGATCCCGTCGCCATTGCTGTCCTGAAAGCTGCGCGGATAGATCTGGTAGATCACCGCACCGCGCCACCAGTCCTTGTCTGCCGCAAGGGTCTTGGCCATGTCGAAATCCGCTTTCTTGTTCATCGGGGGTCCTTATTTCACCGATCCGGCCAACAGGCCGCGCACCAGATATTTCTGCATTGCAAAGAAGACGATCAGCGGCACTGCAATCGACACGAATGCCGCGGTCGCCAGGATTTCCCAGTTGCCGCCGCGTGTGCCCAAAAGTTCCACGATCTGGTTGGTCATCACGGTGGTCTGCCCTGTCGCGTCGATCAGGAACACCTTGGCCACCAGCAGGTCATTCCACGTCCACAGGAACTGGAAGATCGCAAAGGATGCCAAGGCGGGGAACGACAGAGGGAGGATGATCTTGGTGAAGATCTGGAAATCCGTCGCGCCATCCACCTTGGCATTCTCGATGATGTCCCTCGGAAGGCCCACCATGTAGTTGCGCAAGAGGTAAATCGCCAAGGGCAGACCAAAGCCGGTGTGGGCCAGCCACACCCCCAGATAGCCCTTGCCGATGCCGATACCCAGATGAAGCTTGAGAAGCGGGATAAGCGCCAGTTGCAGCGGCACAACCAACAGGCCCACGACCATCGCGATCAGCAACGCGCGGCCCGGGAAATCCATCCACGCCAGCGCATAGGCCGCAAATGCCGCCACGACAATCGGAATGATCGTGGCCGGGATCGTTACCGTCAGCGTGTTGAAGAACGCCTTGGCCATCCGGTCGTTGGAATTGCCGCTGAACAGGATGTTGTCGTAGTTTTCCAGCGTGAATTCGGGTGGGTTGGTCGAGGTCACAAAGACACGCTGCCCGCGCCCGCTGATCTGGTCGTCGTTGCCGGACCATTCATAACTGCCGTCGGATTGCACAACGATGCTTTCGCCGTCGCCCATGTCGGCCACCTCGCCCGCCGCATAGGCGGCAATCGCGCGGCTGGACGTGCCCCAGGTGGTGATTTCGCCACCCTCGATGCCCGCCTCGTCGAACACGTTCCCTTCGACCACGAACAGGCCATCGATTTCACGCCTGTTTTCGTCGGGGTCGGCCACGCGGTAGCGTTGCGACTGTTCTGTCGGAAACAGCGATGCCCACCAGCCCGAGGACGAGATCTGGTCGGCCGTGCGGAAAGACGACACCAAAAGGCCGACAGTGGGGAAAATCCAGAGCGCCACCAGCAGCACGACCGAGATTTGGACTGCCCAGCCCAGCGAAGACTTGGAACCTGCGATATTGTCCATGTTACTTCATCTCCTTGCGGGCGCTGTAGACGTTCCAGATCAGGATCGGGGACACGAGCAACATGATGATGATGGCGCTTGCCGATCCCACACCCCAGTCATTGGCGCGGAACAGTTTGTCGTACATGTAGTTGGCCAGCACCTGCGTTTCCCACTGGCCGTTGGTCATGGCGAACACGATGTCGAACACCTTGAGCACGACAAGGGTGATGGTGGTCCAGACCACGACGATGGTGCCCATGATCTGCGGGATCTTGATCTTGAAGAATATCTGGAACGGGTTCGCGCCGTCGACGATGGCCGCCTCGACCGTTTCTTCGGGAATGCCGCGCAGCGCCGCGCTCAGGATCACCATGGCAAAGCCGGTCTGGATCCAGATCAGCACCACCATCAGGAAAAAGCTGTTCCAGAACGGAATGGTCAGCCACGTCTGCGGTTGGCCATAGGGGTAGTCAAAGGTGAACACGCCAATCAGCGAGCCCAGCGAGAGATAGACAAGATACAGCGCCGCAACGGCCACCAGCAGGCGGAGGGGCACAAACCCTGCACCGCCGCCCCGCTCGCGGCTTTCCGCGATGGGCCGAACAAAGATCCAGCCGACATAGGCCACGATACCCGCAAAGCTGAGCAGGATGATGGCGGGCAGGATTTGCAGGAACAGGAACGAACCGATCCCGCCCTCGAATTGCAGCCAGACGGCATTCAGCACGCCGATCTGGTTCTGATCATCGGGCCGGGTTTCATAGATCAGCTTGAATATCACGCCGGCACCCACGAACGAAATCGCCATCGGCATGAAGATCAGCGACTTGGCCGCCGCACCCCACTTGATCCTGTCGGTCAGTTGCGCGGCCAGCAGGCCAAACGCGGTCGACGCCGCAGGCACCACGATCAGCCACAGCATGTTGTTGCGCATCGCTTCCCAGAATTTCGGTTCGGAGAACATCTGGTTGTAGTTGGCCAGCCCGATGAACGCGCCGTCCGCGTCGCGGTCGGTCAGCGACAGGCGCAGCGTTTCGAACACCGGGTAGGCCAGGTAAAGCCCAAGGGCAAAGATCGCCGGAAACAGGAAAAGCCAGGGCCGGACCATGTTGGCGCGGTTGATGTTGAGCCCCGCGTTGGGACCTTCGGCCGGAAAAATGTACTTATCCAGTACGACATTCGACAAATAGAAGTATCCCAGACACCCGCCGACACCGGCGATGATGGTCACCAATCCAAGAACTGCGGGGTTCATGGCAAATCTCCCTGTGGATCAAACCGTCCGTTGCGGCCTGTCGTCCCCGCAGGCGTTGTCGCCCTGGCAGGGTGGTGGACCAGCCCGCGGCGTGCGCGGACTGGCCGGTCTTTCAACGGCGCGCGGTTACTTCAGCGCGTCCCAGCTGGACTGGATGTCGGCTGCAACGGCTGCGGCGTCCTTGCCACCGGCATAGTCCACCATGCCGGTCCAGAAGGTGCCTGCACCCACGCCACCCGGCATCAGGTCCGACCCGTCAAAGCGGAAGGTCGTCGCATTCACCAGGATCTCGGCCTGACCGCGCAGCGCGTCGTTCAGATAGGTTTCCGGGTTCACGCTTTTCAGCGGTGTGAGGAAGCCCGACTGCGCCCCGAACACTTCGTGCGCCAGCGGCAGTTGGAAGAACTTCATCAGCTCGTTGGTGGCGTCCGACGGATCGGTGATGGCCATCAGCGTGCCGCCGCCCAGAACCGGGTTGCCCAGGTCCTTGCCCGCGTAGCTGGGGAAGTAGAAGAAGTCGGTGTCGACACCGAATTCCACATCCTCGGGGAAGAAGGCCGGCACAAACGACGCCTGGCGGTGCATGTAGCACTGCGGCGGCGACGAGAAGAGGCCCTTGGGGCTGTCACGGAAGTCGGTCGTGGCAACGGCACCTGCGCCGCCAGCCACTTTGGCATCGTCACGTGCGAACCAGCCGAATTCCTCGATGGCCGCGACAACGCGCGGGTCATCGAACGCGATTCCGTTCGTGGTCCAGGCGTCATACACGTCTGCGGGCTGCGTGCGCAGCATCATGTCCTCGACCCAGTCCGTCGCGGGCCAGCCTGTAGCAGCGCCCGACCCCAGACCGATGCACCACGGTGTTTCGCCATCTGCGACGATCTGATCCGTCAGTGCCTTGAGGTCTTCCATCGTCTCGGGCACTTCGTACCCGGCGTCCTCGAAGTTTTCCGGGTTGTACCAGACCAGGCTCTTGACGTTCACGTTGTAGAAAAAGCCGTAGTGCTGGTCGTTGCCGTCCTTGTCGGCGTAGGTGCCAAGATCAACCCAGGACTGGCCGGCGCCGTAGTTGTCGGTGACCCACGCGCCCATGCCTTCGGGTAGCGGGTGCAACAGGCCGCGGGCGGCCATGTCCGATGCAAGCCCGGGCTGCGGGAACACTGCGACGTTGGGGGCCGAACCGGCTTCGGCGTCGATCACGATCTGCTGTTCGAAGCTGTCGGAGCCGGTATAGATCACCTCGGCACCTGTCGCGTCCGCGAAATAGGCGATCACGCTGCGAAAGACGTCGTCCTCGGGCTGCAGCCACGGACCGGATACGGTCACGGTCTGACCGCTCAGATCAGGGGCGTTTTCGGCCCATGCGGTGTAGCTGTCCCAGCTGAAGCCGCCGTCACCGGGGGCAAAGGCCAGGTGGCCATCGGCCGATGCCAGGCCAGCGGTCAGGGCCAGAGCGGCTGCGCTGGCCAGAAGTGATTTGGTCATTTTGGTCATCCTCCCATATGTGTCCAAAAGAGCGATCCACAGGATCGGTCAGGGGCGCCTTGTCAGCATCGCTGTTGTCAAAGCGCTTTGGAATGCCGTGAACGTTGCCGAAAAAGGCGTCCATGTCAAACGCTCAAATTGGATTGGTGCAACCCTAGCACGTGGCCATCCGTTTCACCGAAGGTTTTGACGCAGGCCGTCGCAGCCGCTAGCGTCAGTACGGAACTAAAGCGCTTTGGAACGGATCCCGTGAACCTAAAGGAACTTTCGGAACTGCTGCAACTCAGCCAGACCACGGTCAGCCGGGCGTTGAACGGGTATCCGGAAGTGTCCGAGGCAACCCGCGCCCGCGTCGTGGCCGCTGCCCAAGCCCACAAGTACAGCCCCAACGCACGGGCACAGGGCCTGGCCACGGGGCATTCACGGTGTATCGGACATGTGATTTCGGTCCGTGATTCGGGTGAAATGGTGAATCCGATCTTTGGGGATTTCATGGCGGGTGCCGGCGAAACCTATGCCAAGCATGGCTACGAGATGATGCTGACGCGGGTCGAGGCGCAGGGCGAGGCCGAAGCCTACCGCAACCTCAAATCCCGCGGATCCGTGGACGGCGTGGTCATCCATGCCCCGCGCAAGAACGATTCGCGGCTGCCCCTGCTGCACGAGATCGGATTGCCCTTTGTCGTGCACGGGCGCGCCAGCGGCACGGCAGTCCCTTATTCCTGGCTCGACGTAAACAACCGCAGCGCGTTCGAACAGCTCACCGGGCATTTGCTGGAACTGGGCCACCGCCGCATCGCGCTGATCAACGGGATCGAAGACCTGGATTTCGCCACCCGCCGCCGCGCTGGTTTCGAAGCGGCGATGCAGGCTGCCGGCGCAGCCGTCGATCCCGCGCTGATGGCTGCGAACGAAATGACCGAAGGCCACGGCTATGCCAGCGCGGGCGAGATGCTGGATTCAGACCGCCCGCCGACGGCCTTTGTGGTGTCGTCGATCATTTGTGCTCTGGGCGTGCACCGGGCGCTGGACGCGCGCGGGTTGCGGATGGGCCAGGACGTCAGTGTCGCCACCTTTGACGATTGTCTCAGCTACCTGCGCAACGGCGATGACGCCCCGATCTTTACTGCGATGCAGTCTTCGGTTCGTGCCGCGGGCGCGACGTTGGCCGAAATGCTGATCGAACGCATCCGTGACGCAAGCGCAGCACCGCGCACCTGTCTGTGGGAGACGGAATTCGTACAAGGGGCATCGACGGGGCCATGCAGGGACGGCCCGACGCAAGCGGCGGTATGAGCGTTGCGGGACCCGTGACCGCCTTGCCGTAAATCCGACACTCAACTGCAAAATGTCATTCGGGCAGACCGCGGGCAGTGTAATCTGGCAGGCATGTCGCACAATACGCACATGACCGCAGTCATGGTCGACCGCTATGGACCGCCCCAGGTCTTGTCGCTACACAGGGTGCCAGTTCCGTCGCCCGCGCCGGGTGAGGTGCTGGTCAGGGTGCATGCAAGCACGGTTGGCCGGACCGATACCGCGACGTTGCGGGCGCACCCGTTTTTTGCGCGTCTCGCAACGGGGCTGTTGCGGCCGAATATGCATACGCTGGGCATGGACTTTGCCGGGGTGGTGGAGGCTGTGGGTCAGGGTGTGACCACGCTCAGCCCCGGTCATCGTGTGTTTGGCATGTCGCCGGACCGGTTCGGCGCCCATGCGGAATACCTGTGTACGCCTGCCGCGGGCGCGATCGCGCTCATTCCGAACGATAGCCCGCTTGATCAGGCCATTGTCGGCGAAGGGGCGTGGTACGCCCACGGCACAACACGGCAATTGTCCGAAGGAGACCGATGCCTGATCTATGGCGCGTCCGGCGCAATCGGGACGGCAGCCGTTCAACTGGCCAAGGCGCGTGGTGCCTATGTGGTGGCGGTCGTCGGCGCGCGTCATGTCGCCCTGGCCCGACGGCTTGGTGCGGACAGGGTCGTGAACTATCAGGTCGACGATTTCACGGCGATCGGCGAAACGTTCGATCTGGTGTTTGATGCGGTGGGCAAGACGTCGTGGTTTGCCTGCCGAAAACTCTTGGTCGATGGGGGTGTTTTCTCTGCGACCGACCTGGGTCCGGGTTGGTCGAATATCCTGCTGGGGGCGTGGTCCACGATAACCGGCAGCAAGCGGGTACAGGTTCCGTTTCCCGAAAATGCGCCCGACTTTATCCGGTATCTCGCCGACCTGATGGCCACCGGCCAGTTCCACGGTGTGTTTGACCGCAGTTACACGCTGGAACAGATCGTTGACGCCTTTCGATACGTCGAAACCGAACAGAAGACGGGGATTGTCGTGATCAACATCCCGTAGTGTGGTGGATGGTCAACGGTTCCCTATTGCGGCATCCACCGGCGTGGATCGACCGCCTGGCCTGTTCGCGCGCTTTCCTGTGCGGCGATTCCCATGGCAACCGCCGCCCAACCGTCGGCCAGCGTGACCTCTGGCCGCCGCAGTCCACGCACCACATCGGCAAAGCGCTGATGCTGATAAAAGGTCGACCCGTTGTGGTCGCCCGCATCCAGAAGCGTCGGATCCACCATGACCTCGTGCGTGATCGGCCCCCGGGGCCTGCGCGGGCTTGAAACGAGTTTTGCCACCGGCGCGTTGCCCAGAAAGTCCGGCCAAAAGCGGCCCGGGCCGGGAACAAACGCCTCGATCTTGCCATCGGGACCGACGGCGGACAGCTCTTCCTGATAGGTGCTGCCCTCGGCGAACATGCACAGTTCCAGCATCGCCCGCGCGCCGCCGTCGAAATCCACGATGACATAGCCGCTGTCGATGATGTCCGGCGTTTCGCCGCCATACGCTTCGTCCAGGTGGTTCACGGCCTGCGCCCCCGATGCCATGACGCGCACGGGATCAGCGCCAAGCGTGTGGCGCATCAGATCGAAGAAATGGCAGCATTTTTCGACGAACGTGCCGCCGGTGTAACGGTTGAACCGGTTCCAGTCCCCGACCTTTTCCAGAAACGGAAAGCGGTGTTCGCGGATGCTGAGCATCGACACACCGCCGGTCGTCGCCTTGGCCCGTTCGAGGAACTGGGCGATGACCGGCATGTAGCGGTATTCCATGGCCACCCAGACCGGCGCGGGATAGCTGTTGCGAAACGCAGCCAGCTTTTCCGCATCGCCCGGGTCCGTGAACAGAGGTTTTTCCACCAGCAGGGGCAGGGGGCGTGCGGCGGCGATTTCCTGCATCTGTTCCACGTGGCGGAAGTTCGGGCTGACGATCAGCAGGCAATCAAGGTCGTCCACCGCCAGCAATTCGGCCACAGACCCGGCGGCGCGCGCATCGGGCACCAGCGCCTGTGCCTGCGCCGCCATGCCGGCATCGGGCTCAAAGAACGCCGCGACACTGCAATCTGGCAGCAGTGCGATGTTGCGAATGTGTTCCTGGCCCATCATGCCGCATCCGATGATGCCGTAGCGAACGTGTTCAGCCATGCGCGTTCCTTACTTCAATCGTTGTACGTAAACGGCGCGGGTCGGGTCGAACCACGTGCGCGAAAATTCCACCGGGGCGGGGGCGTCCGCCCAGCTGAGCCGTTCGATATAGCCGACTGTTTCGCCGGGACGGGGCCGGTATGCGCCCGGGGCCCATGCGGGAACGGGTCCCAATGACACGCGGTCTTCGGCCCGCTGGATCCACAGACCCAGTTCCTTGCGATAGGTGGCATAAAGAGATTCGGACATGGATGCCTCAGACACGATTCCGGCGTCCGCATCCAGCCAGATTTCCTCGACCCCCATGATTGTGTCATTCAGGGATCGCAGGCGGCGGATGCGCGTGGCACGCGTGCTGGAGCCAAAGGCGGGCAGGTCGGCGGGCTTGTCCATCAGGTCCACGGCCAGCACCCGCGCCCGTGGCAGCCCGCCCCCAGCCAGCAGTTCCAGCCGGAACATGGCATAGACCGTGCCCGTGTCGCCGCCCGCCCGGACATAGTTGCCCGATCCCTGCACCCGCTCGACCAGCCCCTTTTCGGCCATGCTGTGCAGGGCCTTGCGCAAGGTGCCGACGCTTACACCCAGTTCCGTGGCCATGTCCCGTTCAGGCGGCAGGCGTTCGCCGTCGATCAGACGCCCCGCCACGATATCGCGGGTCAGCAGCTCGGCAATCTGCACATAGATGGGCAGCGCTTGCGGGGATTGGCTGGGGGCGGTCACGTGGGCTTTGATCCAGATCAGGTGAAAAATTGATACACCATTGATCTACATCAAACGCGATGCTACGCAAGTCCCAAGTTGCAGCGCAAGAAAGGCCCGCCCGACCATGACCGTCGTTCCCGTAACATCCCCCCACCTGGATGCGGCCGAAGTGTCGTGGTTTTCGGCGCTGTGCTCGGATGACTACCAGTTCCTGGGTGTGCCGGACGGCGACCTGCGGTCGTCCTGGGTGCATTGTTCGGACATCGTGAAAGAGGCCGAGGCCCAGGGCTTTCGCAACATCCTGTGCCCATCCTCCTATCAGGTGGGGCAGGACACGCTGAGCTTTGTGGCTGGCTGCGCCCCCATCACGGACAAGATCAATCTGCTGGCCGCCGTTCGCTGCGGCGAGATGCAGCCGATCATGCTGGCCCGCACCATCGCGACGCTGGATCACATGCTTGAGGGGCGGTTGACGGTCAACATCATCTCGTCCGATTTCCCCGGCGAAAAGGCCGACAGCGCCTTTCGCTATCAGCGCTCGCGCGAGGTGGTGGAGATCCTGAAACAGGCCTGGACGCGGGACGAGATCAACTATCAGGGCGAAGTCTACAACTTCGAGGGTGTCACCACCGACCCCGCGCGCCCTTATCAAACAGGTGGGCCGCTTCTGTATTTCGGCGGCTATTCGCCCCCTGCGCTGGACCTGTGTGGCCAGCATTGCGACGTCTACCTGATGTGGCCGGAACCCAAGGAGAACCTTGCCCAGCGAATGCGCGACGTGCACGCGGTGGCGGAAAAATACGACCGCACGCTGGATTACGGTCTGCGGGTTCACATGATCGTGCGGGACACGGAACAAGAGGCCCGCGAATACGCCGACTACATCGTGTCCAGGCTGGATGATGAATATGGCCAACTGATCCGCGACCGGGCGCTGGACAGCACGTCGCTGGGTGTGGCGCATCAGGCCAAGGCACGCGAGCTGGCGGACAAGTTCGGCTATGTGGAACCGAACCTCTGGACCGGCGTGGGCCGGGCGCGGTCGGGCTGTGGGGCCGCATTGGTCGGATCGACCGATCAGGTGCTGTCCAAGATCGAGGAATATCAAAAGATGGGCATCCGCGCCTTTATCTTCTCGGGCTACCCGCACGTTGACGAGGCGAAACACTTCGGCACGCGCGTCTTGCCGCAGTTGAAAACCTGCTCGTTGCCCCATGTGTATGGCCGGGTGCCCGACAGCGCCCCCGCAACACCCCTTGCCGCAGGAGAGCGTCGCTGATGGACCGCATCCAACTATCCGATACCCTGTCCATGTCCCGCATCGTCTATGGCATGTGGCGTCTGGGCGATGACACCGACACGTCGGTGGCCCATGTGCAGGCCAAGATCCACGCCTGCCTTGATCAGGGCATCACCACCTTTGATCAGGCCGACATCTACGGCGGCTACGTCGCCGAGGCGATTCTGGGCGAGGCGCTGAAAGCCGACACCGGCCTGCGCGCCAAGATGGAGATCGTGACCAAGTGCGATATCGTCGCCCCCGTGGGCCGATACGAAAGCGCGCCGGTCAAGTACTACGACACCTCCCGCGCCCACATCCTGCAGTCGGTGGAAAATTCGCTGCGCGACATGGCGATTGATCACATCGATCTGCTGCTGATCCACCGGCCCGATCCGTTCATGGATCACCATGAAACCGGGGCCGCGCTGGACGAGGTCGTCAAGTCGGGCAAGGTCGGTGCCGTCGGCGTATCCAACTTCCGCCCGTGGGATTGGGACCTGCTGCAATCGGCGATGAAGACGCCGCTGCTGACCAACCAGATCGAAATTTCGCTGTCGGAAATCAGCCCCTTCACCAATGGTGATCTGTCCTTTCACCAGCGCCACGGTCAGCACGTGATGGCGTGGTCGCCCTTGGGCGGCGGTGGCCTGATGACGGGCAGTGACAAGCTGCACAAGGCGATGGACGACATTGCGGGCGACGCGGGCGTTGACAGGGCCGCTGTGGCCACGGCATTCCTTTTGGCGCATCCGGCGGGGATCATCCCCGTCATGGGCACCAACAACATTGACCGGATCAAGCGGATCGGGGACGCCACCAAGGTGTCGCTCGACCGCCCCACATGGTTCCGCCTTTACGAGGCGGCGCTTGGACACGAGGTGGCATGATGACGATGCAAAGCCCGAACCAACCCACCGTATTCTCGCCCGATGCGGCCAGCGGCCGTCAGTTGCGCGATGCCTTCGGCAAGTTCGCGACAGGGATCACCGTGATCACCGTGCCGTCGGCCGACGGGCCCATCGCGATTGTGGCCAACAGCTTTTCGTCGGTCTCGCTCGA
>JBCBFX010000016.1:38461-52464 GCA_038527345.1 Pseudomonadota bacterium | reverse complement strand
GTGTCCGCAGGCAGCAGGTTCCCGTCCGTGTTCGGATCGGTATAGAACCCGCCGTCGTTTTCGGTTTCGAAGCTTTGGGTGATGCTGAACGGCCCCTCGACTTCGTCCGTGACCGAAATGGCAATCGTGGCGCTGACAATGCCGCCGTTCTGATCGTCCGCCGTTACCGTCACGTCATAGATATTGTCGCCATCCGCATCGAGCGGGGCTTCGAAATCCAGCGCGCCATTCAGGCTGATCACGCCCGTGTTCTGCTCGATCGAGAAAAAGGCCGCGTCGGCCCCCGACAGGCCAAGGATGACGGTGTCGTCCTCTGAATCGGTGACACGCGCGGCGGCGACCACGCCAGTGGTGTTTTCCGCAATTTCGGCGGTGTCCGGCAGGGTCAGGACGGGCGCATCGTTGGTGCCGGTGATCGTGATGGTCACCGTGCCCGTTGTGGTCGAGCCCTGATTGTCAGTGACGCTGTAGGTAAAGGTGTCTGTCGCTGTTTCCCCCTTGCCCAGGCTGTCGAAGGCGGTGCCGGGATCATAGGTCACGATGCCATCGACTAGCGTGACGGCAACACCTTCGGTCGAGGTGGCGGACACGTCCGTGACCTCCAGCGCGTCACCGTCAATGTCGAAATCATTCGCCGCCAGATCAACTGCGGTCAGGGTCAGAACCGTGTTCTCGTCGGTCGTGGCGGCATCGTCCCGCGCGATCACGGCGTTGTTGCGGCCGTCCAGAAACAGCGTGGCATCGTCGAATTGCAGCACCTCCACGCGCTTCAGACGGTCGCTGCCATCGGCACCGACCACATGTGTGATCCGACTGCCCGAGGTGATGGTGTAGTCGAAAACACTGCCATGGAAGGCGGCGGTATCCTCGCCCCGGCCACCGTCGATGACATCGTTGCCCGCGCCCCCGATCACCAGATCGTTGCCGCGCCCGGCATCGATGCGATCATGGCCTGCACCGCCATCCACTGTGTCATCGCCCCATCCGGCCCAGACCCGATCATTGCCGCCGCCCGCGTCGATCCAATCGCTGCCGAACAATCCGAAAACAAGGTCGCGCCCGTCTCCGGTCACGATGGTGTCGTTTCCGAACGAGCCGAATGTGATGTCGAAAAAGCGTGCCGAGACTCCGAATGCCATGCCCATATTCCCCCATGAGTTGTGCGCCAGTCTGGAGTACGCAGATCAAGGTTTTGTGTCAAATTCGGTCGATTGCGCGCCAAGGCGTTTCTGAGCGGTTGCAGATGCCAAGGGCAGCCAGGCCGTGGTTTTGACCGAAATGCAGCAAGTCGCCTTTGAAATAGGCGTGCTGGGGCATGCCTCCGCAGCGCGGATGGATGGTCGAACGGCTGCTGACTGGGGGGCCCAGCGCGCAGTATCGGCCCGTTCCGTCGGCTTGTTCTTGCCTGTGGCCGCGTTAATCCAGCGGTAAGTCCCCTGCGCTAACAGTAGCTGAAATATGTGCTGCGAATGCCGTCGTGCATCGCTTTCTGAGAAAAAGGTGTACGTATGCGTTCCGAAAATACCCCGCCGTCCGGTCCGAAGCGGCTCAACAGCCTGTTGTTCAAATGCACCCTGATTTCGGTTCTGGTGACCTTGGTCGTCGTCGGATCGATCACGCTGCTTGATGTGCAGACCAAGCGCGCGATGGTACGCGATGCATTATCGGCGCGTGCGGTCGATGTCACCGACCTGCTGGCCCAACAGCTTGGGGGATCGATCCGCTTCGGCAACGCCGAGGCAATCGACGGTATTGTCACGCATGTGCTTGACACCGCCAGCCGGGACGTCCGCGGGGCAGCCGTTTTGCAGGCGGATGAAAGTGTCATGTTCCAGTCCCCCGATGCAGCCACATTGCCGGCAGAACTTTTGACAATTGTGCGCGAAGCCTTGCAAAGCGGTCAGCGGGTGATGTCCGAGGATGGGTTCATCGTCGCCACGCCGTCGATCTTCGGTGCCGAAGGGACAGCGGTCGGCGTCGTAGTCACGCACTGGGATCCGGCCCACAAACTGGGTGTTCTCGGCGCTGCTATGATCAAGGAACTGTTTGTCGGCATCGGCCTGTTGATTGCGGGCATGGTCGGTTTGGTGCTGTTCCTGCGGTATGCGATGTCACGCCCGCTCACCGAACTGGGTCAGGCCATGAAACGGGTGTCGGAACGCGACTATGACTTCGAAGTTGCCGGAACGGCGCGGCAGGACGAGGTCGGTGTCATGGCGCGCCAGTTGGAAATGTTCAGGGTGCAACTGGCGTCGGCCCATGCGGCACAACGCGAAAATGCGCTGAAAAGTGCCGCGTTCGAAGGGTCCTCTGCCGCAATGATGATGGTGGATGATGCGTATTGCGTGACCTTCGTGAACCCGGCGTGTGAAGCTTTGCTTGATGAACTCATGCCCGATCTTGCGACGACCTGGCCCGGGGCCAAGCGGGGCGCGTGGTTGGGTGCCGACCTGAAGGCGCAAGCGGACCTGTCCGGCGAATTCGCTGCGCTTGATGGGCCCGACGCCGAAGCAGTCCGCGTAACGATGCGCATTGGTGAACGGCACCTGCGGGTTGCAATCAGCCCCGCGCTTGATGCCGCGGGCCAAAGGATCGGTGCCGTTGTCGAATGGGCGGATCGAACCACCGCGCAGCGTAATTCGGCCCTGTTGGACAGTATCGACAGCACGCAGTTGCGGATCGAGTTCACAACAGACGGCAAATGCTCGGCTTCGAACGCGGTCGCCGCCAAGCGGTTGGGCCTGTCCACGAAAGTCCTGGAAACGCAGACCCTGTTGTCACTGCTTGCGGACGAGCAGTCCGACGGTGAAACAGCAACCACGATTGCGAGCACCGTTCAATCCGGCACGCCGTTCCACGGAACAATTGATCTGAAGTCCCTGAACGGGGCGCAATGCGTGCTGGAGGGCGGATTTACCGTTGTGCGGAACGATCATGACCAGCCCGAACGCATCATCCTGCTGGGTTCGGATGTGACAGAGGCCGAACAGGAGATGCGTGCCACCCGTGAACGTCAGATTGCAATCAGCGCCGAACAGCGCAATGTGGTTCAGGCGCTTGGCCAGGGCCTGCAACGGTTGTCGCACGGCGATTTGAGCGTGGATATCGATACTTCGTTCCCGCCCGATTACGAGGAATTGCGCAACAATTTCAATTCCGCCGTGGCAGGGCTGAGGAACGCCGTTGGCGGTGTGGCGCGGAACGCCGATTCGATTCGGTCCGAAACCAGTGAAATCACGAGTGCCGCAGACGACCTGTCGCGCCGCACGGAAAAGCAGGCCGCCACGCTCGAGGAAACCGCGGCGGCATTGGACGAGCTTACCACCTCTGTCCACTCCGCCGCCGAAGGGGCGGATGCCGCCAACAAGATGTCGGCAGATGCCCAATCCAACGCCGAAGAGGGCGGACAGATTGCGCGGCAGGCGGTTCAAGCCATGGACAGCATCAAAAGCTCGTCACACGAGATTTCGAAAATCACGTCTGTCATCGATGACATTGCGTTCCAGACCAATCTGCTGGCGCTGAACGCCGGGGTCGAGGCAGCCCGCGCCGGTGAGGCAGGGCGGGGATTCGCGGTGGTCGCGACCGAAGTGCGCGCTCTTGCACAACGGTCATCCGAAGCCGCCCGTGAGATCAACGCGCTGATCTCCACTTCGAGCGAGCAGGTGCAACAGGGCGTCGATCTGGTCGATCGAACCGGTTCGGCCTTGTCGTCCATCGTGGCGTCGGTCGCCGACATCTCGGCGCGGGTCGCCGAAATCGCGACTTCTGCTCGTGAACAATCGGCAGGTCTGACGGAAATAAACGTGGCGATGAACGAACTGGACCAGGTCACTCAACAGAATGCGGCCATGTTCGAAGAGACCACTGCAGCCAGCCACGCCCTGACCACCGAAGCCGATGCGCTTTCGGCAGCGGTGGCGACCTTCAACCTGGGTGGCGGAGGTGGCGTGCCGATATCCGCGCCCGCCTCAACTCCTGTTGCATTCAACACATCGCGGGCACCTGTAGATGGTGCAAATGCGCTGAAAATGGAGGCCACGGCCGAACCTGACTTGGGCGATTGGGAAGAGTTCTGAACGTTTTCCAATTCCACTGCGCCGCGCGCGCTACACGGGTCACGAGACGGTCGATGGGCTGGCTGTCTCGACTGTGCCCGCATGACGCAGAAGCGTCCGCCTGACAAGGCTTGCAGCGGGGGCGGCACACGTCATGCGCAGCGGGTGCAGGTCATCGCGGCAGCGCGTTCCGCGGCACCCGATTGCGTCTCCCGGCAAGCATGGCGGTCGACCAAGCGCGCAGTTCGGCGCCGGTGCGCGCACGTGTTCTAATCGCGCGTACCCGAAAACCTTTGTTGCCAGGTTTCCCGATCCTCGTCCGTGATCTTTGAAAACAGGTTGTCGGGCACCGAGAACGGATGGCCCGCGTCCAGCGTTTTGAGCGCTTGCGCGATATCCGAAGGCCATGCCTGTTCGGACACATCCATCGCCTCCAGCATTTGCGCGGCAGCAGCGGGAATGAAGGGGGCGGACAACACGGCGTAGACAACGATCAGGTTCAACGCGACCCGGATTTGCATCGCGGCTGTGTCCGGATCTTCCTTGATGGTGGCCCAGGGGGCTGCGGCTTGCAGGTATTCGTTTCCGGCGACCCAGATGGCCCGCAATTCCTGCGCGGATTTGCGGACCTCCATCGCCTCCATCATGGCGACATACCGCACCAGCCGCGCATCAAGGTCGCTGATCAAAGCCTGCTCCCGTTCGCCCCAATCACCGCCCTCCGGGACCGTTTCTCCGAATTTCGAGCGGCAGAACTTGGTCACACGGCTGACGAAGTTGCCCAGCACATCGGCCAGATCCTTGTTCACACCTTGCTGAAACAGGTCCCATGTGAATTCGCTGTCACTGGTTTCCGGGCAGTTCGACAACAGCCACCAGCGCCAATAATCCGCAGGCAGGATCTCCAGCGCCTGATCCATGAAGACACCGCGCCCCTGCGAGGTCGAGAACTGGCCGCCGTCATAGTTCAGGTAGTTGAAGGACTTGAGATGATCGACCATCTTCCAAGGCTCGCCCGAGCCCAGGATCGTGGCCGGAAAGCTGAGCGTATGGAAGGGGACATTGTCCTTGCCCATGAACTGTGTGTAGCGAACGTTGTCCGCGCCGCGGTCGGTGCGCCACCAACGTTCCCAATCGTCGCCTTTGCCCGCGTCCACCCATTCCGCCGCACAGGCGATGTATTCGATGGGCGCGTCGAACCAGACATAGAACACCTTGCCCTCCATGCCCGGCCAATCGGCATCACCGCGTCTGACCGGGATGCCCCAATCCAGATCACGGGTGATCCCGCGATCCTGCAACCCGTCCCCGTCGTGCAGCCACTTCTTGGCGATCGACGTGGTCAGCACCGGCCAGTCGGTTTTCGTATCGATCCAGGCATCCAGATCGTCCTTGAGCGCGGATTGGCGCAGATACAGGTGCTTGGTCTCACGCACTTCCAGATCAGTCGAGCCGGAAATGGCCGAACGCGGATCAATCAGGTCCGTGGGGTCCAACTGCTTGGTGCAGTTTTCGCACTGATCCCCGCGCGCCTTGTCGTAGCCGCAATTGGGGCAGGTGCCTTCGATGTACCGGTCGGGCAAAAAGCGACCATCGGCGTGGGAATAGACCTGCTTTTCCACGACCTCTCGGATCAGGTCCGCATCCGCCAACCGGCCCGCAAAATGCTGCGTCAGCGCATGGTTCTGGGGCGAGGACGAGCGCCCGAAATGGTCAAAGGACAGCCCGAACCCGTCCGCGATCCGGGACTGCACGGCATGCATTTCGGCGCAGTATTCGGCCACCGGCTGACCGGCCTTGGCCGCGGCCAGTTCGGCCGGCGTGCCGTGTTCGTCGGTGGCGCACAGAAACAGTACCTCGTTCCCGCGGGCGCGTTGGTAGCGGGCATATAGATCTGCGGGCAACTGGCTGCCGATCAGGTTGCCCAGATGTTTGATCCCATTGATATAGGGAATGGCGGAGGTGATCAGGTGACGCTGCATGTGCCTTTGGCCCTTGGCAAAGTTTTCGTCCGTGTATCAGCGCGGATCAGGGGGGGGAAGGGGCAGGCTCAGTCGCCTTCCCGGCTGCGTCCTGTCAGCCGCCCGATCACGAACGATGTGCGCGGGGCGTAGACATAGCGTGTGCGCGCCTCTGGCGTGGCCCGTGCGCGCATCCGGGCAAGTCCGAATACGATCAGTGCACCGTGACCGACCGCGATCATCGCAAACAGCGCGGGGGGGCCGAATGCATCGATCAGGGCAGATGCCGTGAGCGGTGCGGCAATGGCGCCAAGTGCGAAATAGAACATCAGGGCCGCCGAAAGCTCCACCCGTTCCGACGCGTCCGCAAAATCGTGCGCGTGCGCGGCAGCCACCGAATAGATCGGAAACGTGGTCAAGCCGAAGAGCCCCGCCGCCAGCATCACAGATGCGGTGCCAAGTCCGGCCGCACCCATCGTCACGCCACAGCTGGCCACGGCCGCCGCCGACAACCAGATCAGAACCCAACGCCGGTCGAACTTGTCCGCCAGCCAGCCCACGGGGTATTGTGCCAGCGCCCCGCCCAGCACAAAGGCTGCCAGGAACCACGCGATCTGGCCCGCGTTCAGCCCGATTTCCTGCCCGTAGATCGGACCGACCATGCGGAACGATGCGCTGGACAGCGCGGCCACAATCACGCCTGCCGCGGCCAAGGGTGAGCGTTGCGCCGCCAGCCGGGGGCGCAGGCGGGGGGCTGCGGGCGTGTCGGGCTGTTTGACCGTGGTCAGCGTCAGCGGCAACAGGGCCGCGCAACATACGATGGCCAGCAGATTGTAGCTGACATAGCTGGCCGGCGCGAGCACGCCGATGACCAGTTGCGCGGCGAGCGACGCGCTCATGTCCACCACGCGGTAGACGCCCATGGTGCGCCCGCGTGTGTCGTTGGTGACCTTGGCCTGCAACCATGCCTCGATCACTGTGTAGCACCCGGCCACGCACAATCCCGAAGCGACCCGCATCACCGCCCAGGCATAGGGGTTCACGATCAGCATGTGCGCCAGCAGGCCGATTGCCCCGGCGGCGGTGAATGCGGCAAAGGCGCGGGAATGGCCCACGCTGCCCATCAGCCGGGGCGCCCACCAGCACCCGATGAAAAAGCCCAGGAAATGGGCCGACCCAAGCAGGCCTATTTCCTGTCGCGTAAAATCGAGAGCGAGGCCGGACAGTGCATCCAGCGGCCCAAGCGCGCCCGAGCTGAGCTGCAACAGGATCACAGACAGAAACAGGGCGGCAAAGGAAATCAGCATACGCATGGTGTGGCCGACCGTTGCGCAGTTGCGGCGGCCTGCCTAGCAGGTTCTCGACCGCCACAGGTCGTTTTCAGCCGGCGGCGGCGATTTCCGCATTTATTTCAATGCCCACGGTGTCAGCCACGAGGTCGGCATAGCCGGTCGCGCCATAGTCACGGCGGTTGATCTGGCCCCGCAATGCCACGGACAGGTTGCGCAGGTCATCCGGCGCGCTGCCCGGTGCGCGGAACAGATCGGCCTGAAAGCGGACCGTGCGGGTCACGCCGCGCAGCGTCAGTCGCCCTTCGATTGCCGCTCCGCCCGACAGGCGGCCACCGGGCCCAAGGATGATCCGGCTTGAGGTGAAGCGCGCCGTTGGAAAGCGTGCTGCATCCAGGACCGACGGGGATTTCAGCGCATCCGTGGCAAAGATCAGCCCGGTGCGGGCGCGGCGCACATCGGCGGTGACGTCGGCGGTGGAGGCAGCCAGGTTCTGCGGGTCGATCCGCAGGTCGGCGCGGTCCACGGGCACGGTGCCTTTGACCGCGGCACCGTTCAGCGTGAACGTATAGGTGATGGTCGAGGCGTCGCCCCGGAGTGTGTAGGGGACGGGCGCGGCCCAGCCGGGGCGGGCAAGTGCGGCGAGGCCAAGGGCCAGAAGGTGGCGGCGGTGCATGTCGCGAGATCCTTTCGCAAGGGGTTATGCAACAGGTAACACGCCAGGGGGGCATTCCATTCAAACGTCACGCAGCCTTGATGGTCTGCGTGATGGCGGGCAACGGCGTGCCTTTGTGCCGCTCGACCCGCCACGCCTGTTCCGGGGCCATGCGCGCCCGCAGCCGGGTCAGCCGCCAAGCGCCCGGCTGACCACGGTGATCGGGGGCCAGATGCCAGCGGCTTTCGACGCCCTGCGCGCCGCCCACGCCGGGCGTCAGCAGCAGGCCCAGGGGCAGCGGCCCGCCCATCCTGCCCCCGGCCTCGGCCGCCAGATGCATGCGCCGCACCGGCGTCAGCGCGGGCAGGCCGGGCAGATCGGCCACGGCCAGTGCCACTGCACCGCACCGCAGCGTTTCCTCCATGCTCCACAGCACATCCTCGGCCCGCTTGGGCTGAACCAGGATCAGGCGGGCGGGATCGACGAACGGCATCAGGCCGCAGGGGTTCAGCCGGTCCGCGCCCCATTCCGGCGCGATCCACAGCACCGGCCCCTGTGCCTGGGCCGCCAGCCACAGCGCCATGCGGTGGCGTGCAGGGCCGCACAGCTCATGCACCCGCCCCTGTGCCAGCCCGTGACCGGCCCCGTGCCGGTCCGCACCGGGCAGAAGCGGCAGGCAGGGCGTGGCATCGGGCGCGGCGCGCTGCAGGAGAGAGGCGGGAACAGGCATATCGTGAAACCTAGTGTGTTCACATTTTGTTCTCAAGTTCATTTTACCAAACCCGGAACGCCCCCTTGCGGCCCGGTTGCGGCACGCTAGGCTGCCGCGGATGTGAATGACGAAGGGGAACACCATGCAACGACGCACGCTGGGCCGGACGGGGATCGAAGTGTCGGCCCTGTGCCTGGGATCGATGACCTGGGGGACCCAGAACACTGCCGAAGAAGCCCACGAGCAGATCGAGCGGTGCCTCGATGCGGGTATCGACTTTGTCGATACGGCCGAAATGTACCCGGTGAACCCTGTCAGCGCCGAAACCATCGGCCGGACCGAGCGGATCATCGGGCTGTGGTTCGAACGTGTGGGGCGCCGCGACAACGTGATCCTGGCCACCAAGCATTCGGGCGCGGGCCTGAAACACGTGCGCGATGGGGCGCCGATTACGGGCAACAGCATACCGGAGGTTGTCGAGGGGTCGCTGCGTCGCCTCAAGACCGACTACATCGATCTTTATCAGTTTCACTGGCCCAATCGCGGCAGCTACATGTTCCGTCAGAACTGGACCTATGACCCGTCCGGCCAGGACCCGGCGGCTGTGCGCCAGAACATGGACGATTGCCTCGGCGCGCTGCAGCGCGAAGTGGACCGCGGCACCATCCGCGCCTTCGGCCTGTCGAATGAAAGCGCGTGGGGCACCGGTCAGTGGCTGGCAGCGTCAGAGCGCGCAGGCGGGCCGCGCGTGGCCAGCATGCAGAACGAATATTCGCTGCTGTGCCGTCTGTATGACACCGACATGGCCGAGATGAGCGTGAACGAGGATGTGGGCCTGCTGGCCTTTTCACCATTGGCGGCCGGTCTGCTGACGGGCAAGTATCAGGGCGGCGCGGTGCCCGCGGCCTCGCGCATGTCGCTGAACCCCGACATGGGCGGTCGCAAGACGGAACGCGTGTTCGGCGCGGTGGATGCCTACCTTGAGATTGCGGGCCGGCACGGGTTGGACCCGTCGCACATGGCGCTGGCCTGGTGCATGGCGCGCCCGTTCATGACGTCGGTCATTTTCGGTGCCACGACCATGGACCAGCTCGAGATTGCCATCGGTGCTGCCGACATCACCTTGTCCGACGCGGTCCTGGCCGACATCGACGCCGCCCACCGCGCCCACCCGATGCCCTATTGAGCGCTGCGCGCATTCGATTTTCGTAACCCCCATCCTGGCCTTCCCCTCGGGGCAAGGAAGCGGGAAGGCGGGCCGACGCCGTCATTCGGATGCCTGGTGCCTTGGGTCGGACGGCCCTCCGGGGGCGGTTTACCCGGCGAAATGAAGGGAGAGGCGTGTTTGCGTCAATTCCTTTCGTTTTCGTGCTGGCAGGGCGGGCGGCTTTTTGCGACGGTCCGGCGAAATTCAGGGAGGGACCAGATGCCGCTTGCCATGAACCGCGAGGTTTTCATCACCTGTGCCGTGACCGGGTCGGGCGGCACGCAGGATCGCAGTCCGCATGTGCCGCGCTCGCCTGAGCAGATTGCCGACAGCGCGATTGCGGCCGCAAAGGCGGGAGCGGCGGTGGTGCATTGCCATGTGCGCGATCCCGAGACCGGGGTGCCGAGCCGGAAACTTGAGTTTTATCGAGAGGTTACGGACCGCATACGGGACGCGGAGGTGGATGTTGTCCTGAACCTGACCGCGGGCATGGGCGGTGACCTGGTGTTTGGCGGACCGTCCGCGCCGCTGCCGCTGGTTGACGGCACCGACATGATCGGTGCCGAGGAACGTGTGGCCCATATCGCGGAATGCCTGCCGGAGATCTGCACCCTGGATTGCGGCACGATGAACTTTGCCGAGGCCGATTACGTCATGACCAACACCCCCGGCATGTTGACCGCCATGGGTCGGATGATGACCGAACTGGGGGTGAAGCCCGAGATCGAGGCCTTTGATACCGGTCATTTGTGGTATGCAAAACAACTGGTTGCGGATGGTGTGTTGGACGCTCCGGCGCTGGTGCAGCTGTGCATGGGGGTGCCATGGGGCGCGCCGGATGACCTGAATACGTTCATGGCGATGGTCAACAACGTGCCCGACGACTGGACGTTTTCCGCGTTTTCGCTGGGGCGCAATCAGATGGCCTATGCCGCCGCTGCCGTGTTGGCGGGCGGGCATGTGCGGGTGGGGTTGGAGGACAACCTGTGGCTTGAGAAAGGCGTGCTGGCAGAGAACTGGCAGTTGGTCGAGCGCGCGCGACACGTGATCGAGGGCATGGGCGCACAGGTCATCGGACCGGCCGAGGTGCGCGAAAAACTGGGCCTGGTGAAGCGGGCACCTCTGGGGTGAATTCGGGCATGCACCGCGCGTGCACAACCTGTGCACAGAGTGTGCACCGCTTCGGTGCATGGTTGGCGTTGGCTGCATTGATTGCCTGCGCAATGCCGGCGGCTGAAATGTCGTTTCGTGACCCCGCAGCGTCGATTGGCGTAACAAGCCGTTTTGACGGGGAACGTATGGGCGGCGACTGGTTCGTGCGCGGCCAGCTGCCACCCGGCGCCGATGTTTACGCCGTCAACTTCATCACGCTTGACCAGCTTCCAACCATGGTGATCAGCAGGGCGGATGGTGAATTGCTGCGCTCGACCGTATGGCGCGGAATAGAGCGGCAGCCTGGTCGATATGAATTTCGAGCCGATGCCGGTGGGGCGATGCGGGATCTGGTCGTGATCTGGATTGACGACGATTTCCGCACGGCGGCTATCGGGGAACCGGCGGGCGGTTTCGCCTGGGTTCTGGATCGTAATCCGACCGGCGGTGCGGACCGGATCGCGGCGGCGCGCGATGTCCTCGAATTTTCCGGCTTTGATCTGAGCAGCATGGAGACCCGCCCCTGAGCGGGGCTGCGTAGGGCGCATCTTGACGCGCTCCATTCAAGAAAGGCGTATGCGCATGAAACGGACAGCGGCAATAATCGGCGGCGGGGTCATTGGCGGCGGTTGGGCGGCGCGGTTCCTGTTGAACGGCTGGAATGTGCGGGTGTTTGACCCGTCGCCCGACGCCGAGGCCACTTTGGCCCCGGTGCTGGCCCAGGCGCGGCGCGCCTTGCCCGGTTTGACAGACGTGGCCCTGCCGCCCGAGGGGACCTTGAGCTTTCACGACACGATTGCGGATGCTGTCAAAGGTGCCAACTGGGTGCAGGAAAGTGTGCCCGAGCGCCTTGCGCTCAAGCACAAGGTGCTGGCGGAGATTCAGGAGACGTTGGACCCGGAGGCGGTGATCGGCTCATCGACGTCCGGCTTCAAACCGTCCGAGTTGCAGGAGGGGGCGAAGGATCCCACGCAGATCCTCGTGGCCCATCCGTTCAACCCGGTGTACCTGATGCCGCTGGTCGAGGTCGTCCCCGGCGACAATCACGACCCGCGCGCTGTGGCCTGGGCCAAGGAGGTGCTGACCGGGCTGGGCATGTTCCCGCTGCATGTGCGCCGCGAGATCGACGCCCATATCGCCGATCGCTTCCTTGAGGCCGTGTGGCGCGAGGCGCTGTGGCTGGTCAAGGACGGCGTCGCCACAACGCAAGAGATCGACGAGGCCATTCGCATGGGGTTCGGCATCCGCTGGGCGCAGATGGGTCTGTTCGACACCTACCGCACTGCCGGGGGGGCGGCCGGGATGCGGCATTTCATGGCGCAGTTCGGCCCCGCGCTGCAATGGCCCTGGACCAAGCTGATGGATGTGCCGGAGTTCACGGACGACTTGGTGGACCTGATTGCTGGCCAGTCCGACGCGCAGTCGGGTCACATGACCATTCCGCAGATGCTGGCGGCGCGCGATGACAATCTGGTGGGGCTGCTCAGGGCGCTCAAGGCCAATGACTGGGGCGCGGGGGCGGTGCTGAACGCCCATGACAGCGCCTTGCGCGACGTGCAGGGCCTCGATGGACTTGGGGATGTGACGCAGCCCATCCTGACCGTCAAGCGCATCGTGCCGCTGGATTGGACCGACTACAATGGCCACATGAACGAGGCGCGGTATTTGCAGGCTTTTGGCGATGCCACGGACCGGTTCATGGCGCTGATCGGCTGTGATGCCGATTATATCGCGACCGGGGGCAGCTATTTTACTGCCGAAACGCATATCCGCCATATGGACGAAGCCTTGGCCGGGACACAGATCGAGGTACGGACACAGGTGCTGGCCGGTGTCGGCAAGAAGCTGCATCTGTTTCACGAGATGTATGCGGGCGACCGGCTGCTGGCCACGGGCGAGCATTTCCTGCTGCATGTGAGCCTTGAGACGCGCAAGCCGTCTGAGCCTGCGCCCCGTATCCTTGAGGTGCTGGAGCGCGTGGCGCGCGCCCATGCGGCGTTGCCCCGGCCCGAAGGGGCAGGGCGCGCGGTGGGGCAGCGGCCGTGAGCCGTGTTCTGATCACCGCCGGTGCGTCGGGCATCGGGCGGGCCATCGGAGAGGCGTTTGATGCGGCGGGATACGATGTGTGGGTGACGGATGTGGATGAGGGAGCGCTTGCCGCGGTGCCCGATGGGTGGACTGCGCGGCACTGCGACGTGACGGACGAGGCGACGATGGCGGACGTGATGGCCGAGGTTGGGCCGCTGGATGCGCTTTGTGCCAATGCGGGCATTGCGGGGCCGACGGCGCTGGTGGAGGATGTGACGTTGTCCGACTGGCGGACCTGTGTTGCCGTGAACCTGGATGGTGCATTTCTGGCCGTCAAACATGCCTTGCCCGCGATGAAGGCGGCAGGGCGGGGATCGGTCATCGTGACCTCGTCCACGGCCGGACAATACGGCTATCCGCATCGGTCCCCTTATGCAGCCGCGAAATGGGCCGTGATCGGGTTGATGAAGACCGTGGCGATGGAGGCGGGTCCGCAGGGTGTGCGGGCCAATGCGATCTGTCCCGGCGCGGTCGAGGGCCGGCGGATGGAGGGTGTGTTGGCGCGTGAGGCCGCGGCCAAGGGGATGACGCGCGATGACGTTTATGATGGCTATGCCGGTGGTACGGCGATGCGGTCCTTTGTTGACGCGACGGATATTGCAGGGATGGCGGTGTTTCTGGCCTCGGACGCGGCCCGGTTGGTATCGGGGCAGGTGATTGCCGTGGATGGATTCACGGTGAACCCGGACCCGCAGGTCTGAGGGCGTCGGGCGGCTCTGTTTGCCTGACGGCAAATGCGCCCGCCCGCCGACCCGGCCGCGGCTGCGCAGGCAGACGCGGCCGGTGGCAAGGATTGCTTTTGTACGCAAAAGCAATCGGCCACACCGCTGATCCATAAAGAGATGCCGTAGCCCGGCTGCGCAGGCAGACGCGGCCGGTGG
>JBCBFX010000016.1:35734-38362 GCA_038527345.1 Pseudomonadota bacterium | reverse complement strand
CGGCTGCGCAGGCAGACGCGGCCGGTGGCAAGGATTGCTTTTGTCCGCAAAAGCAATCAGCCACACCGCTGATCCATAGAGAGATGCCGCAGCCCGGCTGCGCAGGCAGACGCGGCCGGTGGCAAGGATTGCTTTTGCCCGCAAAAGCAATCAGCCACACCGCTGATCCATAAAGGGATGCCATAGCCCGGCTGCGCAGGCAGACGCGGCCGGTGGCAAGGATTGCTTTTGCCCGCAAAAGCGACCAGTCGCACCGCAGATCACATGCCGCATGGCGCGCCGATGGGCGCGCCTTTTTCGTTGAGTGACACACACATGCGTCACTGCGGCTTGAACCGGGCACCGGGCCTCCCCATTCTTTCAAGGATCGATTGACGGAACGGGATGCCATGCCATCTGACGTGCGCCGCAAGCTGACCACGATCCTTGCCGCAGATGCGGAAGGGTATTCCCGCCTCATGGCAACAGACGAGGTGCGCGGCGTCGGTGCGCTGCGCAGTGCGCGCAGCATTTTCGCCAGGTTGATCGACCGGCACGACGGACGGATCGCCAACACCGCGGGTGACGGGCTGATTGCGGATTTCCCGTCGGTGGTCGAGGCGGTGCAATGCGCCGTCGAAATCCAGAACGAGCTATCCGGCACTGACGGTGACAGCAACGCGCTGCAATTTCGCATCGGCATTCACCTGGGAGACGTGATCCTGGATGGTGACGACCTGCTGGGCGAAGGCGTGAACCTGGCGGCGCGGCTGCAATCGATGGCACCGCCGGGCGGGATCCTGATATCGCGTCCCGTCTATGATCAGGTGCATGCCAAGCTGGCTATCGGCTTCGACTATGTGGGCGAACGACGCCCAAAGAATTTTTCGCAGGACGTGTCGGTCTATTCCGTCACCAGCCGCGCGAACGTGGCCCGGGTCAGTCCGCGCGTGCGGGTCGAACCTGCGCCGGACCCGGGCGGTCCGCCGCCCGGCGCGGCGCAACTGGAGACACCCGAAAACGGTCCGCGCTATTACGCCAAGCGCCTTGGCCTGCTGTGGGGCGGACTGGTTGCGATTGATATTCTGTCAGGTGCGGGCTTTTGGGCGCATTATCCGGGCATCGTGATGCTTGGCATCCTGGGGTGGCTGACCGCGCCACCGGACGGATGGCGCGGGATCGGCGTCTGGACCAGTCGCGCCATCGTCGTGACCGGGGCGCTGGCGCTGATGAACCTGGCCACGTGGGATGGCACGCTGTGGGTCGTCTGGCCCGCAGGCGCGCTGATCATGCTGGGCCTGTGGCGGCGCATGGCGCGGGCGGCGGGCTGATCCGCGCCCCTAGGGTGCCGCCCGTTGCAGCATACCGTACAGATCGCGCGGGTCGTCCGGGTCGGCCAACAGGTCCAGCGGGAAGTAATAGGGCGTGCCCGCCACGTGATCGCGGATGTAGCGCAGGGCCGAGAAATCCTCGATCGCGAAGCCGACGCTGTCGAAGATCGTGATCTGTTTGGGCGATGTGCGGCCTGGCGTTTCACCGGCGATGACGCGCCAGACCTCGGTCACGGGGTGGTCGTCGGGCAATTGCTGAATGTCCCCTTCGATCCGGGTCTGGGGCGGGTATTCCACAAAGATGTCGCCGCGTTCCAGCACGCCACGCGCCAGTTCGGTCTTGCCCGGGCAATCCCCGCCGATGGCGTTGATGTGAACGCCGCTGCCGACCATGTTGTCGCTCAGGATGGTGGCATGGGCCTTGTCCGCGGTGCAGGTGGTCAGGATCTCGGCCCCTTCGATCGCGTCCTCGGCCGATGTGCAAGCTGTCACCTGCAGGCCCGAGCCGCGCAGGTTGGCGGCGCATTTCGCCGTGGCGCTCGGATCGACGTCATATAGCCGGATGTGGGTCACACCGGCGATGGCCTGCATGGCGCGGCTTTGGAATTCCGACTGCGCGCCATTGCCGATCATCGCCATGGTGCGGGCCTGCGCCGGGGCCAGATGCCGCGCCACCAGCGCCGAAGTGGCCGCCGTGCGCATCGCCGTCAGCATCGTCATTTCCGTCAGCAGCACCGGATAGCCGGTGTCGACATCGGCCAGCAGGCCAAAGGCGGTGACGGTCTGAAGCCCGTCGGCGGTGTTCTTGGGGTGCCCGTTCACGTATTTGAAGCCATAGGCCTCGCCATCCGAGGTGGGCATCAGTTCGATCACGCCCTCGGCCGAATGGCTGGCGACGCGCGGGGTTTTGTCGAATTTCTCCCACCGCTTGAAGTCGTCCGCGATGTAGCGGGCCAGCCCGCGCAGCATCTCGTCCAGCCCGATATGGTGGATCAGCTGCATCATGTGATCGACCGACACGAAAGGCACAAGCGCCTTGTCCGATGGCTGCATGGTATCCCCCTCAGTATGCATGGGTCGGCCTGTCGAATATGCGCCGCCCCAGGGCGGATGCGACCAGATCCACCATCACCTGTGCGGTGCGTCCGCGTTCATCGAGGAACGGGTTCAACTCGACAATATCGAGCGAGGTCATGAGCCCGCTGTCGCTGATCATCTCCATCACCAGATGCGCTTCGCGGATGGTGGCGCCGCCGGGCACCGTGGTGCCGACGGCAGGGGCCACCGACGGGTCCAGGAAATCGACGTCCAGCGACAC
>JBCBFX010000016.1:0-35724 GCA_038527345.1 Pseudomonadota bacterium | reverse complement strand
CATTCATCCTAGTTCCGACCATGCCCAAAACGCCGGTGCCGGCACCGCCACCGCCACGCGGTCCAGAAAGGCCGACAGCGGCCCGGCGATTCCGTGTTCGTCGATGTGGCGCATGTCGATATAGGCGATGTCGGTCTGTTGCAGCGCCGCGCGTTCCGGCTGGTCCACGGAACGCAGGCCCAGCATGGCAATGCGGTCATGCGGGATCGGGTGGGCCACAGGCGGGAATGCGTCGAAGCCGGGACGTCCGGTGGCATAGCCCATGGGCGTGCCGTGCAGGTTGCCGGAACCTGTCGTTTCAGGCGTGTGGTAATCGGTGTGCGCATCCAGCCAAAGCACGAACAGCGGCACGTCCCTTGCCGCGGCATGTTGCGACAGGCCATGCAACGTCCCCAAGGCCAGCGCGTGATCACCGCCCATGAACACGGGCAGGGCCGTGGCGCATGTGCGATCTGCCGTGCGCGACAGGGCCGTGGTCCAGGCGACGGTTTCGTTCAGCGCATGCAGGGCACCGTTGTCCTGTTCGGCATAGGCGTCGGGCTGGACGTTGCCGATATCGGTGACGTCATGGCCCAATGCCCGCAACGCGTCCGCCAGACCGGCGGTGCGCAGCGCGTCCGGGCCCATCAGGCACCCCTGGCGGCGTTTGCCGCTGTCCATGGGGACGCCGACAAGGTGAACTGGTTTCGGGGTCATGGATGCTCCGCTGATTACACTGGTGTTTGGGGCAATATGCTGCCGGACTGCGGCATTGATAAGCGGCCAGACTGCGCATAATGTGCGTCAGATGATCAAAATGGACAGCTTATATGGACAAAACGGACAATCTGTTGATTGCAGCCCTGCGCCACGACGCGCGGGCGTCGCTGTCGGACCTGTCGGCGCGGCTGGGCCTGAGCCGGGCAACGGTGCGGGCGCGCATCGACAAGCTGATCGCGCGGGGCGACGTGCTTGGCTTTTCCGTAGTGCTCAAGGGCGATGTGCAGACCGACGCGGTGCGCGGGCTGATGATGATCGGGATCGAGGGGCGCGGCACCGAACGGATCATCCGCCAGCTTCAGGGCATGGCCGAGGTGCGCAAGGTCCATTCCACCAATGGCCGCTGGGACGTGATTGTCGAGATCGGGACCGACACGCTGGAAGCGTTCGATGCCGTGCTGTTCGCCATCCGGCGGCTTGAAGGGGTGGTGGCGTCCGAGACGTCGCTGCTGCTGTCTACGCGGAAATCGGCCTGACGCGCAGGGCGGCGATCCACAGAACGGCAAAGCCCAGCGACAGCACCATGTTCCAGCCCGCCATGCTGAGGCCCGCGAATTCCCACGCGATGTCGTCGCATCGGATCAGCGGGGCGGCCATGATCTGATCGAACAGTGCGTCGGCGTTCATACCGCCGGTGCCGGTGGATGTGCAGGATGTTGGCCCCTGCCACCAGCCCTGTTCAACACCCACGTGATAGCCGCCCACACCGGCCGTGGCCAACGCCGCCATCGCGCCCAGTGCGATCAGGGCGGGGGCCGGCACAAACAGCACCAGCGCGCCCAGCACGATCGCCACGGCATGGGGGTAGCGTTGCCAGATGCACAGCTTGCACGGGGCCAGCCCCCCAAGGTGTTGAAACGCGAATGCCCCAAGCAGCAGCGCCAGCGAGCCGCCGGCAGCGAGCATGACAAAAAGGCGAGGCGTCAGGTTCATAAGCCGATCCATGTCTTGAACAGGCTGACGAGGGTCGCGCCAGCAATTACGAGCGTTGCAATCCAGGCCACGCCCAGTGCTGCGCCCACAAGTACCAAAATGCCATCGCGCTGCAACAGGCCCATGGCCACGATCACAACGGCCAGGCCGGGAACCGTGTTGGTACCGGGCAGCGGCACCAGGATCGACGCGCTGAACAGCAGCAGCGCAAGGCCGACAAGCCGATCCGCGGGTGCGCGGGTGAGCGCCGCCAGCCGCGGGCGGCTCACGGCCTCTAGACGTTTCAGCCAGGGTCTGGCCCGTCGCGACAGGGTGCCGAGCCCTTCGGCAGAAACGCTGCGCATGCCCAGCTTGCCGGGCAGCCATGGAACGCGGCGGCCCAACAGTACCTGGCCCGACACGAACATGAGCGGCAGCGCGACGATCTGGGGCAGGCCGTACAGAAAGGGAATGCAGCAGGGCAGTGCCAGAATGAGCAGGAAAAGACCGAACGCCCGTTCGTGCAGTTGCCCAAGGATCCACGACAGCGTCACGGCTTTGCCGTCGGCGTCGGCCACCAATAGCGCGAGCCGATCCGAGATCGCCATGTCCTGCGCCAGGGGGGTCATGTCGCTGAGTTCTCCTGCGTTGCCCGCCTCGGGTATCAAATCATCGATGGGTGTGCCAGTGGCGCGCGACGGCGGCAAAAAATGTCGTTTGGGGCGCTCTGGTGCGGCTTGCCCATCACCATGTCACGGTGTAGGGACAATCGAGGCCCAAGTGGCGGAATGGTAGACGCAGGGGATTCAAAATCCCCCGCCTTTGCGGGCGTGCCGGTTCGAGTCCGGCCTTGGGTACCAGCCTCATGCAGTTCATTTCCCGTGGTTCGGAAACTGTCCGATAGCGGCTGTTCTCGGCGTTCGGCTGTCGCCTTGTCCGACCGGATTCGCCGGGTCAAGCCGCCGTTGCGCAGGATTTCCGAAAAACGATTCGTGGAAATTGGCCGTTTACGCATCGATCCCGCACCAGTTCCCACCCGAAACTACGATCGTTTCCGATCTGGTAACACGAACTCTGTCAGGAATGTGGCAACGGTGTGGTTGCCGGGCCTTTGGCGACTGTTTCCGATATTGAAACCCGCCATACCGGCGCGTCTTGGGCAAAAAAGCGCTGAAGCGCTAATACTACATGGACTTACGCGGATTTTTGCAACTCAGCTCACTGGCGACCTTTGTTTGACCGCACCACCAGCGGTTGCGTATTGTTCACGACCGGATGCGTTTGGGGTCCGTCTTCCGCTGCAATGCTGACGTTTTTCGGACATTTTTCCCTTTGTTTGCCTCAAACTGCCCCGTAGAACACGTCTTGCCCAACTGGGGGGCGATGTTCGAGGTCACGGGGGCGACCGCACAACACGTACCGAACCGGTACGCAGGATGTGTGCTCGCTCTGTTGCTGCTGCAACGGAAAAGCATAGGCGAGGGACCGTATTGCGCGGTTGTTCGCTGACCACGCCCGTGGTCCATCTTTGCGCTTCAGTTCCTGCGATGTGCCGGTCGCCCAGTAACCGTCTGCGTCGCTCTGTTTTGGGTGTTGATACGTGACGATGGAGTACCGGTAATGCGTCTTTCGCCGACCACACGACCCGATCAGAGAACCAACGCCGCTTCAGGGGCCGTTGTGCCGGGTTCCATTCGTTTCATTTCTGACCCGGCCGCCGTGCGTGCCGTGCGCACCGCAGTCTAGGAGACAACGCCATGACCAAGTTTATCAATTTCAACGATCTTGCCGCCGGGACCGTGGTCGACAACGAATTCTCATCCCAGGGCGTCACGATTTCGGCCGCGGGCGGATCGAACAAGGCCATGATTTTCAACACCGCGCATCCCACGGGCGGCGATCATGATTTGGAAACGTCGAACCTGGGCAAGGCGCTGATCATCTCCGAGGACGGCGACAGCCACGACCCCGACGACAATGGCAGCGGCGGCACGTTCTTTTTCAACTTCGACGCACCTTCGTCGATCAACCGCCTGACATTCCTCGACATCGAGGAAGGCGCGCGGGTCAAGTTCTTTGATGCACACGGCAACCACATCAAGACGGTGCATATCGATGACACCGACGACAACGGCCAGCTAATCCAGGATTTCGACGTGGACGGCGTGGCCCGGATGGAGGTTACGCTGCACGGATCGGGCGCCATCGACAACCTGGTCTTTGACAACAGTGGTCTGGACGGCATCGTCGAGAACGACAATGACGGCGACCTGATCGATCTGGCCTATGATGGCGATCCCGATGGCGATTGCATCGATGCGGGCGACGCCGTTCTGCCGGGCGAGGCCCCCAACGATGACATCGTTGATGCCCTTGGTGGCGATGACACGATCAAGTCCGAACAGGGCGATGACGAGGTTTATGCCGGCAGCGGCGACGACAGCGTGCTGGGCGGCACCGGCGACGACCTGATCCTTGGCGACAGCAACTATGAAGGTCCGAATGCCGGCGTGACCACGCGCGAGGTGTTCGAATGGGACGAAGCCGGGTTTGACGATGGCGATGATGTTGGTGGATTCACCCAGAACACCGGCAGTGTCGATGTCACGTTTTCGGTCCTCAAGGAAACCGGGCACGCAGACACCGAGTTCTCGGACGACAAGCAGAATGTCCAGAACATCGATGATGACGGGTCGGACCCGAACTACAAAAGCTCGTTGCAAAGCGTCACCAACGGCCAGGGCAACGACGCCGACTATCGTCTTGATTTCTCGGCCCCGGTCGAAGACGTGTCGTTCCGCATCAACGACATCGACGGCGATGGCGTGGTCATGGTCAAGGCGTTCGACGCGGACGGCAACCCGATCACCGTCAACCTTGAAGGTGGCGACCGCCTGACCCTGCTGGACACCGACGGTGTGGCGGGCGCGGACACGGCCGACAGCAATGGCGGCTATCTCGAGGACACCGCCGAAGAGTATTCGCTGCTGGTCAGCATTCCCGGCCCCGTTTCGCGGATCGAAATCCTGCACGATCAGGATGGCAACGGCAATTCGGGCATCAACATCACCGATGTCTACTTTGATGCGCCCGTCCTGGACGATGGCGTGGCGGGTAACGACGTGCTCAAAGGTGGCGCGGGCGACGACACCATCTTTGGCGAAGACGGTGACGACACGCTGAAGGGCGAAGACGACAATGACGTGCTGGATGGTGGCGACGGTGACGACAGCCTGTCGGGTGGCAAAGGCGACGATGCGCTGACCGGCGGCGACGGTGCCGACATCGTGATGGGCGGCGCCAATGCCGATACGATCTTTGGCGGCGCAGGCGATACCGTCGATGGCGGTTCGGGCGGCTTCAACAGCAATCCGGCTCTGAACACCGACAATGACGTGCTGGACCTGACGGGGCAGGGGCCGTTCTTCCTTGACAACGTCACACCGGATACGAACGGCAACGGCATCAACGGCACCGTGGTGTTCTTGAACGCGGATGGCACGCCCAACGGCCTGACCCTCGATTTCACCGAAATCGAAGAGGTCATCGGCGATGAGATCAACCGCGGTCCCGATGCCAATGACGACAGCGCCACCACGGACGAGGACACGCCCGTCGTGATCGACGTGCTGGGCAACGACACCGATCCTGACGGCGATGCCCTGACAGTGACCGAGGCGACCTCGCCCGATGGCGATGTGACCATCAACCCCGACGGCACGCTCACCTTTACCCCGGACGAGAATTTCAACGGCGACACCACGATCACCTATACGGTCAGCGACGGCAATGGCGGGACGGATACCGCAACCGTCGACGTTTCGGTCACACCGGTCAACGATGCGCCCGACGCGGTCAACGACACCGACACCACGGACGAGGAAACGCCCGTGCTGGTGGATGTGCTGGCCAACGACACCGACCCCGATGGTGACGATCTGACCATCACGGGCGCGTCTGTCCCGTCCGAACAGGGCACGGTCGAGATTGTCGACAACAAGCTGCTGTTCACACCCGCCGAGAACTTTACCGGCGACGCGACGATTTCCTACTCCATCACTGATGGCAACGGCGGAACCGACGTCGCCGAGGCGGTCGTGACGGTGAACAATGTCAACGATGGCCCGGTGGCCGTGGATGACTTTGCCGACACGGACGAAGACACGCCCGTCACCATCGACGTGTTGGCCAATGACACCGATGTGGACGGCGACGACCTGACCATCGTCTCGGCCACGGTTCCGGCGGATCAGGGCACGGTAGAAATCGTGGGCAACGAACTGCTGTTCACCCCCGCACCTGACTTCAATGGCCCGGCGACGATCACCTACACCGTCTCTGACGGCAATGGTGGCACCGACGAAGGCGTCGCAAACGTCAACGTGGGCGCGGTCAATGACGGCCCCGTGGCCGTGGACGACACCGAAGAAACGGACGAGGATACCCCCGTCACCATCGACGTGCTGGCCAACGACACCGATCCCGACGGCGACGACCTGGAAATCACGGGCGCGTCCGTGCCTTCGGCCCAAGGTACGGTCGAGATCGTGGACAACAAGCTGGTCTACACACCGGCCGAAAACTTCAACGGCGACGTCACGATCACCTACTCGATCACGGACGGCAACGGTGGCACCGACACCGCCGAGGTCGCCGTGACAGTCAACCCGGTCAACGACGATCCCGTCGCCGTGGATGACATCGAAACCACGGACGAAGACGTGGCCGTTGTGGTGGACCTGCTGGGCAACGACTCGGATGTGGATGGCGACGACCTGAGCATCGCCGCGGTCAGCGTCCCGCCGGAACAGGGCACCGTGGTCGACAATGGCGACGGCACCGTGACCTTTACGCCTGCGCCGGACTTCAACGGCCCGGCCACGATCACCTACACCGTGTCCGACGGCAACGGCGGCACGGACGAGGGCGAGGCCGTCATTTCGGTCGGCGCCGTCAACGACGCGCCGGTGGCCGAGGATGACGCCGCAACCACCGACGAGGACACACCCGTCACCATCGACGTGCTGGCCAATGACAGCGACCCCGATGGCGATGACCTGACCATCATCTCGGCCACCGTTCCTGCGGATCAGGGCACGGTCGAGATTGTCGACAACAAGCTGGTCTTTACCCCCGCGCCCGACTTCAACGGCGAGGCGACGGTCACCTATACCATCTCGGACGGGATGGGCCTGACCGACACCGCCGACGCGGTTGTCACGGTCGAAGGCGTCGAAGACGCGCCCGAAGCAGCGGACGACCTGGCCGAAACGGACGAGGATACGCCCGTCACCATCCCCGTACTGGACAACGACAGCGACCCCGATGGCGATCCGCTGGAAGTGACCGAAGCGACGTCGCCCGACGGTGACGTGACCATCAATCCCGATGGCACCATCACCTTTACCCCGGACGAGAACTTCAACGGCGACACGACCATCGAATACACCGTCACGGACCCGGACGGGAACACGGATACAGCAACCGTCGCCGTCACCGTAAACCCGGTGAACGATGCACCCGACGCGGTGGACGACAGCGACACCACAGACGAAGAGGTGGCGATCACCGTCGATCTTCTGGCCAATGACACCGATCCCGATGGCGACGACCTGACCGTCGTGTCCGCCACCCTCATCGCCGGCGAAGGCGAGATCGTCGACAATGGCGACGGCACAGTCACCTTTACGCCCGATGACAACTTCAACGGCGAAGCGGTCATCGAATACACCATCGAAGACGAAGGCGGCCTGCAGGACACCGCCCTGCACACCATCACCGTCAACGCGGTCGAAGACGCGCCCGAGGCCACGGACGACGTGGCCGAAACGGACGAGGATACGCCCGTCACCATCCCCGTGCTCGATAACGACAGCGACCCCGATGGCGATCCGCTGGAAGTGACCGAGGCGACATCGCCCGATGGCGAGGTGACCATCAACCCCGATGGCACGATCACCTTCACGCCGGATGAAAACTTCAACGGTCCGACAACCATCGAATACACGGTCAGCGACCCTGACGGGAACACCGACACCGCGACCGTCAATGTCACGGTCAACCCGGTCAACGACGAACCGGTGGCCGAGGATGACAACGCCACCACGCCGTTCAACACCGCCGTGACCGTGCCGGTTCTGGCCAATGACACGGATGTGGACGGTGACCCGCTTGAGGTGACCGAGGCGACATCGCCCGATGGGACTGTGGATATCAATCCCGACGGCACCATCACCTTTACCCCCAATGACGGGTTCGAAGGCGACGCGGTGGTCGATTACACCATCAGCGACGGCAACGGCGGTACCGACACCGCGCAGGTGTTCATCACGGTCGAGGAACAACCGCTGGACGGGATTGTCGAGGGCACCGATGACGGTGAGCTGATCGACGAAGACTATGTGGGCGACCCCGAAGGCGACATGGTCGACAACGAGGACAACATATTCTCGAACGATCCGGACAAGGCCAACGACGACATCATCGAAGCCGGTGGCGGCGATGATACGATCCTGTCCGGCGAAGGGTCCGACACGATCGACGGCGGCACCGGCAACGATCTGATCGACAGCAGCACCGGCGAATTCGCGCCCGACAAGGGCTTTCCCAACGATGACGGCACGCCGATACCGGGCTTTCCCTTTGGCTTCCCCGCTGATGACGATCCGGAGGACGACCGTGATTTCGTGGACGGTGGCGAGGGCGACGACACCATCAGCACCGGCGATGACGCCGACACCATCGTGGGCGGCATCGGCGCGGATGTGATCGACGGCGGCATCGACGATGACGAGATCACGGGCGATGAAGGGGCCGACCGTATCGTGGGCGGCGAAGGCAGTGATCTGATCGAAGGTGGCATCGGCAACGACACGATATATGCCGGCAACGATCCGGATCTGGGCCTTGACCAGCTCAACATCGAGGATGATGGCTCGAACCCGATCTTCCCGGCGGATCCGCGTCCCGACAACGGCAAGGACACGGTCTTTGGCGGCGATGGCGACGACGTGATCTTTGGTGCGGACGACGATGACGAGTTGTTCGGCGAGGAAGGCGACGACTTTATCGACGGCGAAATCGACGACGACCTGATCGACGGTGGCGTGGGCGAGGATACGCTGCTGGGTGGACAGGGCAACGACACCATCCTGGGCGGTAACGACGCCGACTTTATCGACGCCGGTCGCAACGCGGATACAGTGGACGGCGGTGAAGGCGCCGACACGATCCTGGGCGGCAACGGGGCCGACGAACTGTCGGGCGGCGACGGTGACGACCTGATTGACGGCGGCACCGGCGACGACACCCTGTCGGGCGACGAAGGTGATGACACCATCATCGGATCGACCGGCGACGACGTCATCGACGGCGGCAGCGGCAATGACCTGATCGACGGTGGCAATGGCGGTGCCGACATCATGTCGGGCGGCGACGACCGTGACACGTTCATCAACGTGGACGCAGGCGAGGTCGTGGACGGCAACGAAGGCGGCGACGACTTCGACACGCTGGACCTGACCGGATCGGCCCCGCCGAACGGGTCGCTGCAAGTGGTGTTTGACCCCGGCAACCCGGAAAACGGTGTGGTCAACTATTTCGACCAGAACGGTGACCCGGCCGGCGTGCTGACCTTCTCGAACATCGAGAACGTCATTCCCTGCTTCACCCCCGGCACGCGCATCGCAACGCCGACGGGCGAACGCCGGGTCGAGGACCTGCAGGTCGGTGACCGCGTCATCACCCGCGACAATGGCATCCAGGAAATCCGTTGGGTGGGTCGCCGCGACATGACCGGCGTGGAACTGGACGCAGCAGAACATCTGCGCCCTGTCCTGATCCGCGAAGGTGCCCTGGGCAAGGGCCTGCCAGAGCGCGACATGCTTGTGTCGCCACAGCACCGGGTCCTGATGTCGGGCGACAAGACCATGCTCTACTTCGACGAAAGCGAAGTGCTGGTCGCCGCCAAGCACCTGACGCATATGGACGGCATCGACGTCGTGGACGTGTCGGAAACGACGTATATCCACGTGATGTTCGACCAGCACGAGGTGATCCTGTCCGACGGTTCCTGGACCGAAAGCTTCCAGCCCGGCGACATGACACTCGGCGCCATGGGCGAGGAACAGCGTTCGGAAATCCTTGAACTCTTCCCCGAACTGGCAACCGCCGAAGGGATCGAAGGGTACGAGGCCGCGCGCCGCAGCCTGAAAAAGCACGAGGCGATGCTGCTCACGCTCTGAACCTCGGGCACACCACATCCAATGCAGCGACCCCCGCGCGAATCGCGCGGGGCACGCAAAACGGGGCAGGGGGCTGCGCCCGTTTTTCGTGTTCAATCAGCGCGGGAACCGGTTTTTGTTTCCATTACGGGTGCGTATGGCGCCGCAATGCAGCATTTTATTGCTGATCCGGCATAAATGGAGACCGAAACACGTTTTTCCCCCTACGCTTCAAAACGGTTTGAATTACATTAATTTTTACTGGGGAACAGCGCTGGGGGCGCGGCACCTCAGCCTTTTTGTACGTTAGTATGGGGCTGCTGCCATGGCCGTGATAAACGGAACCACGAACAACGATACCCTTCCGGGCACCAACGAAGACGATACGATCAACGCGCTTGGCGGTCAGGATCTCGTTTCCGGCGAAGGCGGGGACGACAGCATTCTGGGTGGCGACGGCGACGACACGCTGTTCGGCGACGTAGGCGAAGGCACAGCGCCGGGCCAGGACGCCACGGCGCTGGTCATCGACATCAACAACCTTGTCACCCGCGACAATGCCGACAACAACGCGCAGCCCGGCACTTCCGCAGTCTACAAGAACGTGGCGCAGCTCGAGGATGGCACGCAGGTGTCGGCGCGCCTTGTGCTGGTGTCGAAATCCGATCCGAACCTGCGGGTGGACCTGTCCGGCGGGAACGGCTCCGAAATCCTGATGAACGGCGCGGGTACCGGCGACACCGCATCGTTCCGCATGGAATTCTTCATTCCCGACAGCCCCAATGCCACGACCGGGACGCCGGTGGCGCTGAATTCCACAGCCACTGTCAACGACCTTGACCGCAACAGCCCCGGCGATCAGGAGGCAGTGATTATCGACGCGGGCAGCTTCACGGCCTTTGGCGTGAGCGGCGACAGTTCGCTGAACGTCACGCAGGTGGGCGGTGTGGTCACGGCGGCGGGCACCGAACAGAACAACCCCGCCGATCAGGACGCATGGTTCAGCGCGTCCTTTGAGAACCGGGAATTCATTGAATTCACGCTGGAATCGCGCAGCACCAATTCCGGGTTTTCGTTCTCGGGCGATCTGATCGACGATGCGGTTATCACGCCCATCGAAGGTGGCGACGACACGATCGAGGGCGGCACCGGCCAGGACGTGATCTTTGGCCAGGGCGGCGATGACAGTCTGGTGGGCGGTGCAGGCGACGACACGGTGTCAGGCGGTGAAGGCGCCGACACCATCGTGCTGGGCGAAGGCAACGATCAGGTCGACGGCGGCACCGCGTCCGACAGCTTCACCTTCGAGGCCATCGGCAACAGCACCATCGTCGGCGGCGAGGATGCGGACGGCACGGACATCGACGTCATCGACCTGACGGGCGTGCGGGCCAATATCCTGCAATCGGGTCCGGAATCCGGCACGATCGAATTGATCGACGACGCGGGCAACGTCACTGGCAGCGTCACCTATTCCGAGATCGAGCAGATCATCATCTGCTTTACCCCCGGCACCCGCATCGCCACCCAGACCGGCGAAAAGGCGGTGGAAACGCTGGTGCCCGGCGACCGGGTCTTTACCCGCGACAATGGCATCCAGACCTTGCGCTGGGTCGGGCGGCGGGATCTGTCCGCGGCCGATCTGCACCGCAACCCCGAATTCCAGCCGATCCTGATCCGCCAGGGGGCTTTGGGCAAGGACCTGCCCGAACGCGACATGCTGCTGTCGCCGCAACACCGGATGCTGGTGACCTCGGATCTGGCCGAAGTGATGTTTCAGGAACGCGAGGTGCTGGTCCCGGCCAAGCACCTGACTGGCCTTGACGGCGTCGATCAGGTGACCACGGACACGGTCAGCTACCTGCATCTGATGTTCGATCAGCACGAGGTGGTACTGGCCGATGGTGCGTGGTCCGAAAGCTTCCAGCCCGGCGACCAGTCGCTGCGTGGGGTCGGTGCCGATCAGCGCGCCGAAATCCTGTCGCTGTTTCCGGAACTTGAAACGCTGGCGGGGCACGATGCCTATCCGGCGGCGCGCCCATCGTTGAAACGGTACGAGGCCGAGTTGCTGATCAGTCGTCTGAAGTAGCGCCGCGCCACGCCGCCCAGTCCTCGGGCGTGTCCAGATCAAGCCGTGCGCGCGGGCCAAGACGCACCAGATGCACATCGTCAGCGTGTTTGGCGATGATCCGGTTTCCGCCGCTGTCGCCGGTAAGGTCGCAAAACTCGGGAAACAGCGCCCGATCCACGATCATCGGATGCCCCCCTTCGCAATTGTCGGTCGAGCCGCGCCAGATCAGCGCGCGGGGCGCCACGGCCACACCGTCGATCACGGCTTGCAGGTCCGTCGCCTGCAGCTCGGGCAGGTCCGCCAGCAGCACCATGGCGTTGCGCGTGCCGTCGGGCAGGGTGCGGAACAGGGTACGCAGGCTGGCCCCCATGCCTTCGGCGGCATCCGCCACCTCGATGGGCCGGGCCGCAGTCGGGTCAACCAGCTCATATCGCGGGTGCGGGCGCGGGGGCAGGGCCACCCGCACATCGTTGCTGACCGCCAGCGCCATGTTGATCTGGCGGGTCAGCAGGGGGGTGCCATCCACGATCTCCATCAGTTTGTCCCTGCCACGCATGCGGGACGATGACCCGGCGGCCAGGATCAGGATCGGTATCATGAGCGAACTGTAGCGCATTGGCGTCACGTGAACCACAGACACCGTGTATCATGGTTTACGTCACCCACGCATCCGGGTCCCATCCGCATCAAACAGCGGGGTCGAAACGACGCGCGCGGCCCGCATCTGTCCAAGGATCTCGATCTGCACCTGTAACCCGTCGGCAATGCGGTCCTTGGGCAGGAACCCCTGGGCCACGGACATTTGCGCATGGTGCGAATAGCCGCCTGACGTGCAGAAACCCACGACCCTCTCATCCAGCCAGATGGGTTCATAACCGTTCACGTCCGCATCCTCCGCATCCACCACAAAGGCACAGAGCCGTCGGGCCGGGGGCGTGGCGCGCTCTGCCTCGGCTGCGGCACGTCCGATGAAGTCCGCGTTTTTCTTCCACGAGATAAACCGGTCCAGCCCGGTTTCGGCCGCCGTGTAGTCGGGCGAGAATTCGGCCATCCACGAGCCAAAGAACTTGTCGAGCCGCAGCGACGTCATCGTCCCGCATGCCGAACAGTGTCATGCCGTGCGTCTGCCCAGCCTCCCACAGTGTCCACCACAACTGGCGTTGGGCCATCGGGTCGCAATAGATCTCGTACCCCAGATCGCCGGTATAGCTGACCCGCTGCACGATGCAGTCGGTCATGCCCACGGTAAGGCGGCGCACGTCAAGGAACGACATCGCTGATATGTCGTCACGGGTGCAGGCAGCCAGCACATCGCGTGCCTTGGGGCCTGCGATCTGGAAGCCGTTCCTTTTATCGCTGATGTTCTCCACGGTTACGCCATCTACTTCATGTGCCATGAAGTGCCGCATGTGGTAGGCTTGGCTGCCGTAGCTGGCGGTAAGCTGAAACTCATCCTCGCCCAGACAAGACATGGTGAAATCCCCGATCAGCTTGCCCCTGGGGCTGAGCATGGGTGTCAGCGACACGCGGCCGGGCTGCGGCACCCGACCGGCCATCATACGGTCGAGCCACGCGCGGGCCTTGGGGCCTGTCACCCGGTACTTGCCGAAATTGTGCACCTCGTTGATGCCGACGCCGCCGCGCACGGCGCGCACCTCGCGCCCCGTGGCGTCAAAGGCGTCCGAGCGGCGGAAGCTGGGGCTTTCGAATGTCGGCTCGTCCCCTTGGGCGAAGAAATTCGGCACTTCCAGCCCGAATTGCTGGCCCCAGACCGCGCCCAGATCGCTGAAGATGTCGTACATCGGTGTGGTTCGGTTTGGGCGGGCTGCGGGTAACTCTTCGTTCGGGTAGGCGACGCTGAAGCGTTTCTGATAGTTCTCGATCACCTTCGGGCGGGTGTAGCCGGGGCTGATCCAACTGCCGAACCGGGCCACGTCCATGGCCATCACGTCGCGTTCCGGCTCGCCCTCGATCATCCATTGGGCGAGGGTCAGGCCGACCCCGCCGCCCTGGGAAAAACCGGCCATGACACCGCAGGCCGACCAGTAGTTGCGCAGACCCGGCACCGGCCCCACCAGCGGATTGCCGTCAGGGGCAAAGGTGAAGGGGCCGTGGATCACCGATTTGATGCCTGCTGTTTCCAGCACGGGAAAGCGGCGGTAGGCAAAGGCGATGCTGTCCTCGATCTTGTCGAAATCATCGGGCAACAGTTCATGACCAAAGGACCAGGGCGTGCCATCCACCGCCCAGGGGCGGCAGGGCTGTTCGTAGAACCCGATGCACAGTCCGCGGCCTTCCTGCCGCAGATAGCTTTCGCCTGCGGGATCCATGACATGCGGGTGTTCCTGCCCGCGCTCGTAGATTTCGGCGATGTCGTCGGTGACGATATACTGATGCTCCATCGGGTGCAGGGGCAGGTAGATGCCTGCCATCGCCGCCACCTCGCGTGCCCAGAGGCCACCGGCATTGACCACGTGTTCGGCGTGGATGGTGCCCTTGTCCGTGACCACGTCCCATGTGCCGTCCGCGCGCTGGTTCGTTTCCTGCACCATGGTGTGGGTGTGGATGGCGGCCCCGCCCATGCGCGCGGCCTTGGCATAGGCATGTGTGGTGCCTGATGGATCCAGATGCCCGTCCAGCGGATCGTAGAGCGCGCCGATGATACCGTCGGTGTTGGTGATGGGCGCGATCTGCCTGATCTCGTCCGGGCCGACGATTTCCGTCTCGAGCCCCATGAACCGGTGCTTGGCCCGTTCGGCCAGCAGCATGTCGAACCGGTCCCGGTTGTCGGCCAACGTCACGCCACCCACGTGGTGCAGCCCGCAGGACATGCCCGTGATCTCTTCGAGTTCCTTGTACAGACGAATGGTATAGCCTTGCAGGGCGGCCATGTTGGTGTCGCCGTTCAGCGTGTGAAACCCGCCCGCCGCGTGCCAGGTCGAGCCGCTGGTCAGTTCCGAGCGTTCCAGCAGCATCACGTCCGCCCAGCCGAGTTTCGTCAGGTGGTACAGCACCGAAGCGCCGACAACGCCGCCGCCGATCACGGCGACACGTGTGGTGGTTTGCATGGATCGTCAACCTTTCGCACCGGGCCGACCCGGCCCTCCGGGGGGAGTTTATTTGGCGAGATGAAGCAGGGGAACTGTACCAGCGACATGGGGTGTCGTTTCTGGGCATTTGCCCGGGCTTCGGTGTCGGCAAGACTGCGGCATCGGGAGGCGCAGGCACATGCGAACACATGCACAGGCAGTTGTCATCGGCGGCGGGGTGATCGGGTGTTCGATCCTGTATCACTTGACCAAGCTGGGTTGGACGGACGTGGTTCTGCTGGAGCGGGACGAGTTGACCAGCGGGTCGACCTGGCATGCAGCGGCCAACATCCATGGCCTGCATGACAGCACCAACATCAGCCGCATCCAGCATTACACCATGGGACTGTACAAGGAGTTGGAGCAGGAAACCGGCCAGGGCTGCGGCGTGTTTCAGCCCGGATCGCTGTACCTGGCCCAGACCGAGGATCGCGTGCACCAGCTGCGCCTGCAGGCGGCCAAGGCCAGGCTTTACGGCATGAATTTCCACGAGATCGACCGCGCCGAGGCCGAGCGCCTGCACCCGCTGGTCGATTTCGACGGCATCCGCTGCATCATGTGGGAACCCGATGGCGGCAATGTGGACCCGTCGGGTGTGACCAACGCCTATGCCGCAGGCGCGCGCGCCAACGGGGCCGAGATTGTCCGGTTCTGCCCGGTGACGGGCACCGAACAGCAGCCCGACGGCACATGGATCGTGCGCACCGAAAAGGGTGATATCGCGACACCTTGGGTGGTGAATGCTGCGGGCCTTTGGGGCCGTGAAGTGGCGGCGATGGCCGGCATCGAAATGCCGCTGTTGCCGACCGAGCACCAGTATTTCGTCACCGAAACCATCGCCGAGATCGCGGCGATGGACCGCCGCCTGCCGTCCGTCGCGGACCGGGACGGCGAATACTATCTGCGCCAGGAGGGGCAGGGCCTGCTGGTTGGCGCCTATGAAAAGGACGTGCGGTTCTGGGCCGAGGATGGCACCCCGCAGGGCTTTGGGCATGAGCTGTTTGCCGACGATCTGGAACGGATCGAGGACAACATGTTGCGCGCCATCGACCGGGTGCCGGCGGTCGGCAATGCAGGGATCAAGCGGGTGATCAACGGGCCGATGATCTGGTCGCCGGATTCCAATGTGCTGTTTGGCCCCGTGCCGGAACTGACGGGCTACTTCTGCTGCAACGGGATCATTCCCGGCTTTTCCCAGTCGGGCGGCATGGGCCTGTTGGCGGCCCAATGGATGGTCGAGGGCGAGACGCATTACGACATGTTTCCGTGGGACATGGCCCGTTTCGGCACCTGGGCGGGCAAGGCGTTTACCAAGGCGCGCGTGGGTGATCAGTACGCGCACCGCTTCAAGATCCACTTTCCCGGCGAGGAACGCGATGCAGGCCGCCCCGTGCGCACGCGGCCCGTGCATGACATGCAGCGCGACATGGGCGCGCGGATGGGTCTGAACTACGGGTGGGAGCATCCGCTATATTTTGGCGACGCACCGGATACCGCCGGTTTCACCCGCCAGCCATGGTGGAACGTGGTGGGCGATGAATGCCGGATGCTGCGCGACCGCGGCGGGATCATCGATATCTCGAACTTTGCCAAGTACCGCGTGGCGGGGCCCGAGGCCGAGGAGTGGCTGAACGCCCTGTTCGCCAACCGGATGCCGCGCGCCGTGGGGCGGTCGTGCCTGACCCCGCTGATCGGGAAGCGCGGCGGGATCGCGGGGGATTTCACCGTGACCCGCCTGGCAGCGGATGAATTCTGGGTCATCGGATCCGGGATGGCCGAACGCTATCATCAGCGGTTCTTTCGCGCGGTGCCGCTGCCCGGCGGGACAACCTTCGAAAGCCTGACCGACACGGTGTGCGGGTTCAATGTGGCGGGTCCGGACAGCCGGGCGCTGTTGCAGCGAATGACGAATGCGTCGCTGTCCAATGATGATTTCCCGTTCATGCGGTCGCAGCGCATCGACATTGCAGGCGTGTCCGTGATGGCGCTGCGCGTGTCGTTTACCGGCGATCTGGGGTGGGAACTGCACTGCCGGACCGAAGACCAGGCGCGGCTGTATGCAGCCCTGATCCAGGCCGGGCGCGACCTGGGCATCGGCCCCGTGGGCAGCCGTGCGTTGATGAGCTTGCGCGTGGAAAAGGGGTACGGCTCGTGGAGCCGCGAATACAGCCCCGAATACTGGCCACAAGAGGTCGGGCTGGATCGGCTGGTCAAGCTGGACAAGGACTTTCTGAACAAGGCCGCCGTTGAACAGGTGATGGCCCAACCCGCCCGCGAAACGCTGGTGGTGCTGGCGCTGGATGCCGATGGAACCGATGCCTCGCGCGCGGATGCGACCGGGGGCGAGCCGATTTTTCGCAACGGTCAGGGGATCGGCCGTGTGACCTCGGGCGCATACGGCTATTGGGTGGGTCAAAGCCTTGCGCTTGGGTTTGTGCGGGACGCAGGCCCCGGTGATCGGGTCGAGGTCATGGTACTGGGCCAGCCACATGGGGCCACCATCCTTGACGCGCCGCCGTTCGATGCGGACGGGCAGCGGTTGCGCAGCTGATGGGATTCCGGGGGCGCGGTGTGCGATTTCACTGTACACACGCAAGGCGTGCATACATGCCACAGGCCCGTGCCTGTAAAAGCAAGGTGTATTTACTCTAGTTAGCGTCACATGATAAAGCAGCGCTTATGTTGGGGGCAGACCGGGATTATCGGGTTGACGTGATCTGCGTCAACGGCGCGCGTGAGCATTTCACGATGCGCGAAATGCGGGCGCTGTACGGGTCGCGGCAATTCTGGATCATGATCGGCATCGCCTTTGCCATCATGGCGACGGGGCACCCCGCCACCTTGCCGCAATTCGACTCCATCGGTTTGCGCCTATGCTTTTGGTTTATGGCGCTGGCGATCTACCTGCTGGCGTCCGAGCCGTACATGCGGGCGGTGTCGGGACTGTGGCGCAGGGCCACGGACAGGCCGATCCCGCTGCTGGTGATGACCGCGCCGTTGATCCTGTTTTCCACCTATGTGCCGGGTGTCGGCTTGCCGCTGCTGTTCGAACCGGAACGCCCCGTATTCGAAGTCATGACGTGGGAAATGAACCTGCGGAACCTGTTTATCGCGCATGTGTTCGAAACCATGTCGGTCTGCTACCTGCTGACAACGGAACGCGCCCGCAGGCGCAAGGCCGACGCCACCCGTACGATCACGCTGGCGGGGGGGCGTGTCGATCTGAGCAAGGTCATTCGGGTCAAGGCGGCCGAGCATTACCTGGAAGTCCACAGCCCCGACGGGGTCCAGACGCTGCGCGAGCGGATGGCCACGTTTTTGGAACAGGTCGAGCCGGCGGACGGCATCCAGACCCATCGTTCACATTGGGTGGCGGCCGATCATGTGGCGGGCGTAGAGGGCGCGCAGTTGCAGCTTTCCGACGGCGGCACCGTGCCCATCGCCCGTGGGCGTATCCCGGCGGTGCAGGACTGGGTGGGCGCGCGCATGTCGAACATCGCGGCGCAATAGCATACCGTGATCAGTCCAGCTTGGCGATCCGCAGGCGGGTGATGCGGTTACCCTCGCGCGCGGTGACTTCGAAGCGGAAGCCGTGAAAGCTGAAGACCTGGCCCGTGGTCGGGATCATCTGTGCTTCGTGGATGACCAGACCGGCCACGGTGTTGGCTTCTTCGTCCGGAAGGTTCCAGTCGGTTTCGCGGTTCAGGTCGCGGATCGTCATGGCGCCGTCCACCTGGAACTGGCCGTCATCGGCCTGGCGCACCACGTGTTCGGCATCGGGGTCGAATTCGTCCGTGATCTCGCCCACGATCTCTTCCAGGATGTCTTCGAGCGTGATCAGCCCCTGAAGCGAGCCGTATTCGTCCACCACCAGCGCGAAATGCGAGCGCAGGCGCAGGAATTCGCGCATCTGATCGTCCAGCGTGGTGGTTTCAGGCACGAAATAGGGTGGCACGGCCACGGCCGAAATGTCGAAATCCTTGAGCCGGGCGGCATCGCCGTCGGGGCCGCCAATCTCGCGGTACATGGCGCGCAGCAGGTCCTTGGCGTGGATCACGCCGATGATGTTTTCGGGTTCGCCGTCAAACACGGGCAGGCGGGTGTGGCTGGACTGCAGGCATTGTTCCAGGATGTCCTGCGGATCATTGGCCGTGTCGATCATCTCGATGCCGGAGCGGTGCAGCATGATTTCCTCGACCGTGCGGTCGCTCAGGTCCAGCGCGCCCAGGATACGGTCGCGGTCTTCCTTTTCGACCACGCCTTCGGAGTGGCCCAGTTGCAGGGCGCCCGCGATTTCCTCGCGCACGGCCATGATGTGGCTGTCGGGATCGATCTGCACGCCAAAAACGCGCAGCACACCCCGCACCAGCAGCCGGACAGCGGCGACGATCGGAGAGAATATGGTGACGACCAGCGAAATGGGGCGCGACACGAGTGCGGCGGCAGTTTCGGAATTGGTGATGGCATAGGTCTTGGGCAGCACCTCGGCAAAGATCAGGACCAGCAGGGTCATCACCAGCGTCGCCAGCGCCACGCCGGATTCGCCGAACGCGCGGGTAAAGATCGCCGTGGCGAGCGAGGCGGCGAGGATATTCACCAGATTGTTGCCCAGCAGGACGGACCCGATGAGCCGTTCGTTGTCCTCGGTGATGGCCAGCGCCCGCTGCGCGCCGCGCGAGCCCTTGTCGGCCTGGGCGCGCAGCTTGCCGCGAGATGCCGCCGTCAGTGCGGTTTCGGAACCTGAAAAGAACCCCGACAGCACCAGCAGGAACAGGATCACCCCGCAGGTGATCCAGAATGCAGCGTCAAGGGTCGAGACGGGGTCGTCCATGCGTGATTAATCCTTTGTTCTGCTCCGGGTTATGGGGACAAGGTGCGTCGCATTCAAGGGACGGTGCGAGCGGCACTGGAAACTGACGCAGTTTCCGGCCCGTTTTCCGACGCGGAAAACGGCGCGGCACCCACCGGCGCAGGACGGAAACCGCGTCGGTTTCCAGCCGGATTGCGTGTCGCAATCCGCGCCGTCGGCCTCAGTCCTTGTCCATGGTATCCTTGCGTCCGCCTGCGTCCCTGGCCAGGGGGTGATGGTCCATGACCAATTGCGTCAAACGCGCGTCTACGACATGGGTGTAGATTTCGGTCGTCGCGACATCCGCATGGCCCAGCATCGTCTGGATCGCACGCAGGTCGGCGCCGCCGGCCAGAAGGTGCGTGGCAAAGGCGTGGCGCAGGGTGTGCGGCGTCACCTTGTCCGGTGACACGCCAGCGAACACCGCCAACGCCTTGATCCGGGCATAGAACCAGTGCCGCGTCAGGTGCCCCGACGCCCCGCGCGACGGAAACAGAAAGCGGGACGCCGTGCCGCCCGCGTCTTCCGCCGCCCTTTCCCGGTTATCGCGCATCGTGATCCATTCGGCCAAGGCCGCACGGGCGGGCGGCGACAGCGGCACCATCCGTTCCTTGCCGCCCTTGCCAAGGATCAGCAGCATCTGCGGATTGCCGCGCGCAGCGCTGACGGGCAGACCCACCAGTTCGCTGACCCGCATTCCGGTGGCATACAGCAACTCCATCAGGCAGGTGTCGCGCAGTCGGTCATGCCGGTTGCGCCCGTGGTGTCGGGCTGCGTCCAGCAACCGGTCCACCTCGTCCTCGTCCAGCGTCTTGGGCAGACGCTTGTCCTGACCGGGGCTGGCGATCTGGATTGCGGGATTGTCGCTGCGCCATCCCTCTTCGAACGCAAAACGGTACAGCTGCTTGATCGCCGACAGGCGTCGCGCGCGGGTGGATCTGGCAAATCCCTGCACGTCGCAATGCACCAGATACGCCTCGATCTGCGCCTGTCCCGCGGCTTCGAACGACGTGCCTTGCCCCTCGAGCCACGCCGCGACGTCCTTCAAATCACGACCGTAGGCCAACAGCGTGTTGCGTGCGGCCCCCAGTTCGGCTGCCTGCGCATCGAGAAAGGTGGCAATCCACTGTGTGCTCATGTGGGGCGATCCAGCAGCAGGACTTGCAGTGCGGTGCGGCGCGCCACATCTTCCAGTCCCAGCGCGCGCAGGGTTGCAATGCCGGTGGTCAGTTGCGCCACGTCACCTTGCCCGCCGCCATGCACCAGGTTGATGGTTTCCAGCAACGCAGCCCCCAGCGCCCCGGCCTGTGCCCGTTCGATGATGTCGATGTCGGGCGGCGCATCGCGGAACCCGGCCAGAATGGCCGCTTCGACGCCCTGTGCGGTCACATCGCCCGGCACGTCACCCGATGCGATGGCCGACAGGACCGGGGCGCGCAGCGCCCGGGCGGGAAAGGTGCGCAGCGCGGTTTCGTATTGTGGCGACAGCAACATGGTCCGGAACGCGAGATCCGCCGCCGCACCGCTCAGGACGAACTCTGCCAGCCGGTCCGCGAACAGGTTGGCAAAGGGGACCTCCAGTCGTGCCGCCTGCGCGGCGCGCCATGCGGCGGGCAGGGTCTTGGACACGGCCGATGCGCTGCCGGTGTTCAGGGCCGTATCAAACCGCTGGAACGCGGCGACCCTGTCCCAGACACCGCCGGACGCGGCAGGTTGGCGCTGGGTATAAAGACCCAGCAGGCGGTTTTCCGGCACGGTGCCCTTTTGGGCCAACCGCTCGGCTGCCTCTATCTGCGCCTTCCACCCGGCGGTGTCGGACAGATCGGCATTGGCATAGACCAGCGGCCAGATCCGGGTCGGGATCGGCGTGCCGATGGCCTGATGCAGACGGAAGGACAGGGGGTCGGGCCGGTTGGGGACGGGCAGGGGTGGCTCACCCTCGAACAGGTCGGGGTCGAGGAACCGTTCCATCGCGGCAGCCTTGTCTTCGGACACAAGTTCCAGCACCCGTGCCGAACCAAGTGTCAGCACAGCCGTGGACCAGTCGCCCGACCGGGCCAAGCAAAAGATGTCATGCGCCTTGCCCGGGGACAGGGACGCGTCGGTGCGCAGGGCCGCGCAGGCGGCCGCTTCGGACCCGGACAGAAGCGCCATGTCGAAATAGCGGGCAAAGTGCGCCGGGCTGGTGGTCGGACCGGCCTGTTCCATCAACGCCTGCGCCGGATCCAGCGCGCCAAAGCCCATCAGCGCGTCGATGCGGGCCAGATCAAAGGGGGCGGGGTTGCCGCGCGGCGGCGTCGCCTCGGCCAGCAGCAGGGTGTAGGTCAACTGTTGCAGGGCGGGCAGGTTCAGCGCGGGCAGATCGCCCAGACGGCGCGCCAGCGCCGCCCCGTCGCTGCCGGACCACAGCGTATCCGGCAGCCCCGTCACCGACGGCGGCACCAGTCCCACCCGGCGGGCGGCAGGCTGATCCAGCGGGGTTACAACCACGTCCGGCACGTTGCCCGAGGCGGTCACACCCGGTTCGGCCTGATCTGGCGTCGGCTGCGGCAGCGCCACCTGCGTGGCGGCCTGTTCGCTCAGCCAGTCGATGGCGCTGAGCGGGCGCGCGGCGTCCTGACCGGCACCCGGACCGGCCGCCAGCACCGCCACACAAAGCCCAAGGGCCAGAGATCGCCGTCTATTCCGCATCCAACGTGACAGGCACCCGTGTTTCCGTCTGAGGCGGCGAAAAGTTCGCGCCAAAGAACTCGCCGACATACGCATAGCCGACAAGTGCAATGAACCCGATGACCAGTAGAAAGATCAACAGCTTGATGAGTCGGCCCATGATGAAGTCTGCCCCGGTACGTCCCAGTGATTTCTTTGTTTTGCCAAAAGCATATATGGCCTTTTGGGCAAAATCACGTCATTGACGGCGCAATGAGCGAAAATCAGCAAAATCGTGATCGGGTACAACACTATCGTCTGAAAAAGACGGTTGTGATGGTCGGCATGATGGGCGCGGGCAAGACGGCTGTGGGCCGCGCGCTTGCTGCGCGGCTGGATGTGCCGTTCCTGGACAGTGATGCCGAAATCGAGGCGGCGGCCAACATGACCGTGCCCGAAATATTCGCACGCGACGGCGAGCCGTTCTTTCGCACCAAGGAAACGCAGGTGATCTCGCGTCTGCTGGACGAGGAACGGGGCGTCCTGTCGACCGGTGGCGGTGCCTTTCTGGCCGAGGAAAACCGAACCAACATCTCGGCCCGGGGCGTGTCCGTCTGGTTGAATGCGGATCTGGATCTGCTGTGGCAGCGTGTGCGGCACAAGGATACGCGGCCGCTGCTGCACACCCCCGATCCGCGCGCGACACTGGCCGACATCTATGCCGCCCGCGTGCCGCTTTATGCGCTGGCGGATGTTTCGGTGAAATCCCATCCCGACTACGCGATCGAGGATATGGTGGACCGGGTCATCGATACCTTGCTGGAAACGCGCCCGGACGTGCTGGAGGTGCAGGATGCGTGAAACCGTACATGTCCCGCTGGGGGATCGGTCCTATGACGTGGTGATCGGCCCCGGCCTGCTGGCCGAGGCGGGCGCGCTGATCGCCCCGTTTCTGCCGCGCCCGCGCGTGGCTGTTGTGACCGAAACCCGGGTGGCTGCCGCGCATCTGGACGGGCTGCGTGCCGGGCTTGCGGCGGTGGGCATCGACATGATGACGCTGGAACTGCCCCCGGGCGAGGGGACAAAGGGCTGGCCGCATCTGCAAGAGGTGGTCGAATGGCTGTTGGCCCAGAAGATCGAGCGCAACGACGTGGTCGTCGCCCTGGGCGGCGGTGTAATCGGTGATCTGGTGGGCTTTGCTGCGGCCATCCTGCGCCGCGGTGTCCGCTTCGTGCAGGTGCCCACGTCGCTGCTGGCGCAGGTCGACAGCTCGGTCGGGGGCAAGACGGCGATCAATTCCGCCCACGGCAAGAACCTGATCGGCGCCTTTCATCAGCCCTGCCTGGTGCTGGCCGATACCGACGCGCTGAACACCCTGACCCCGCGGGATTTTCTGGCCGGCTACGGCGAGGTGATGAAATACGGGCTGCTGGGGGACGCGGACTTTTTCGGCTGGCTGGAACAGAACGCGCCGGCCATGGCCGCCGGGGACATGGAATTGCGGGTGCGGGCGGTGAAACGGTCGGTCGAGATGAAGGCCGAGATCGTGACCCGGGACGAGACCGAGCAGGGGGACCGCGCCCTGCTGAACCTGGGCCATACCTTTTGTCACGCGCTCGAGGCGGCGACGGGATATTCCGACCGGCTGCTGCATGGCGAGGGGGTCGCGGTGGGCTGTGGGCTGGCGTTTGCCCTGTCGGCCCGGCTGGGCCTGTGCAGCCAGGAGGATCCCAGCCGTGTGCAGGCCCATTTGCAGGCCATGGGGATGAAACGCAGTCTGGCTGATATTCCGGGCGACCTGCCCGGGGCGGCGGCCCTGCTGGACCTGATGGGGCAGGACAAGAAGGTGATCGACGGCAAGCTGCGGTTCGTTCTGGCGCGGGGCATCGGGGAGGCGTTCGTGACCTCGGACGTGCCGCGCGAAGCGGTCCTGGACGTGCTGGAAGAGGCGCTGGCGGGCCGGTAGGGAAACCGCTTGTCCCACGGTGGGACGGCTCGCACGTCGAAAAATCAATGGGTTACATCATTTTTCTAACCCGGTTTCACGTGTTCATGCCATTTGCGCACCTGCTCTTGCCATGGCACAGTTCCGGATCGCAGCGGCTTGTCGCGCAGGTGAAACCCGGTGATACTGACCCCTCACAAGGGTGGAACAGGACGATGCGGGCAGGCATGCCGTTTTTGCTGATCATGGTCCTGACCATGCCCGGCACTGCTGTCGCAGATATCGCGGCGGCCAATGCGCGCGCCCGTTCCGGCGACTTCGATGCGATGGGCGAGGTGGCGTGCGCGCAGGAGGTCGGTCAGGCGCTGGGTCCGTGCGGCGCGCGGGTCGCCCGCACAGGCAACGCGGCGGCGGTCGTGGTGACCTTTCCCAACGGTTTCAGGCGCACGCTGATGTTTGAGGACAACGCGTTCCTGCGGGGCAACGCCACCATGTCGGGCGTTGGCACCGACATGGAATGGCACCTGTCGGATGACCTGTTCCGCGTCCGGGTCGATGACCAGCGCTTTGAGATACCCGCGGCGCTGGTCGTTGGGCAATAGGCCGCGCGGTCAGACCGCGCGACCGTGCCGTGTCGGCTTAGCCGCCGGGTGTCAGCTTGTAGATCGTCCCTTCGTCGATGGCGGTATAGAGACTGCCATCAGGTCCCGTGACGACCGAACGGAAACGCCCGGGCTCCATCGGCAAGGTCATCTCGGTCACGTCCTCGACATCGGTGTTGTCCTCGTTGAACTGGATCACGTCGATGCGCTGCCCGATGGGCGTGCCGCCGAAACCGATGCCCATTATGCCGACCACCATGGCACCGTCCCAATCGCCCCAGGCGTCGCCCGTCAGGAACGCCGCCGACGATGTGCCCTGCGACCAGCCGTTGTTGTTCCAGATCGGGGCCATTGCATCGGGGTAGGTGTCGAAATCGGTCATCGGCATATATGCCGCCCGTTCATAACGGTTCATCCCCTCTTCCTGGTTGGGGCTGTAGCCGCAATAGCCGTCGGGGCAATCGTCCCGGCCTGCCATGTTCGGGCGCGGATCCCAGCCGGCATTGCCGCCGTTTTCAAGGATCGTGATCTCGTCCGAATGCCAGGGCCCGTGTTCGGCGGCGATGGCCGCGCCGGTTTCGGGGTGAAAGGCGATGCCCTGCACGTTCCGGTGCCCATAGGTATAGGTGCGTTTGTCAAAGCCGTCGGGCGGGCTGTTGTCGGGATGCGCGTTGCCGTCGGTGTCGATGCGGATCACCTTGGATCCCATCATCGTCGGGCTTTGCGGCACCTCACCGTTGTGGGTGTCGCCCGTGGTCAGGTACAGCGCGCCATCCGGCCCGAACCGCACGCGACCGCCATTGTGCGCGCCGGGGCCGCCGAACGGGTGGTCCGACGCTGCCATCTTGTAGGGCACGTCATCCACGATGTCGGTCCGGTCGGACACGCTGGTGAAATCATCGCTGAGCGTGAACCGCATGAGCCGGTTGGTATGCGGGTCCGACATGTTGGACGTCGAATAGACATAGATCCGGCGGTTGCTGTCGAAATCCGGATCAAAGGCCACGCCCATCATCCCGGCCTGACCTTCGCAGAACAGATCGGAGCCGTTGGAATCGTAGCCGCCCGTGTCGCCCACACCGTAGATCGCATTGACCGTTCCGTCCGGCATCCGCACCGACAGGCCCTTGCACTTTTCGGTAAACAGCATTGTGCCATCATCGAGAAACGCCATGTCCCACGGGTTTTCCAGACCTTCGAGCACCGCCTCGGATTGGAGACTGGTGGTGTTCATGCCATTCTGGGCAAGCGCCACTGAAGGCAGTGCGACACACGCGGCAACGACGGTTGCCACCGTGGGCAAAGCCGAACAAGTAATTTTACGGACCATGATTTTCCTCCCTTATTTGGAGGTCTCCGGACGCTTTGAAATCCACCTGGCATCAGCAAGAATTTGGATGCAATTTGGTCGTTACCCCCGAAGACCAAGGCTTTCACGGTACTGCCGAGGATTCGGACCGGTCAATAAATATCTCGCCAGGGTTGTGGGTGAGCGACTTTGTGCCGTCAGTCGAACGCGTTGGCCACATAGAACGACAGGTTCACGATGTCCTGATCCGACAGTTTTTTGGCATGCTGGATCATCAGGATCGAATTGGGTCCGATCCGTTCGCCTGATCTGTAGATGGCCAGTTTTTCCGCGATGTATTCCGGGTCCTTGTCGGACAGCTTGGGATAGCTCGCGGCACCTTGCGCCTTGTTTCCGTGGCAGGCGCGGCAGGATTTCTTGAATATCTTTTGCGCGGCTTCGAAATCCGCGTTTTCAGCGACAAGGGCCGGTGCATCCGTTTCGGACGCGGTGCTGTCGGCCAGTGCGGACGTCGCACACAGGATCATCGATGCGGTGAGCAGGCATGGCTTGAGCATTGAGCGGTCTCCAGTGTCGGATGCGTCTGGTGTCGGGCCGCCCCGGATCGGGGTGGCAGATGCGTGGATCAGAACGGGATTTCGTCGTCCAGGTCGCGACTGGGCGCGGGGGCAGGGGCGCTGCCGCCGCCGCCATAGTCACCGCCGCGATCGTCATAGCCCATCTGGCCACCGCCGCCGCCACCGCCAAAGCTGCCGCCGCCGCCGCCTTCGCTGCGGCCATCCAGCATCGTCAGTTCCGACCTGTAGGGCCGCAACACGACTTCGGTGCTGTACCGGTCCTGCCCGCTCTGGTCCTGCCATTTGCGGGTTTCAAGCTGGCCCTCGATGTAAACCTTGGAGCCCTTGCGCAGATACTGTTCGGCCACCCGCGCCAAGGGTTCAGAGAAGATCGCCACCGAATGCCATTCGGTCTTTTCCTTGCGTTCGCCGGTATTGCGGTCCTTCCACGTCTCGGACGTGGCGATGCGCAGGTTGCACACCTTGCCGCCGTTCTGGAACGTCCGCACTTCGGGGTCCCGCCCCAGATTTCCGATCAGAATGACCTTGTTGACGGACCCTGCCATGATGCTTCCCCTCGTGGTGTTGCGCTGCGCCGATTCCGTGGCGCGCCTGAGCTTCTGGCTAGACTACACGTGGTTAACGCAGGGTTTAAGCCCAAGGGTGGCGTTGAATCAAAAAAACCGTATATTGCGCGGGACGGTATGGTTGGGGCAGTGGGTGATGACACGGGCAATCTGGGCAGGGGCGGTGATCCTCGCGCTGGTGGCAGAGGCCGGGCTGGCGCAGAACGTGTCCAGCCGGAACCGGTCGAACCTGTTCAAGTCGCAGACCAAGGTGCTGGATACCCGTGCGGCCAGCCAATACAACAGTTCGGTGCGGTTGCAGCCGCCCAAGGTGGTGACGCCGACCAAGTGGGCCACGGGAGATTCCCCGAAGTACCGCGGGCGCTATCGCGGCCCCTATCTGAACATGGCGCGGGCTGCGGCCCGCCAGCACGGCGTGCCCGAAGACCTGTTCCTGCGGCTGGTGCAACAGGAATCCGGCTGGAACCCGACGGCCAAGTCGCACAAGGGGGCCTTTGGTCTGGCGCAGCTGATGCCGGGCACCGCCCGCGCGCTGGGGGTGGACCGGTCCGACCCGGCCGAGAACCTTGAAGGGGGCGCGCGTTATCTCAAGCAGCAGTACCGGGAATTCGGCAGCTGGCGGCTGGCGTTGGCCGCCTACAACGCGGGCCCTGGCGCGGTCAAGAAATACAAGGGCGTTCCACCTTTCCGCGAAACCCGCAATTACGTCAAGATCATCTGGGGCAGCTAAAAACGGCCCCGAACACGCTGTGGTTTCGCCACGATGTCGCCTATATTCCCGCCCATAAGGTCCCGAACGCAACCGACAGACGGAGCGCGAGATGAAGCCGGGACAATCCACATTCGACGAACGCGTCACGCGCATCAACAAGGGGCGTACGATCACGCCTGTTGAGGTGCAGCCGGAACATCACCAGCGCCGTGCACTGGCCCGCAACGGGCGGGGCGCGCGCAAGCTCTATCTGAATTTCATGGTCATCGGTTCGGTCGTCGGCGGCCTTATGGGCCTTGCCTTTGCATCCCGTGTCGGATTGCCCGCGGCGCTGGCGATGGACGGCGCGGCACTCTATGCTCTGGCCGAAGACGATGTGCTGACGCTGTTGTACATGGGTGTCGCGGCCCTGGGTCCGGCGGCATGGCTGCTTAGCCAGTTCGTCGCCCGCAACAGCCCCAAGGCACGCCGCTTCTGGTTCGGCTACATGTGCGGCGTCTTTGCGTCCAACAGCAAGGATCTGCAACCCCACGTCGATACCTTTGCCGCCCAGTACGGTCCGATCATTGCGCCCTATACCGATCCGGTGCTGGCCATGGTCGCCCCGCATTTCGAAACGGCACAGGCCGCCATCGCGCCGCATGTGCAGACGGTCATGTCGATGTTCGGCTGACCGGCCGCCGCTACTCCGCCGCGATCTTGATGACAGGTTCCATGCGGGCCAGGATGTCGTCGGCCAGGTGGCACTTGACCTGATGCCCTTCGGCCATCTGGCGCACGGGCGGCACCTCTTTCTCGCACAGGCCCCCGGGCACCTCAGACTTCCACCGGCAGCGCGTCTGGAACGGACAACCCGAAGGCGGGTTCATGGCAGACGGGATGTCGCCTTCGAGCACGATGTGCTTTTTCTCGACGCTCGTGTCGGCGATGGGCACGGCCGACAGCAGCGCCTCGGTATAGGGGTGGTAGGGGGGCGAGAACACCTGTTCGGTGCTGCCCAGTTCCACCACATGGCCCAGGTACATCACCATCACCCGGTCAGACAGGTAGCGTACGATCGACAGGTCGTGGCTGATGAACAGCAGGGTGGTTTTCTGTTCGCGCTGGATTTCCATCAGCAGGTCGGTCACGGCGGCCTGCACGGATACATCGAGCGCCGATACAGGTTCGTCCGCCACCACGATGCGCGCATCGCCAGCAAAGGCGCGGGCGATGCCCACGCGCTGCTTCTGCCCGCCCGACAGCTGCCGCGGCATACGGTCGGCAAAGGCACGGGGCAGTTTCACCAGGTCGAGCAGTTCCAGCATCCGCTGCCAGCGCTCGGCCTCGTTCTTGCCGATCTTGAAGATCTCCAGCGCGCGCACGATCTGGCGGCCCACGGTCATTGATGGGTTCAGCGTGTCGAACGGGTTCTGGAACACCATCTGCACGTCGGCCACGGTCTGGGTGTCGCGGTCTTCGATGGGGACGTCCTGGATCTGCTTGTTGCCCAGGGTGATCGTGCCTTCGGTCGCGGTCTCAAGCCCCATGAGAACCTTGGCGAATGTGGACTTGCCGCAGCCGGATTCGCCCACGATGGCCAGCGTTTCGGATTCGCGGGCCTCGAAACTGAGCGTTTCGTTGGCCTTGACCACCTTCGTTTCGCCAGACGAGAACAGGGCCGAGGCCGCTACCTCGTAATACTTCTTGAGGTTGTCCATCTTCAGGACCACATCGCCCACTTCGCCCTTCTGCTTTTGCTCGCCCAGGGCGATCGGGGCGTTCCAGTCGATTTCCTGGAATTTCAGGCATCGGGTCTCGTGGCTGCCGTCCTCATTGGCGGGGGCCATGGGGATGGACCGGTCCTCGTTGCAGCGACCGTCCTCGAAATAGTCGCAGCGCGGACCGAAATTGCAGCCGGGGGGGCGTTCGTGGGGCAGGGGAAAGTTGCCGGGGATCGCCACCAGAGGACGGCTGTTCTTGTCTGCGCCGGGCAACGGGATCGACCGGAACAGCGCCTGGGTATAGGGGTGCTGCATCTCGTCGAACACCTGTTCGATGCTGCCGCGTTCGACCGCCTCGCCCGAATACATCACGCAGATGCGGTCACAGGTTTCCAGCACCAGGCCCAGATTGTGGCTGATGAACAGCATCGAGGTGCCGTATTTCTTGCCCAGGTCCTTGACCAGTTCGACCACCGCCGCCTCGACCGTCACGTCAAGTGCGGTGGTGGGCTCGTCCAGGATCAACAGCGACGGCTCGGACATCAGCGCCATTGCGATCACGATGCGCTGTTGCTGGCCGCCCGACAGCTGGTGCGGAAAGCTGTTCAGGATCCGCTTGGGGTCCGGCAGTTTCACATCCGTGACCACCTGCAGGGCGCGGTCATAGGCATCCTTTTCGTTCATGCCCGAATGAATCATGGGCACTTCCATCAGCTGCTTGCCGATCTTCATGGCCGGGTTCAGGGACGCCATGGGCTCTTGGTAGATCATGGCAATCTCGGACCCGCGAATGTCGCGCAACTCTTCGGCACTCATTTCCTGCAGGTCGCGGCCCTTGAACTTGATGGAGCCACCCACGATGCGCCCGTTCTTGCCAAGGTCCTGCATGACCCCCAGCGCCACGGTGGACTTGCCGCACCCGGATTCACCCACCAACCCCACGGCCTCGCCGGGTTGCACGGTCACCGAAAAATCCATCACGGCGGGGATTTCCCTGAGCCGCGTGAAAAAGGAAATGCTCAGCTTGTCGATCTCGAGGATCGGGCCGTCATAATCCAGTTTAGCCATGTTTCTGTCTCCCTGCCAAATGCGCAGTTTCCTGCTTCTCTTGGCTGTAAATATCCCGGGGGTCCGGGGGCTGGCCCCCGGTCCCTCCGTCGCACTCAGTCCTTCAGGCTCTCTTCGCGCAGACCATCGGCCAGCAGGTTCAGACCCAGCACCAGCACCAGCAGCGAAATCGCCGGGGCAATGGCTGCGTGCGGATAGATCGACAAGAGGCGGCGGCCCGCGTTGATCGTGGTGCCCCAGTCCGGGCTTTCCGATTCCAGCCCCAGGCCAAAGAAGCCCAGCGTGCCCAGCAGGATGGTGGTGTAGCCGATGCGCAGGCAGAAATCGACGATCAGCGGCCCGCGCGCGTTGGGCAGGATTTCCCACAGCATGATGTACCACGGACCTTCGCCGCGCGTTTGGGCCGCGGCCACGTAATCCCGCGTCTTGATGTCCAGCGCCAGGCCCCGCACGATCCGGAACACGGTGGGCGCGTTGACGAACACCACCGACACGAACACCACCAGGATGCCGGGGTCGATGTCGAACAGGTCCAGACCGCCCGGGATGCCGGGGATCCTGTAGGTGGCCGTAGACACGACCGCGCCATTGGTCGAGATCAGCGACAGATAGATCCACCCCAGAACGCCCAGCACCACGATCAACAGCGGCGTGCGGAACGACGGCTGCGTGTAGTAGCGCGAATTCAGCAGCACGCCAAAGAAGATCAGCGGAAAGATGAACAGCACCGTCGCCATGTAGTTGGGAATGCCTGTCGCCACGATTTCCGGCGTCACCAGCAGGTAGAACAGCAGGATCACGGGAAAGGCGAGGATCAGGTTCGCCAGGAACGACAGCAGCGTGTCGAGCCGCCCGCCGTAATACCCCGCCGGCAGGCCCAGCGTGATGCCGACCATAAAGGCGAAAAGGGTCGCCAGCGGAGCGATCTGCACCACGACCCAGGCCCCTTTGAACAGGCGGCTGAACACGTCGCGGGCCAGGTTGTCGCCGCCCAGCAGATACCAGGCATATTCGCCGTCCTCGGCGCCGCGCAGCGGGGTGCCGGGGGCCTTGTTCTTCATGCCGGACACCTGGCTCAGGCTTTCATGGGTGGTGATCCAGTCGAACACCCCCGCCATGATGCCTGCATAGACCCAGAACATCACCAGGCCAAAGCCGATCATGCCCACTGTCGAATCGAACAGCTTGCCGTACAGCCCCAGCTTGCGTTTGTAGATGATCGACAGGGTAAAGGTGGCGATAAGCGCGATCCACACCGGAAGCAGTTGCTGGCTCATGCCGCCGACGATGCCCCCCAGGCCCGGACCGCCCAGTGCGCCGCCGACGACATAGCACAGGATGACCACGACCAGCCCAAGGCCCAGCCACTTGGTGGCGTTGGACGACATGCCATATGCACCGCCCGCACTGCTGAGCGTGCCGTCGGGGTTCGTCACCACCCGTTCCCCCGAGGACGCGACGCTCAGAACGATCTGCACCACCACGGCCAGACCGAACAGAGCGGCCAGGATATACAGCACCGGGTCGAGGATTTGGCCAAGAGAGCCTGTCCATGTCAAAGGATCCATGTCTCAATCCTCCCTTATGAAATCCGGATGCGCGGGTTCAGGAACACGTAGCCGATGTCTGAAATCAGCTGCGTGATCAGAACGACCACGACCGAAACCACCGAAACCGCCAGCAGCAGTTCGATATCGTTGTTGCCCGCCGCCTGCACCAGCAGCCAGCCAAAGCCCTTGTAGTTGAACAGCGTCTCGACGATCACCACGCCGTTCAGCAGCCACGGGATCTGAAGCATGATCACGGTAAAGGGCGCGATCAGCGCATTGCGCAGCGCGTGTTTCAGAACGATGTTGCCAAAACTGACGCCCTTCAGCCGTGCGGTGCGGATATATTGCGCCGTCATCACCTCGGTCATCGACGCCCGCGTCATCCGCGCGATATAGCCCATGCCGTACAGCGCGATGGTCAGCACCGGCAGGGTGAAATTCTCGAACGTGGCATTTTCGACGGCCTGCGTGGCAGAGCCCTTGAACCATTGCAGCCCGAACGCCTTGGACGACAGCACCGCGATAAAGATGACCCCCGACACATATTCCGGCGTCGCCGTGGTCGCGATCGAGAAGGTGGACAGCGACCTGTCCAGTCCCGACCCCTCGCGCATGCCCGCCAGCACGCCGACAAGCAGCGCCATGGGCACCATCACCAGCAGAACAAAGCCCATCAGCTTGCCCGTGGCCCCCAGTCGCAGCGCCACAAGGCTGCTGACGTCATCCTTGAACACCAGCGACTGGCCCCAATCCCCTTGCAGGATGCCGCAAAAGGTCGGCCGTTCCTCGACCGGTGCGTTTTCGGCGAAACACTGGCCGGTCACCGTGCCGTCGTCCTTTTCGGTGACCCAGCCTGGGGCGACCCCCAGCCAGCGGCCATATTTGACGAACATGTTGTCGGTATAGCCCCGGTCCCCCAGCCAGCTTGCCACGGCTTCGTCCGTCATGCGGAAGTTGCCCTGGGTCTTGGCCAGTTTTTCGAGGTTTGGATAAAGATTGGTCAGAAAGAACACGATGAACGTCAGGCACAGCGCCGTCAGCAGCATCACGCCCAGTCGTCTGAGGATGAAAAGTCCCATATATCGCCCCTGTTGGGTGGCTGATGGCAGTCATTCCTGCTGCCTGGTGATCGGCGGGCGGCATTGTCTGCGCCTCGCATGTGGTGGTCTGGTTCGACCGGAATTGGTGATTGGTATCTACACGTATGCCCCCTGCGCTGCACGGATCCGGTGGTCCGGATGACACCTGCGGCCCCGGTCGGGCGCGGGCGGTGCGGCGAATTTGTTGTTCCCTGAGCCGCATGAGGCAACAGAACCCGGCTCAGGTCAACGGGGTGCGTCCCGGAATCATCACACATTTGCGACACTTCACATGTCGTTTTGCGACTTTGCCGCGCAATCAGGCAGATCGCGCGGTGCGCTCGGTCCTGGCGCTGCGCCGCAATGCGATGGGCGTCATTCCGGTGTGTTGCTGGATGAAACGGGTGAAATAGGCGGCTGAGCCAAAGCCCAGGTGCCGGGCAATGTCCTGCGCAGGCACGGTGGTTTCCAAAAGGGCCACGCGGGCGGCGTAAAGCTTGCGTTCGGTCAGCAGATCGGCCGCGGTTCTGCCCGTTGCGGCCTTGCATGCCCGTGACAGGTGTGTCGGCGTCACCCCCAGCGTCCGGGCATGGTCGGCCATGGTCATGGCCTGCGCGTGGTTGCGCGCGACGCTTTCGCAGAATGCGGCACTCAGCCGTGCAGCTGCATCCATCTTGTGCGGCAGGTGGTCAGGCAGGGCGATCTGCCGCCGCACCCAGACCGAAATCAGCGCAACATGCGCGTCCAGCGCGTCCTGCGCGAGGGGACGTTGCTGGCTTGCCTCGCGTTGGGCCGTATCGAACAGGATCGTCAGTTCCGAAATTGCGGCCACGTCCCGCAGCCGCAATTGCCGGGGCTGTTGGGGCAGGCGCACGTCCGTCCCGTCGGGGATCAGCGCCACATGCCCCAGCGGCTGCCGCCCAAGATCGAGGGAAAAGAGCGTGCCCGCAGGTACGACGATTGCGTTGTGTGTGCCCACCCCGCGCCGTGTGCCGTTCAGCAAGAGCCGCCCCTGACCGCGTGTGATCCAGATCACCAGATGTTCGGGCCGGTCGTGGGCCAGCGCCAGCCGCCAGTCCTGTGGACCGATCAGCTGGGCCAGCGTTTTGATCTGGACGGGGGCAAGTGGCATAAGGGCCTGTATCGGGTTCGTGCAAGTTCAGGGGGTTTTGCCCCCATTCCAGCCTGTTTCCAAGCAGAAAAGGTCAAGCAGCGGTCAAATCCGCCGAAGCGACCCGACGCCAGTCCCCCAACCGCGCCCGGAACCACGTGCGCTGCCGCTTGGCGTATTGGCGGGTGGCGATGGTCGCGGCCTCGACCGCTTGCTGATGCGTCAGCGTGCCGTCCAGAACCCTCATCGCTTCGGCCACGCCGATGGCGCGGCATGACGGCAGGGTGGGGTCAAAGCGGTCCTGCATCGCCCGCGCCTCGTCCAGCGCGCCACCGCGCAGCATCTGATCGAAGCGCCGTGCGATGCGGGGGGTCAGCCAGTCCTTGGGGCTGTCCATGACGATGCCCGTATAGGTGCCGGGGGCCAGCACGGGGGGTGGGGTATCGTCCTGCCACGCGGCCAGCCCGCGCCCCGTGGCCTGCTGCACCTCGTATGCGCGCTGGACGCGGGCGCGGTTCGCGGTGTCGATCCGGGCGCGTGTGGCGGGATCGACGCACGCCAGCATGTCGGGCAGGTTCATGATGTCGGCGGCGGCGCGGATTTCCGGCGGCGTGGCCGGAATGTCGGCCAGTCCTTCGGTCAGTGCCGCGAAATACAGCCCCGTGCCCCCCACGATGATCGGACGCGGGCCGATCAGCAGCGGCGTCACCTCGCGCAGCCAATGGCCGGTGGAATAGGGCGCGTCAAAGGGCACATGCCCGTACAACGCATGCTGGGCGCGCGTTTCCTCTTCGGGGGATGGCCGTGCAGTCAGGATGCGCCAGCAGTCATAGACCTGGCTTGCATCGGCATTCACGATCACGCCGCCTTGCGCCTCGGCCAGGGCCAGCGCCAGCGCCGACTTGCCGGACGCGGTGGGCCCTGCAATCAGCACGGGCAAATCCTGCGGC